>CAYWTK010000015.1:20364-44900 GCA_964460895.1 uncultured Opitutaceae bacterium
TGTGGCTCGGTAGCTCAGTTGGTAGAGCAGAGGACTGAAAATCCTTGTGTCGTCGGTTCGATTCCGACCTGAGCCACCACTTTCCGGGCGCCTCCCTCGCGGGGGCGCCCGGTCCTGTTTTCCGGGCCCAGCGCTCAGGCCGGCCGGTCGGAGGAGGCGAGCAGGATCCGGACGACCTCCTCGAGACCGCGCGCGTCGTCCGCGTCGAACCGCTCCCGGCGCGGGCTGTCGAGGTCGAGCACCCCGAGCAGCTCGCCGTCGCGGACCAACGGCACGACGACCTCGGAATTGGACGCGCTGTCGCAGGCGATGTGGCCGGGGAACGCGTGGACGTCGGGCACCACGATGGTTTCCCGCCGCGCGGCCGCCGTGCCGCAGACCCCGCGGCCCAGCGCGATGCGGACGCAGGCGACCTTGCCCTGGAAGGGCCCGAGCACCAGCCCGCCGTCCTTCATCAGGTAGAAGCCGGCCCAGTTGAGGTCGGGCATGACCTGCATCAGGAGGGCCGACGTCTGCGCCAGGTTCGCGATCCAGTCCCGTTCGCTGTGCAGGACGGCCTCCAGCTGCCGGTGCAGGGCCGCGTAGAACCGCGGCTTGTCGGTGGCCTCGATGGCGGTGACGGCGTGGGACATGGCCGAGAAGGGAAGGGGGGTGTTGCCCCGGCGCAAGCTGCGGAAACGGGTTCCGGGCCGAGTCAGCAGGAATTTTTTTTCGAACAGTAGGCAATTCCGGCGCAGCCCCGGCCATCGGACGTAGGGGGTTAGGTGGTGTCTTGTAAAGTTCGGGACAGAGCGGCGCGGTGTGTAAATGGCACGGACACGAATGCCCCTTGTCAGGACCCGGCCGGCCGCCTTTGTCCGACCCTTCCCATGACCAACCGCCTCCTCCTCCTCACCTGCCTTTGCTCCGCGTGGGCCCTCACCGGGTCCGCCGCGGACGCCTGGGAGCGCGCCGAGACGCTGCGGGCGATCAACTGGGTCGAGAACCCCACGAACCACGCCCGCCGCGGGTCGAAGGGCGAGCTCGGACCCTACCAGTTCCGGTCCCAGACGTGGCGGATGCACTCGCGCCAGCCGTTCGAGCGGGCCGTCGACCGCGCGCACGCGGACGAGGTCGCGGCGCGCCACTACGAGTGGATTCGCCGCGGGTTGCGCGAGGCCGGCATCGACCCGAGCCCGTTCAACGTCGCCCTCGCTTGGAACAGCGGACTCGGTTCCGTCCTGCGGGGCGAGGTCCCGACGGTCAGCTACCGCTACGCCGAGCGCGTGGTGAACCTGGTCGAGCGGCAGCGCGACGAGCGCCGCCTGCGCGCCGCGGCGCCCGCGCCCGCCCCCGTGGCCGTGGCCGCAGCGCCCGTGCGGTTCGACCTGACGCAGCCGGCCCCCGTCCATTTCCGGTCGGTGCCGGCGCCCCGCTTCCACCTGGCGCCTGCGCTGCCGGAGCACGAGCCCGTCCTGCGCACGGTCGCCGGAGCGGAGGCGGCCCCGGCCGTCGCCGCCGGTCGGACCGAGTTCGCCTCGCTCGCCGCGCCGCGGTTCGCGCTGATCCGCTGACGATCCCTTTCTTCCGCCATAGGGGAACGCCGTCCGCGAGGGCGGCGTTCCTTTTTGGCGGGTGCGACGGGGAGAAATCGCTTGGCGCACCGGCGGGCCCGGCCGCAGGATGCCGCCGCCGATGACCCGCCGCACCGTCCGCTCGACGTTCCGCCAGCTTTGGTGGGCACCGCTGCTCTGCTGCGCGCTCGCGTGGCTGCTGGCGCGGACGGAGACCGGTCGGGAGTTCGAGTGGCGGACCCTGGACTGGAGGACGCAGGTGCGCGTGCGCTGGCAGCCTCCACCCGATGCGCGCATCATGCTGGTGCTGTTCGACGACGACGCCGAGGCCAACCTGGTCTCCTGGCCGCCGCCGCGGAACTACCACGGGACGCTGATCGAGCTCATGTCCGTCGCCGGCCTTCGGGTCGCGTGCATGGACGTCTTTCTCACGGTCCCGCGGGAGGAGGAGACCGATGCGCTGATGGCGGCCGGAGTGCTCGCGGCCCGGGAGCGAGGCACCGAGGTCGTCACCGGCGCGGTCTCGAGCGAGTACGAGGTCGCGGAAGGCGACCCGGCCAACGCCGGACCGACCCGGCCGCTGCGCGGAATCGAGGGCGACCGGCGGAAGGTGAGCGGCGGCGATTTCGCCGCCGTGCCGTTTCCCGCCCTGCGCGCGGTCAGCCACTTCGGATTCGTGGATGCCGAGAAGGAGGCCCGCGACGGCATCGTCCGCCGACTTCCGCTGGTCGTGCGCACGGGCGACGAACTCTACCCGAGCCTCTCCCTGCAGACGGTGATGCGTTACTTCGGAATCGAGGTCGACCAGGTCCGCGGCCGACTCGGCGACTCCCTCGTCCTCCCGCTGCCGGACCGCGAGATCCGCGTCCCGATGGACGAGCAGGGGCGATTGCTCATCAACTACCGCCACGAGGCGCTCGACGCTCCTTCCGTCTTCCCCACCTTCAGCTACCGGGGGCTGCTGCTGGGGCTCCACTCCCGCTATGTCGAACCGAACGCGGAATCGCCGCCGCCGCCGCTCCTGCGGGGAGGAATCGCCATCGTCGGGCTCTTCGCCACCGGCAATGCCGATGCGGGACCGACGCCGCTGTCCCCCTTTTCGCCGCTGCCGCTGCTCCATGCCAACGCCATCGACAACATCCTTTCGGGGGACTTCGCGCGGGAGGCGGATTCCCGGTGGGCCTGGGCCGTGGTCCTCTTCGCGGGTTGGCTCGGTGTCCTCCTCACCGCGGGCCGATCGGTCAATCTGCTGGTGGCCGGCACGGCGCTGGCCGCGGTCGCCTATCTCGGTTTCGTCTTCGCGGCTTGGATCGTCTCGAGCCTGTGGATTCCGCTGGTCGGTCCCCTGACCGGCTTCGGCCTTCTCCAGTTTCTCCTCATCGCGCGCCGGATCATCGAGGAGCAGCGGGCGAAGCAGGCGATCAAGGGCATGTTCGGGGCCTACGTCTCCCCGCAGGTGGTCGAGCGGCTCGTCGCGAGCGGCACGCCTCCCCAGTTGGGCGGGCACGAGGAGGTCGTCACCGCCTATTTCAGCGACATCCAGGGGTTCTCCGGCTTCTCCGAGCAGCTGCCGGCGCCGCGCCTCGTGCAGCTGATGAACGAGTACCTCACGGCCTGCACCGACATCGTGCAGGAGGAGGGCGGCACGCTGGACAAGTACATCGGCGACGCCGTGGTCGCGATGTTCGGCGCGCCGGTGGCCCTGCCCGACCACGGCTACCGGGCGTGCGTCGCGGCGCTGCGGGTGCAGGTCCGGCTCGGCGAGCTGCGGGAGCGCTGGCGCGCCGCCGGAGCCGAATGGCCGCCGGTGGTCCACGCGATGCGGTCCCGCATCGGCCTGAATTCCGGCCGGGTGGTCGTCGGCAACATGGGCAGCCGCACCCGCTTCAACTACACGATGATGGGCGACGACGTGAACCTCGCCGCCCGCATGGAGTCGGGCGCGAAGAGCTGGGGCACCTACCTGATGTGCACCGAGGCGACGCGGCTCGCCTGCGTCGAGCACGGCGGCGACCGCGTGGTCTTCCGCCCGCTCGGCCGCATCGTCGTCAAGGGCCGCACGCAGGCGGTGCCGATCCACGAGGTCGTGGGCCTGCGCGAACACCTCGCGCCGGAGACCCGCGACTGCCTCGACCTCTTCGCGGACGGCCTCGAGCGTTTCCTGCGACGGGACTGGGCCGGGGCTACCGAGCGGTTCCAGCGGAGCGCGGAACTCGAGGCCCTGCGTCCGGGGCGGGACATCGGCGTGGCGGACAATCCCTCGACCATATTCCTGGGTTTCGTGGAGCGCTATGCGCGTCAGCCGCCCCCGGAGGATTGGGATGGCGTGCATGTGATGCATGAGAAGTAGCGTCCGGCGGCCGGGGCCGCCCGGCTCCCTGCACTCGGAGAATGCCGTTGCCATCCGGGCGTCCTGCGCCTTTTTTCCCGCGGTTCAGAATCCCCTTCCGACCCCTATTCCCATGAAGTTCCTTCGCCTCGTGCCAGCGCTGCTCGCGCTGCTGGTTTCCTCCTCCCTCCTGGGTCAGGAGGCAGAGACCCAGACCTCGGCCCGGATCCGGGCTGTCGGCGGAACCGTGTCGGTGAAGATGCCCGACGGCTCGGTCGTGCCGGCCACGGCCGGAATGACGCTGCCGCAGGGCGCCGAAATCGTGACCGGCGACAAGTCGCAGGCCCAGGTCGAGGTCCATGAGGGCATCGTCGCCGTGCTCGGCTCCAAGACGACCGCCGGGCTCGAGAAGGTCAGCGTCAGCGCGTCCGGTGTCCGCACCGGCACCGTCGACCTGAAGTCGGGCACGCTGGCCTCGTCGCTCGACCCGAAGCGCAAGGCGTCGAACAACTACGCGGTGAAGACGCCGAAGGGCGTCGCCGCGGCCCGGGGCACGACCTATTCCGTCACGTTCAACGGCGTCACATTCAGCATCAATACGATTTCCGGTGTTGTCTCGGCCGGAGGCCGAGATGTGCCTGCCGGCTCGACGCTCGACGCCACCACCGGCACCGTCGGTACCTTGTCCGCGTCCGCCACCGCGGAGGGTTTCTCGATGCTGGCTGCGGCCGTCGCCGCGGCCTCGTCGGACATGTCGGCCGTGACCGCCGTGGTGAGCACCCTGGCCGCTGCGGCTGGGTCGTCGGAACAGGGAACGGCCATCGTCGCGGCCGCGACCGCCGCGGCCGCCACCAACGCGGTCAACAATGCTGCCCTTGCCACCTCGGCGGGCGGCACTACGGCGATCGCTCAGAGCATCGTTGCCACCGCGGCCAGCGCCAATCCGACGGCGGCCACCGCCGTCGTCGTCAACACGGCCGCCGCCGTCGCCGCGGTCACGAACACGACGTCCACCGCCGCCGGGACCGCCGCAACCACCTTGGCGGCCAGCTTGGTGACCGCCGCCAACAACTCCCTGCCGGCGACGGCCACGCCGGTCAGCGCCACGACGGTGACCAACATCATCTCGAACGTCACGATCGCCCCGGTCAGTCCCACGACCACGGTCACGGTGGAAGCCGTGGTTCCCACCCCCGCTCCGGCCCCGGCTCCGGCGCCCGCTCCGGCCCCGGCCCCGGCGAACGAGCCGACTCCTCCTCCGCCCCCGCCCCCGCCTGCCCCGGTGCCGGTCATTCCGCCGCCGCCTCCCATCCCGTCCAGTCCGTTCGGCGGACCAGGCTGAGTCGCAGCCATCGGATTTTCGCACGCCGCCCCTCACCGGGCGGCGTTTTTTTTTGGCGCTCAGCGAGTGCGCCGGCGACTTCGGCCCGTCACTCGAGAAAGGTCGTCTGCTTCGGCGCCGACGGAGCCTTCGCCGGCGCGTCCCCGGAGTTCAGGTGCCGGGGCGGACGGGCGACGCGGGAGGCGACGGCGGCCTCGCGGTCGGCGACGATGCGCTCGCAGATCTTCTCCACCTGCAGGTGCAGCCAATGCGTCGTCGGGCTGCCGGAGGAGTAGTCGGCCGGTCCGTAGTGGTCGATGCGGCCGGCTTGGCGCAGGCGGTCGTTCTGCTCGAACTCGGCGCGGACGGAGGGATTGTAGACCGCGTAGGTCCGGCCGCCGCCCTGCTTGACGACGGAGAAGCTCGGCACGTCGCTCGGCCCGTCCGCGATGTAGATCATGTTCTGCAGCGGCACGCGCCGGTCCTCGGGCGCCACCTTGGCGTTCACGTCGATGGCGGCGTTGCGGTTGGTGCCCTTGTTGATCTCGAAGATTGCCCGGGTCTTGGTCGTGTTGTCGATCATCGTGCCGATCTGCGCGATCTCCGCCGCCGCCTCGAGGGGGAACTCCTTCTGGCGCAGGAAGCCCGGGGGCAGGGGATTCTCGATGAACTCGCAGGCCCAGATGCCGTCCACGTGCGGGGCGACCGCGCTGCCCCGGATCATCTCGGCCAGGCCGGTGCTGACGACGTAGTGCTCGAGCACGATCTCGTGCTTGCGGAACTCGGGGCGCTCGCGGACCCAGTCGCGCGAGCTCTGGAAGAAGTAGGGCAGGCCGGGGTAGAGCGCGATCTCGGCGCCGCACTCCCGCAGGATGCGGTTGCTCAGGCCGGCCATGGGTCCGGCGAGCACGTGGGTCAGGATGTGGTTGAGGTAGCTGATCTCGGGCGCCACGTGGCACCCGCGCCGACGGTAGTGCTCGGCCAGCGCGTTGGTCTCGGCCCAGAAGTTGCCCTCGTCCACGCCGTAGCGGCGGAAGAGCGGCGCCTGCATGTAGGCCGGGATGAGCGTCTTGTCGAAATCCCAGATGCAGGCGACGATGTTCTGCGTGAAGAGCGGGGAGGCCATCGCGGAAAGGAATTGCTGGGCGGCGGACGCCCGCCCTGATTCGGTGACGGAAGCCGCCTGCCGCGGCCGACGCAATTCGATTATCCCCGACCGTGGACCAACTGCCTCCCATCGACCCTTTCCAGCGCCGGCTCGACGAGCTCGACGCCCAGATGGCCGAGCCGTCGTTCTACGCCCAGGCGCGCCGGGCCGCCGAGGTCACGCGGGAGCAGCAGCGGCTGCGGGCCCTCGTGGACGGGCACCGGGAGTTCGAGCGGCTGGGACGCGAGGTCGCGGACCTCGAGGCGCTGCTGCGCGACCCGCGCGGCGACCCGGACCTGCGGTCGCTGGCCGAGGGGGAGCTGCCCGGCCTGCGGGCCGACCTCGCCTCCCGCCGCGAGGCGGTCCTGCGCGCGATGATTCCGCCGGAGCCCTCGGATTCGCGGAACACCATCCTCGAGATCCGGGCCGGCGCGGGGGGGGACGAGGCGTCGCTCTTCGCCGCCGACCTGCACCGGATGTACGTCCGTTACGCCGAGGGCCGCGGTTGGAAGGTGCAGACGCTCAGCTCGAGCGGCTCGGACCGCGGCGGCCTCAAGGAGGTCATCAGCCTGATCACCGGCACCGACGTCTACCGCCAGCTGAAGTTCGAGAGCGGCGTCCACCGCGTGCAGCGCATCCCGGTGACGGAGGCGAACGGCCGCATCCACACCTCGACGGTCACCGTCGCGGTCCTGCCCGAGGCGGAGGAGGTTGACGTGCAGATCGACCCGCAGGACCTCGACATCACCGTCCAGCGCGCCAGCGGCCCGGGAGGGCAGGGCGTGAACACGACCGATTCGGCCGTGCGCATCATCCACCGTCCCACGGGGCTGATCGTCTTCTGCGCGGACGACCGTTCCCAGCTGAAGAACAAGGCCCGCGCGCTGGCCGTGCTCCGCTCCCGCCTGCTCAAGCTGCGCGAGGACGAGGAGCGCGCGAAGTACGCCGCGCAGCGCCGCAGCCAGATCGGCACGGGCGACCGCAGCGAGCGCATCCGCACCTACAACTTCCCGCAGAACCGCGTGACCGACCACCGCATCGGGCTGACGCTCCACAGCCTGCCCCAGGTGCTCGAGGGCGACCTCGACGCGCTCGTCGGCGCGCTGCAGCGGGCCGAGTTCGAGGAGAAGCTCGCCGAGCTCACCGGCCAGCCGGCGCCGGCCCCGCGGCGCGGCGCGGAGGAGGACTGAGCCATGCTCACGCTGCTCGAGATCGTCCGCCGCTCGACCGACTTCCTGGCCCGCCACGGCGTCGAGAACCCGCGCCTCAACGCCGAGCTGCTCGTCGGCCACGCCCTCGGCCTGCCGCGGATGCAGCTCTACGTGCAGTTCGAGCGGCCGCTGGCGGAGGCGGAGCTCGGCCGGATCCGTCCCCTCGTGAAGCGGCGCTCCGAGCGGGAGCCGCTCCAGTACATCCTCGGATCGGTCGAGTTCGGCGGCCTGACGATCAAGGTCGACCGCCGCGCGCTGATCCCGCGTCCCGAGACCGAGCTGCTCCTCGAGCTGGCGCTGGCCCGCGCCCCCGCCGGTCCCGCGCGCTTCCTCGACCTGGGCACCGGTTCCGGCGCGCTGGCGCTCGCCTTGGCGCGCGCGCGGCCGGAGGCCCGGGTGACGGCGGTGGAGCGCGAGGAGGCCGCGCTCGCGCTGGCCGCGGAGAACGTCGCGGCGCACGGATTCGGCGAACGGGTCGCGCTCGTGCGCTCGGACTGGTTCTCCGGGCTCGCGGCGGACGAGGCCTTCGACCTGATCGTCGCCAATCCGCCCTACCTCGCGGACGCGGAGCTGGCCGGCGTCGAGCCCGAGGTCCGCGACCACGAGCCGCGTTCGGCCCTGACGAGCGGGCCGGAGGGCACCGAGGACCTCGCGCGGATCCTGCGGGGCGCCCGGACGCGGCTGCGGCCGGAGGCCTGGCTGTGGTGCGAGACCGGGCCGGAGCAGCGCGCGCGGCTGGAGGAGCTCGCGCGTGCCGCGGGTTTCACCCGGGTCGAGGCGCACCGCGACCTGGCCGGCCGCGAGCGGTTCCTCGCCGTCGCGGGCTGAGCGGTCAGCCGCGGGGGGCGGAGGCCGGCCGGGCCGTGCTCCGCGCCCACTGCGGGTCCGACGCGAGCCGCGCGGCGTCGGCCACGACCCGCAGCGCCTCGCGCAGGTGCACGTCGAAGCGCGCGCCCGCCTCGTGCGCGGCGGAGTCGGTGTCGCCCTCCTCCTCGGGCTCGGGCGGCGGCGGCTCCTTGGAGGCGAGGACGGCGTCCAGCTTGATCTCGCGCTTGGTGAAGCCGAGCTTCGCCATCGCCTTGTACTCCTCCTCGAAGCGCTTGGACGTCGCCTCGGACTCCTCCTTCTCCGCCTGGCGGCGGGCAAGGTTGAGCGACACCTCCTTGCGTTCCGTGCGCGCGCGGAACCAGTCCATGTTGCGCCGGAGGAGGGCGAACTCGTCGAGGCTCGTCTGCCGCTGCTGGCTGGCGGCGAGGAGCGGGGCGACGAACGCCTGGTTGAGCGGAGCGCCGTCGAACGGGGCGGCGCGGATCTCGTCCCAGATGAGGGCGTTGGGCTCGCGGGCCTCGCCGACCTCGAGGAAGTCGTCCACCGACGGTAGCGCGATGTCGGGCACCACGCCGCGCAGCTGGGTGGAGGCGCCGTTGGGCAGGTAGTACTTCTGCGTCGTGAGCTTGGCCGCGCCGGCCCGGCCGTAGTCGCGCGCGAGGCGCGGCAGGTAGTTCTGCATCTCGAAGACCACCTGCACGGTGCCCTTGCCGTAGGTCGCGCTGTCGCCGATGACGACGGCGCGGCCGTAGTTCTGGAGGGCGCCGGCGAAGATCTCGGAGGCCGAGGCGCTGAAGCGGGAGGTGAGGACGGCCAGCGGGCCGTCGTACGCGACCGCGCTGGAGTTGTCGCGGCCGAGGGAGACGCGGCCGAGCGAGTCGCGCACCTGCACGACCGGGCCCTGCTCGATGAAGAGGCCGGTGAGGTTGATGGCCTCGGACAGCAGGCCGCCGCCGTTGCGCCGGAGGTCGATGACGAGCGCGTCCATGCCCTCCTGGCGCAGCTTGCCGACGAGCTCGGCCACGTCGTTGCTGGCGGTGGCGCGCTTCGCGTCGTCGGATTCGCCGGTCTCGCCGTAGAAGGAGTTGAGCGTGATGACCCCGATGCGGCTGACCTTGCCGTCCGCGGAGGGGACCTCGTGCAGTTCGCCGTAGGCGCGGGCCTGGTTGAGCTTGATCTCGCCGCGCGTGATCGTGACCTGCTGGGTCTTCGACTCGTCGGTGGCGTCGTGGGGGATGAGCGTGAGGGTGACCTTGGTGTCCTTGGGACCGCGGATCATCTGCACGATCTGCCGGTTGCGCATGCCGACGACGTCGATCGCCTCGGCGTTCTCCTGCTGGACAGCGATGATGCGGTCCTTCGCGCGGACCTTGCCCGTCTGGTCGGCGGGGCCGCCGGGGACGACGCTGACGATGGTGCAGAAGCCCTCCTCGTTGACGCTCAGGACGGCCCCGATGCCGAAGAGGTGGAGGTTGATGTCGATGTTGAAGTCGTCGAGCGACGGCGCGGAGAAATAGGCCGAGTGGGGATCGTAGAGGCGCGTCAGCGCGGTGAGGAAGCGCTCCTGGATCTCGTTCGGCTGCACCTCGGTGGTGTTCTTGAGGAACCGCTCGAAGCGCCGGGTCATGGTCAGCTTCGCCGCTTCGGGCGTCTTCTTCGCCAGGATCTCGTTGATGTACTCCGCCTTCAGCCGGCGCCGCCAGATGTCGTCGGCCTCCTCCTGGTTGGCCGGCCACGGCCCCTTGGAGCGGTCGAACGCGTAGGTCTCTTCGACCGTGAGGTCGAAGTCCTCCTTCAGCCGGTCCTTGACCCACGTGATGCGGGAGCGCACGCGCTGCTCGAAGAGGCCGAAGATACGGAAGGCGGCGTCGATGTTGCCGTTGTACTCGATCGCGCTCTCGAGCGTGGGGCCGTAGAGGCGGCGGAGCGACTGCTCGTCGGCGGCCGTGAAGTAGAGGCGCTGCGGGTCGAGCAGGGCCATGTAATCGGTGACCAGCTTCGGGTAATCCTCCGACGTGACGGCATTGCGGTTGAAGTGGACGTACCGGAGCAGCTCCTTGAGCGTCCGCACCTCGTTCTGCATCAACGGGTTCGTCGAATAGTTGCGGTCGGTCGTCCCCAGGAGGACGGTCGAGAGTCCGACGAAGGCGAGGAGCAGGGAGAGAAGGGGGCGCGGCGACATGCGTGAAGATGAGAGGGGTGGCCGGGGAAAATGTTTCATGCCGGCGGGGGAATCGGTCAGCGGCGGCTGAGCAGGTCCTTGGCCTCGTCGAGCAGCCGCTTCTCGTCGGCCGTGAGGGCGCCGAATCCGTGGCTGTTGATCTTGTCGAGGATGCGGTCCACCTCGGCGCGGAGGTCCACCGTGCCCGGGGGCCGCGGGCCGGTCTCGAGCGGGGTGGCGGCCGGCGCGGCGGCGCGCGCCTGGGGGCGCTTGAGCCACGCGGGCCACGCGAAGCCGGACGAACCGGAGACGCGGTCGAAGCCGTGGCGCGCGTAGACCAGGCGGAAGTAGAGCCAGCCCGCCAGCATGCCCCCGAGGTGCGCCGAGTGCGCGATGCCCGTCTGGAGCTGGCTGCCCGGCAGCTCGCTCGCGAGCAGACCGAGGAGGTCGAAGCCGACGAGGGCCCAGGCGAGGTACTTCGGCTTCACGGTCACGGGCAGGACGAAGAAGAGCAGGAACGTGATCTCCCGCTCCGGATAGACGCACGCGAAGAGGATGAACATCGCGGCGATGCTCGCGGACGCGCCGACCAGCGGGGCCGCGCCGCCCCAGGCGTGGAAGGCGAGCCAGAGCAGCGCCCCGGCCACGGCGGAGCCGAGGTAGAACTGCACGAACCGCGCCGGCCCCAGCAGCGGCAGGACCTCGCGCCCGAGGAAGAAGATGCCCAGGCAGTTGAACAGGAGGTGGAGCAGGCCGCCGTGCAGGAGCACGTAGGTCACGAGGGTCCAGACGCGCCCGTGGGCCAGGGCGGCCGGACTGAGCGCCGTCATCCGGGCGAAGGCGTCCCCGCCCCAGTTGCGGAAGGCGATCTGCATCACCGCGCCCGCCACCGTCGCGCACAGGATCCAGGTCAGCGCCGACGTCGTCTGACGGGGGTAGTCGGAACGCATGTAGGACCGGTCGGACAGCATCGCGGGGGGACCGTACTTCGCCCGACTCCAAACACAAGCCCGCCGTCGGCGCCGCGCGGGTCGCGACGAGACCCGCGGGCCGCTTGACAGTGCCCTCCCAGGTCCTTCAATCGACGCGACATGGCCAACAAAGCTGAGAAGTGGAAAGACAACGCGGCGGGCAAGTTCTACGTCGACCAGCAGTGCATCGATTGCGACCTCTGTCGCGAGACGGCGCCCGCCTTCTTCACCCGCCACGACGAGGGCGGCTATTCGTTCGTCCACAAGCAGCCGACGACCGAGGAGGAGGTCGCCCTCTGCATGGAGGCCCTCGAGGGCTGCCCGGTCGAGGCCATCGGCAACGACGGGGACCAGTGACCCCGGATCGCCCCACGCAGGCCGCCCGCGCGGGCGGCCTTCTTCGTCGCCCCTTGGTTAATCCATGTCCGCCCGTCTCCTTAACCTGATCGCCGCCGGGCTCGCGCTGGCGCTGCCGGCCGCCGCGCAGACGCGCCTGCCCGACTTCACCGTCGTGGGCGCGCGCGTCGCCAACCAATCCTCGGTGGGCACGATCGACATGCCGGTGTCGGCGCTCCGCTTCGAGCCGCGCGTGGACGTGCAGGCGCGCAACCTCGCCGAGGCGCAGGCCGACGTCGCGATCCGCGGCGGACTCTTCGAGGGCACGGGTTTCCAGGTCGCCGGCGCGCCGCTGGGCGACCCGCAGACGGGCCATTACGCGGCGGAGCTGCCGGTGCCGCCCGCGATGCTGTCCGCGCCGCGCGTCGTCACCGGGCTCGCGAACGCCGCCGCCGGCTTCCAGGCGACGGCCGGCACCGTGCGCTACGATTGGACCGCCATCGCGCCCCGTTCCGAGGCGGGCGCCTCCTTCGGCGGCGACGGCTACCAGCGCCAGTCGCTCTACGCGGCGGCGGCCGGCCAGGGCCGCGCCGAGGGGTGGGCGGCGGACGCGGAGTGGGCGCGGTCCGAAGGCGACGGCAGCCTGCCGGGCGGCGACCACGACTTCGCGCGCGTGGCGGGCCGGCTGCAGTGGCGGCGCGGCGGTCACCAGACGGACGTCTTCGCCGGCTACCAGGCGAAGTTCTTCGGTTGGCCCAACCTCTACACGCCGTTCGGGTTCAACGAGACCGAGGACCTCGAGACCGTGCTGCTGCTCGCGAGCCACCGGTGGGAAGGCGCGGACGGCGAGGCCTTCGGCGCCTCGGTCTTCCACCGGCGGCACAAGGACGACTACGAGTTCAACCGCGCCGTGCCCGGCGCCTCGAATCCGTTCCAGCACACCACGTGGGTCCGCGGGGCCTCGGTCGAGGGCCGGTCGCGCGCGGGGACGCTGACCTGGGCCTACTCGGCCACGATCGCGACCGACCGGATCGAGTCCACGGCCCTCACCTTCGGCCGCTTCCGCGAACGCCGCCTCGCCAAGGCCGCGGTGGTGCCGGAGTGGACCGTCCGGGCCGCGCCCGGCGACGACCTGCGGGTGCGGGCCGGGGCGTCCTGGGACGAATCCGACCGCGACGGCTCGGTCGTGTCCCCGTTGGCCGGGGTCGAGTGGACGCGCGGCGCGTGGACCGTGTACGCCGAGTGGGCGGAGTCGGCCCAGCTGCCCACCTACACCGCCCTCAACTCCAGCCCGTCGGCGGGGCTCTTCCGCGGCAACCCGGACCTCGGCTGGACGAAGTCGCGCAACCTCGAGGCGGGCCTCCGCGGCGCGGCGCGCGGCTGGCGGATCGAGGCGGCGGTCTTCGAACGCGACGATCGCGACCTCGTGGACTGGACCTTCCGCCGCGGCGTGACCGCGCGCACGGCCAACGCGGTGGACGTCCGCACGCGGGGATTCGAGGCGGTGCTTTCCCGGCGCGTGGCCGAACTCGAGCTGGTGCTCGGCTACGGCGCGCTGGCGAAGCGCAGCGACTACGGTTCCGCGGCGGTCGACGCCAGCTTCTACGCCCTCAACTTCCCGCGCCACCGCGCCACCGCCGCGATCACGTGGCGCTTCGCCCCGGAATGGGAGCTGCGGGTCGACAACGAATATCGGGTGCAGGAGGCGAACCTCCTGCGCCTGCAGGGCGGCGACGAGGCGTGGCTGTTGTCCTGCGGCCTGTACTTCTCCCCCCGCCGCCTGCCCGGCTGGCAGTTCTCGGCGTTGGTCGACAACGCGTGGGCCAGCGACTTCCAGGAGGTGCCGGCCGTGCCGGCCGCCGGACGGCAGTGGGCCGTCGGGGCGACCCGGAAGTGGTGAGCCGGCCGGCGTTTACAAGCTGCGCGGCGGTTTTCCAGTAGCGGCGCTTTTCACTGGAAATCGCCGCCCCCCCGGCCAATCTTCCCGCGCAACACTTTACAACCACCATGACCCTACTCGTCATCCTCCTGATCGCAGGTCCCATGCTGTTCGGCTTCTACGCGCAGATGCGCGTCACGAGCGCCTACAACAAGAACGTGCGCATCCCGTCCCGCGGCCACATCAGCGGCCGGGAAGCGGCCGCGGCGGTGATGGAGAGCGCCGGCATCCACGACGTCGAGATCGTCCGGGTCCCCGGCCAGCTGACCGACCACTACGACCCGATGAACAAGCGGCTGGCGCTGTCCGAGCTCAACTACGACGGCACCAGCCTCGCCGCCCTCGGCGTCGCCGCCCACGAGGCGGGCCACGCCATCCAGCACAAGGTCGGCTACAGCATGATGAAGTTCCGCCAGGTGCTCGTGCCCGCCACCCAGATCTCGGCCGGCGCCTCGCAGTTCCTCATCATCATCGGCATCGTCCTCGGCGCGCAGGGGCTCGGCGGGACCTTCCTGCTCCTCGGCGCCGCCGCGCTGGCGGTCATCTGCCTCTTCCAGCTCGTCACGCTGCCCGTCGAGTTCGACGCGTCGCGCCGCGCCAAGGCGCAGCTGGTCAACCTCGGCATCATCGGCCGCGACGAGATGCCCGGCGTCCACCAGACCCTCGACGCCGCGGCGCTCACCTACGTCGCCGCCTTCGTCGCCTCGCTCGGCAGCCTGCTGCACATCCTCCTGATGCTCTTCGCGGGTCGCCGCGAGGAGTGAGCGATCCCCGTCCCTGTCCCGGCGCCGGTCCCTCGGGTCCGGCGCCTTTTTCTTTTCACCACCCGACGCGGATGGAACCGCGGACCGCGCGAGGAGCGGCGTACGAGGTCGGCCCGCCCGCGGTGCGGCCGACGGGCACGTCGGCATCGAGGAGATTGTCGAGGTCGAGCCGCAGCGCGGTCCGGCGGTCGAGCCGGCGCTCGACGGCGAGGTCGACCGTGCCGGCCGATGCGAGCGGCAGGCGGTTCTCGTCGTCCTCGAACTGTTGCGAGCCCCAGCGGCCGCGGACGGTCACCTCGGTCCGGTCCCCGACGCGCCACGCGGCGGCGGCCGTCAGCGTCAGCCGCGGCGCCTGCGCGAGCCGCAGGCCCTCGAGTCCGGGTTGGGCCGACGCGCGCTCGACCGTGCCGTGGGAGACGAGGGCCGCGGCCCCGAGCCGCAGGTCGCGGCCCCAGCGCCCCTCGGCGCTGATCTCGCCGCCGTCGATCCGGACGCGGTCGAGGTTGAGCCGCTGGCGGGTGATGGCGGACGGGCCCGAGGCGAGCGTCACGTTGCCGACGGCATCCGCGACCTGGTTGCGGAACGCCGTGACGGCGACGCGCCACGCGCCCCAGTCGGCCTCCAGGCCCACTTCGCCGCCGCGCAGCCGCTCGATGCGCAGTTCCGGGTTCGCCTCGGTGCTGGCGATGCCCACGCGGAACGGACGGTAGAGCTCGTTGAGCGTCGGCAGGCGGTGGGCGGAGTAGGCCGCGGCCCGGTAGCGGATCGCGCCGGCGCCGGGAGCCCAGCGGACCTCGAGCGTGCCGTCGCCCACGAACCCGGCGCGCCGCGGGAAGGACTCGTCGCGCAGCACGCCGCCGTCCGCCCGCGTCACCTCGCGCCGGCGGCCGTCCTCCTGGGTCCAGCGGTCCAGCCGCGCCTGGGCCAGCACGCGCACGGACGGGCTCGGCGCCGTCTCCGCTCCGAGGAAGCCGCCCGCCGACCGCTGCGCGCCGCCGGCATGCCGCCGGCGCGCGAACGCACCCGCGGAGAAGAGGAAGTCCTCGCGCGTCTCGCCCCGCACGGCGCGGACGTCGACGCCGCCCGCCAGCCGGTGCCGGCCGAGGTCGCGGGCGAGCGTGACGCTTCCGCCCCATGCCGTCGCGGGCACGTCGAACTGGTCGTTCGCGGGCGTCTCCGCGGCCCGACCCGGCGCGACGGTCGTGAACCGGCTGGCGAAGGTCTGGCTCTGGACGTAGGCGACGCCGCGCCAGTCCAGCTCCGCCGCCCGTCCGCCGAGCGAAAGGGAGGCCGCGGCGATCTCGGACGAATTGCCCTGGGCGACCGTGCCGTTGCCGCGGTCCTCGTCGAAGCGGCGCACCGTCAGCCGCACCGCCGTGTCGCCGAGGGAACCATGGACGCGGACCTGCGCGGCCCGGGCCCGGACGGAGAGCGGTCGATCGACGGCCCCGCGGTCCGCCGGCTGGAGGGGAACATGTCCCTCGGTGTCGACGAAGCGCAGCGCCACGTCGGCCGTCGCGCCCGCGGCCGTTCCCTCCAGCCAGGCTTCCGCGCCGAGCTGGCCCCGCTCGCCGGCGGTCGCGCGGACGACGCCTCCCGGCTCGGTGGTCGGCTCGCGGGACGTCAGGGCGACCACGCCTCCGAGCGCGGCGTTGCCCCACGCCGCCGATCCGCCGCCCGGCCGGATCTCGGCCGCGGCGAGGGCGAGGGTCGGGAGGGCGTTCCAAGGCACCCAGCCGCCGAAGGGGTCGTTGAGCGGCACGCCGTCGAGCAGCACCAGCGTCCGGCTGGCGCCGCTGGGCCCGATGCCGCGGAGGGAGACGCCCTGCGCGGTCGGATTGGCGCTCAGGCTGTCGGAGCGGCGGAAGAGCCCGAAGGCGGGGTCGGCCCGCAGCGCGCCGTCGAGCACCGGCGCCGCCGCGAGGTCGCGGGCGGCGACGAAGCGTCCGACACCGAGGCCCTCCCCGGCGGGCCGGGGCAGGCGCGAGGCGCCGACCGCGAACTCGGGCAACCGCACCGCCGCGCCGGCTCCGGACGCGTCCGCCGCCACGGTGGCGAGCACGAGCACGAGGAAGAGCCGGCGAATCATCCGTCTTCCCTAGTCCGGAAGGCCGCGGGAGCAACCGCGCGCACCGTCAACCGAAGAGGCGGAGCACGGAGGACGGGAAAAGGCCGAGGACCACGAGGAGGCCGGCGGCGAGCAGCAGCGAGAGGGCGGCGCCCAGCGGCACCGGGATCGGGCCGGTCCCCTCGGCCGGCCGCGCGACCAGCGCCTGCTTGAGGACGATGAGGTAGTAGTAGAGGGCCACGGCGCTGAAGGCGATCGCCGCCACCGCGAGCCAGCCGGCCGGCCCGCCGAGACCGCCGAGCTTGAGCACCTCCACGTAGACCGCGAACTTGCCGAAGAAGCCGGCCAGCGGGGGAATGCCGGCGAGCGAAAGCACGAAGACGGCGAGGACCGCGGCGAGGAAGGGCGAGCGCCGGTGCAGGCCGGCGAGGTCGGTCAGCGCGTCGCAGCGTCCCGCCCGCTCGACGACCGCGACGACGCCGAAGGCGCCGACCGTGGCGAGTCCGTACGTCGCGGCGTAATAGAAGACGGGTCCGGGACCGGCCCGGCCGGCGGCGATCACGCCCAGGAGGAGCGAGCCCGCGTGCGCGATGGCCGAGTAGGCGAGGAGCCGTCGGACGCTCGTCTGCGCGAGCGCCCCGAAGTTGCCGACCACCAGCGACGCGAGCGCGAGGACGGCCACGAGGGGCAGCCAGCCGACGACCACCGGCCACTCCGCCACCCGCCCGGCGGAGAAGCCGAGCGCCGGCCAGAGCAGGCGCAGGAAGAGGGCGA
Organism: uncultured Opitutaceae bacterium; assembly: GCA_964460895.1. GTDB lineage: Bacteria > Verrucomicrobiota > Verrucomicrobiia > Opitutales > Opitutaceae > Didemnitutus. The sequence continues at coordinate 37,767 of CAYWTK010000015.1, forward strand.
AGCCCGCCAGCTTCGAGGCCGAGGCGATGAGGGCGGCCGAGGAGGCCGGGGCGCCCTGGTAGGCGTCGGGCGCCCAGAGGTGGAAGGGCGCGGCGGCGGCCTTGAACCCGAGCGAGACGATCACCATCGCCAGCGCGACGACGAGCAGCGGCGACATGCCCTGCAGCGAGATCTGCATCGCGATGTGCGGGAACTCCAGCGCGCCGGTGAGTCCGTAGAGGAGCGAGAAGCCGAAGAGCAGGAACGCGGCGGACATGCCGCCGACGAGGAAGTACTTCAGCGCCGCCTCGGCGGAGGCCGGACTGCGCTTGTCGAAGCCGGCGAGGACGTAGAGCGAGAGGCTGGCGAGCTCAACCGCGAGGAACGCGAGGAGGAGCTGCTGCGCGCCGGCCATGAGGGTGAAGCCCGAGGTCGCGAACAGCAGGATGGCGACGTACTCGGCCGAATGCCGCAGCCGGCTGACTCCCGGCAGCAGGCCGAGCGTGAGCGCCGCCAGGACGAGCACGCCGAGGCGGGTGGCGAGCGTGAGCTCGTCGAGCGCGAACACGCCCCTGTAGACCGGACCGCCGACGCCGCCGGCGATGGTCCCGTAGGCCGCCGCGAGGAGCGAAACCAGCCCGATGGCCACGGCGGCGCGCAGCCGCCGCGCGGGGTCGCGTCCGCGCCCGGCGGCGAGGTCGGCGCCGAGCACGACGAGGGCCCCGAGGACGAGGGCGGCCTCGGGCAGGAAGGCGCGCAGCAGGGCGCCGTAGCCGTCGTTCACGGGGCACCTCCGTTCAGCGCGGCGCGGAAGAGCGGCGATTCGAGCGCCGGGCGGATCCAGCCGAGCAGCGAGTCGGGGTTCAATCCGACGTAGACCGACGCCCCGAGCAGGAGCAGGGCGCCGAGCTTCTCCGGCAGCGTGATGGGCGGGAGCGGCTCGGCCGGCGCCTCGGCCGCGGCGCGCGGGCGGCCGAAGAACGAGACCTGGACCGCGCGGAGCGTGAAGGCGGCGGCCACGAGGACGCCGCCCGCGGCGGCGAGCGCCCAGACCGGGTTGGTGCGCCACGTGCCGACCAGGATCGTGAGCTCGGCCGGGAAGCCGCTGAAGCCGGGCATGCCCATGGAGGCGAGTCCGGCCAGCACGAAGGTCACGGCGGCGAAGGGCAGCAGCCGGTGGAGCGGCAGGGCCCGGAGGTCCTCGAGCCGCCGCGTGTGCGTGCGCTCGTAGACCATGCGGCCGACGACGGCGAAGAGCAGCCCGGCGATCACGCCGTGGGAGAACATCTGCAGCACGGCGCCGCCGACGGCGACCGGGTTGGCGGCGGCGAGGCCCAGCATCACGAAGCCCATGTGGCTGACGCTGGAGTAGCCGATGACGAACTTGAAGTCCTCCTGCACCAGCGCCACCAGCCCCGCGTAGAGGATGCCCGCGACCGCCAGCCAGGCGATGACCGGCGCGAAGGCCTCCAGCCCGGCGGGGAAGGTCGCCATCGCGACGCGCAGGCAGCCGTAGGCGCCGAGCTTCATGACCACGCCGGCGAGGAGCATGGAGGCCGCGGTGGGCGCGGCGACGTGGCCGGTCGGGGCCCAGGTGTGGAAGGGGAACAGGCCCGCGAGCACCGCGAAGCCCGTGAAGGTGAGCGCGAACATGCCGAGCTGCTGGTGGGGCGCGAAGCCCGCCGCCGCGCGCGCCAGCTCGGCGAGGCCGAAGCCGGCGCCCGGCGCGGCCGCCGCCGCCCAGAGCAGGCCGGCGAGGACCAGCGCGCTGCCGGCGAAGGAGTAGAGCACGAGCTTCATCGCGCCGTACTCGCGGTTGGTCGAACCCCAGTTCGCGATCAGGAAGTACTTGGGCACGATCGCGATCTCGTAGAAGACGAAGAACAGGAAGGCGTCGGCGCTGAGGAAGACGCCGTACACGCCGCCGATCAGCGCGAGGTAGAGGGCGAAGAACTCCCCGGTCCGCTCCTCCACGTTCCAGGAGAAGAGCACGCCCGCGAGCGCGGCGAGCGCGGTCAGCACGACCAGCGCGAGGCTGATGCCGTCGGCCGCGAGGTGGTAGCTGATGCCGAGCGACGGGACCCACGGCACCTGCACCAGCGTCTGCAGGCCGCGCGTCGGCTCGAAACCGACGGCCGCCTGCAGCGCGAGGGCCGCGCCGACGAGCGTCGTGCCGAGCGCGACCCCGCGGGCCATGGCGGCCGAGCGGGCGCCGGCCGCGAGCGCGAGGGCGGCGCCGAGGAAGGAGACGTAGACGGTGAAGGGCAGGGCGCTCATGGCGGCGTCAGCTGGAAGACCCACGCGGTGACGAGCGGGCTGAAGAGCCGCACGACCAGCTGAGGCAGCACGCCGAGCAGCAGCATCAGGGCGGCGAGGGGCACGAGGGTGGCGAGCTCGTCGGTGCCGAGGTCGCGGAAGCCGACGCCCCCGCCCGCGGCGGGGCCGTGGAAGACGCGCTGCCAGAAGGTGAGGAGGAACAGCGCGGTGGCGAGCAGGCCGAGCGCGGAGACGGCGGCGGCGGCCGGCGCGAGGCCGAAGACGCCGCGGAAGATGAGGAACTCGCCGACGAAGCCGTTCAACCCCGGCAGGCCGAGCGACGAGAAGAGCGCGAATCCACACAGCCCGGCGAAGACCGGCGCGGAGGCGCGCACGCCCCCGAAGTCGTCGAGCCCCCGGCGTCCGGCCCGCGCCTCCAGCACGCCGACGCAGAAGAAGAGCGCGGCGGCGGACAGGCCGTGGTTGAACATCTGGAGCACCGCTCCCTGCAGCGCCGCCGCCTGGGCCGGGGCCGCGCCGCCGGAGGTCCCGGCGACGGCGAAGAGCGCGAGCAGGCAGTAGCTCAGGTGGTTGACCGAGGAGTAGGCGACCATCCGCTTCAGGTCGGTCTGCCGCAGGGCCGCGTAGGCGCCGAACACCACGCCGCCGACGGCGAGCCAGAGGAGGACGGGCGCGGCGTCGTGCAGCGGCCCGGGGAAGAGCGGCCAGAGCAGCCGCAGGAACCCGTAGACGCCCATCTTGGACAGCACGCCGGTGAGGAACATCGAGGCCCCGATCGGCGCCTCCGCGTACGCCGGCGGCAGCCAGGTGTGGAAGGGGAAGAGGGGCACCTTCACCGCGAAGCCGAGGAGGATGCCGAGGAAGACCACCTGCGGCCAGACGCCGCCGAGCGCGGCGAGCGACTCGGCCAGCGCGCCGTCGCGCGCGAGCGCGGCCAGCCGCACGAAGTCGAAGGTGCCGGTCGCGGCGTAGAGCGCGGCGAACCCGAGCAGGAGGAACGCGCTGCCGCCGATGGTGTAGACGACGAACTGGTAGGCCGCGCGGTCGGCGCCGGGTCCGCCCCACAGCTTGATGAGGAAGAAGGCCGGCACGAGGCTCAGCTCCCAGCAGACGAACCACGGGAAGAAGTCCTGCGCGACGAACACGCCGAGGGCGCCGGCCTGCAGCAGCAGGAGGAGGCCGGCGTGGAGCGCGGGCTGGCGCACGGTCCGGGTCGTCCCGAGGATCGCCAGCGGCGCGACGATGCCCGTGAGGAGCACGAGCACGAGGCTGAGGCCGTCGAGGCCGAGGTGATAGTGGACGTCGAGCGCGGCGATCCACGGGCGCTTCTCGACGAACTGGAGCGCCGTCACCGCCGGGTCGAAGGCCGAGACGGCGGTGGTGCCCAGGCCGAGGGTCGAGAAGCTGAAGACCAGCGCGAGCGCGCGCGCCGGGCCGGCGGGCAGCCGCGGCAGGGCGGCGAGGAGCGCGCCGCCCGCGGCGGGCACCGCGACGAGGAGGGAAAGCAGCGGCCAGTCGCTCATCGGGCACCTCCGAGCATCACGAAGAGGAGCACGAGCACGAAGCCGAGCACCAGGGTCCCGAGGTAGCCGTGGATGCGTCCGGTCTGCAGGCGCGAGTAGAGGAGGCCGAGCCCGCGCACGCCGCGGCTGGCGGCGTCGAAGCCGCCGTTGAGCGTCTGCTCGTCGGTCTCGCGCCCGACCGAGCCGCCGAAGAGGCCGAGCGCCGCGAGGAAGCGCACGGCGCCGTCCCACAGCCCCCGGTCGAGGAAGTCGGCCGTCGCGGCCAGCGCGTCGTTGGCGCGGAAGGCGGTCGCGGCGTAGAGCTCGTCGCAGCCCAGCCGGCGCGCGAGCGCGCGGAACACCCCGGGCGCCCGGTCCTCGAGCGGGTCGCGCGCGCCGGAGGTGGCGCGCGGCCGGCGCCCGTAGAGCGCCCAGCCGGCGCCGAGGCCGAGGGCGACGAGGACGACGGAGGCCGCCATGAGGCCGGCGCCCTCCGCCAGCGGGTGTCCGTGGACCTCGGTGCGGCCCTCCAGCATGGCCTGCAGCCAGGGATAGGCCGGGGTGCCGAGGAAGCCGAGCGTGACGGCGAAGGTGGCGAGGATCACGAGCGGGACGGTCATGGCGGGCCCGTTCTCGTGCGCGTGCGCGGCGGCGTCCGAGCGGGGCGCGCCGAAGAAGACCTCCGCGACGAGCCGCGTGTTGTAGAAGGCGGTCAGCACCACCGCGGCCAGCGCGGCGGCGAAGGGCAGCACGCTCACGTCCCAGCCGTGCGCGGCGTGGAGGATGGCCTCCTTGGACCAGAAGCCCGAGAAGAGGAACGGCACGCCCGCCAGCGCCATCATGCCGACGGCGAAGGTCGCGAACGTCACCCGCATCGGCCGGCGGAGGCCGCCGAGCGCTCGGATGTCCTGCTCGTGGTGCGCGGCGTGGATGACCGACCCCGCGGCGAGGAAGAGCAGGGCCTTGAAGAACGCGTGCGTGAGCAGGTGGAACATCGCCGCCACCCACGAGCCCACGCCGAGCGCGAGCATCATGTAGCCGAGCTGCGAGACGGTGGAGAAGGCGAGGACCCGCTTGATGTCGTTCTGCGCCACGGCCACGACCGCGCCGAGCAGCGCGGTGATCGCGCCGGTGAAGGCGACCACGGTCAGGGCGTGCACCGGCACGTCGCGCAGCGCCTGGTCGGCCGCCATCAGCGGGAACACGCGGGCGACGAGGAAGACGCCGGCCGCGACCATGGTGGCGGCGTGGATCAGCGCCGACACGGGGGTGGGGCCCTCCATCGCGTCGGGCAGCCAGACGTGCAGCGGGAACTGGCCCGACTTGCCGACCGCGCCGCAGAAGACGAGCAGCCCGATCGCGGTCGAGAGGGCGAGCCCGCCCGCCACGGAGCGGCCGAGCAGCTCGTTGAGCACGGCCGGCTCGAGCGCGCCGGCGCCGCCGTCGTAGAAGAGCGTCGTGCCGCCCGCGTGCTGCAGCCAGAGGAGGCCGAGCAGCAGCCCGAGGTCGCCGATGCGGGTCGTGATGAAGGCCTTCTTCGCGGCGGCCGCGGCCGCGGGCTTGTGGAACCAGAAGCCGATGAGGAGGTAGGAGGCGAGGCCGACCAGCTCCCAGCAGATGAAGAGGAGCAGGAGGCTGTTGGCCACGACCAGCCCGAGCATCGCGGCGGCGAACAGGCTGAGGAAGCAGAAGAACCGCGCGAAGTTCGCGTCCTCCTTCATGTAGCCGGTGCTGAACACGAAGATGAGGAACCCGACGAACGACACCATCACGGCCATGAAGGCCGTGAGCGGGTCGAGGAGCAGCCCGAGGCGGAGCGGCTCGGACCCCACGTCGAACCACGCGAAGTTGAAGACCTGCTTCGCCGCCGGCGCGGCCAGGGCCGACTTGAGCGCGAGGCAGGAGGCGGCGAACGAGCCCGCGAGCGCGAGCAGCGCGGCGCCGGCGGCGAGGCGGCGTCCGCCCCGCGGCGTGAGCGCGCCGACCGCGGCGGCCGCGAGCGGCAGGGCCGGGACGATCCAGAGGTGGGAGGCGTCGAAGGTCATCGGGACGCGGGCTCAGCCCTTCAGCCGGTCGGCGTCCTGCACGCGGACGCTCCGCCGGTGGCGGTGGATGGCGATGACGAGGGCCAGGCCGACGGCCGCCTCGGCCGCGGCGATGGCGATCGCGAAGAGCACGAAGACGACGCCGGTGCCGGCCTCGGGCTGCGGCCCGTAGCGCCAGAAGGCGATGAAGTTCAGGTTGGCCGCGTTGAGCATCAGCTCGATGCCGAGCAGCACGAGGATGGCGTTGCTCCGCGCGAGGGCGCCGACCAGGCCCACGCAGAAGAGCAGGGTCGAGACGAGGAGGCAGACCTGCAGGGGGCTCATCGCGGGTCCTCCTCCTCGCCGCGGTCGGGCGAGGCGATGACGATCGCGCCCACGAGGGCGACGGTGAGCACGACGCCGACGACCAGCAGCGAGGCGACGTGCGGGCCCATCAGGGCCTCGCCGATCTGCCGCACGCTGATGGACGCCGGGCGCGACGTGACGACCTGGAACGGCGCCGTGAGGATGGCGCCGACGAGCAGGCCGGCCACGCCGCCGGCCGCGGTCAGGGCGGTGGCGGCGCGGAGGATCGCCTCGCCCTCGAGCGGCGGGACCTCGGTCTGGCGGGTCAGCAGGACCGCGAAGAGCACGACCATCGAGACGGCGCCGACGTAGACCAGCACCTGGGCGAAGGCGACGAACGCCGCCCCGGCCCAGAGGTAGAAGGCGGCGAGTCCGGCCCACGCGACCGCGAGGAGCAGCGCGCTGTGGATCAGGTTGCGGCGCACCATCGCCGCCGTCGCGGCGGCGAGCATCAGTCCGGCGATGAGGAGGAGGGCGACGTTCACGGCGGGGGCGGCCTCAGGCGGCGTAGGTGTACTGGCGCGGGCCGCGGCCGGCGTTGAGCCGGCGGCCGAGGACGAGGAAGGGCAGCACCGCGACGGCCGCCGAGACCGGCCAGCGCAGCACGTCGAGCACCGCGGAGTGCCCGGAGGCCAGCGCCCAGCAGGACGCGTTGAGCAGGTTGATGAGCGCCAGCGGCACGAGGAACTGCCAGGCGAGGCGCGTGAGCTGGTCGATGCGGAGCCGCAGCAGCGTGCCGCGGATCCAGATGAAGAACACCACCAGCGCGACGAGCTTGGCCCCGAACCACAGGTAGGAGGGGATGAACTCGAGGAAGGGCAGGGGGGCCTGCCAGCCGCCGAGGAAGACCGTGATCCCGACGCCGCAGAGGGCGAAGAGGCCGAAGTACTCGGCCATGAAGAAGAGCGCGTACTTGAAGCCGGAGTACTCCGTCAGGTGGCCGGCGATGAGCTCGCTCTCGGCCTCGGGCAGGTCGAAGGGCGAGC
>CAYWTK010000016.1:0-40354 GCA_964460895.1 uncultured Opitutaceae bacterium
CCGGCCGCCGCGACCGCGGTCGCGGCCTGCGCGACCGTGACTCCCGGAGCGAGGCGCGCGAGGCTGTGCCAGCCGCGGTCCGCCCGGCGGTCGAGGAAGTTCCGACTCTGCCCCCGGACCTCCGTGATCATCGAGGCCGGAGCCCAGAAGTCGGCGTAGGAGGGCAGGTTGGTGCCGCGGAAGGCCGCCGGCGTGACGCCGATCACGGTGAACGGCTGGCGATTCAGCTCCACCGGGCGCCCGACGATCGCCGGGTCCGCGCCGAAGCGGGTCCGCCAGAGGCGCTCGCTGATGACCACGACCGCGTCGCCGCCCGGATGGCGGTCCTCCTCGGGCCGGAACACCCGTCCCTGCAGCGCCTCGACGCCGAGCAGCGCGAAGAAGTTCGCCGTCACGATCTGCCCGTCCACCCACAGCGCCTCGTCCCCGACCGTGAGGCAGGCTGGCGTGGGCATCGTCGCCGCCGCGCCGTCCACCGCCGCGGCGAGGTTCCCGAAGTCCCGGAGGTCCGGCAGCGACACGCCGCCGCCGCCGCGGTTCGAGACGATCACCACCATGTCGGCGGCGGCGCGCACGCCCGGCAGCGGGCGGAGGACGAGCGCCTCGAGCCACGAGAGGGCGGTGGCGTTCACGCCGATGCCGAGGGCGAGCGTGAGCAGGATTCCGACGGTGAGGCCCGGAGTCCGGGCGAACATCCGGAGGGCGAAACGCAGGTCTTGCATGGCAGGAGGCGGTCGGAGGCCGGACCTGCGTGGAAAGTCCTGGAACCGGGAGAGGCTTAGGAGGGCGCGAGGGGATTGTCGATGTCGGGACTCCCGCTGCATCGCGCATGCCAGGGCCTCGCGGCCCGCCGCCAGAGGGGAATCGAGCCGCCGGTCGGGCGTCCTCCGACCCGGGACGTCCCATCCGGCGGGCCCGGCCGTCCCGCGGGCGGGACGCCGCGCTCACTCCCCCCGCAGGGCGACGCAGGGATCCACCCGCGTGGCCCGCCGCGCAGGCAGCCAGCAGGCGAGGAACGCGACGAGGGCGATGACGGTCGCGACGGCGAGGAGGGTCGGCGGATCCCAGGCGGGGACTTCGTAGAGCAGCGAGGAGACCAGGCGGCCGCCGGCGACGGCGCCGGCCAGTCCGACGGCGAGGCCGAGGGCGGCGAGGCGCGAGCCCTCGCCGAGCACCATGCCGCGGATGCGGTCCGGGGGCGCGCCGAGGGCGAGGCGGACGCCGATCTCGGTCGTGCGCTGGGCGACGGTGGCGGCCATGACGCCGTAGAGTCCGAGGGCGGAGAGCAGCAGGGCGGTGGCCGCGAAGGCGCCGACGACGCCGAGGGCGGCGGTGCGCTCGCGGTACGAGCCGGCCGCGATCTCCTCGAGCGCGCTGAGGTCGCCGACGACGAGGTTCGGGTCGAGGGCCCGGACCGCGGCGCGCACCTCGGGGGCCAGGGCCGAGGCGGGGCGCGTCGAGCGGAGGTAGAAGAAGCCGCCCGGCTGCGCGAGTTGACGGGAGGAGACGTACACCTGCGGCATGGCGGGCAGCGCGGCGCCCTCGACCTTCACGTCGCCGACCACGCCGACGATCTCGCGCTCGATCGCGGCGATGCCGGTGAGGAGCTTGCGGCCGATGGGATCGGCGTCGCCGAAGAGCATCCGCGCGAGCGATTCGCTCACCAGCGCCACGGCGGGGGCGGAGGCGTCGTCGCGGTCGGTGAAATCGCGGCCGCGGAGCAGGGGCACGCCGGCCACCTGGAGCCAGCCGGGGCCGGCCACCGCGCGGTAGACGAGCGGACGCTGCTCGATCGGCTTGAGGTCCGCGCCCGCCGCGGCCACCGGCGTGCGCGGGTAGCTGGGCAGCATCGGCACGCCGGAATTGAACGCCGCGGCGTCGACGCCGGGGAGCGCGCGCAGGGAGGCGAGCAGGCGGTCGGCGAACGCGAGCTTGGCGTCGTCGCCCAGGTAGGCGGCCTCCGTCAGCCCGAGGCCGAACACGACCACGCCCTCGGGGCGCACGCCGAGGTCGGCGCGCGCGAGCGCGAGGAAGCTCCGCCCGAGCAGGCCGGCGCCGCAGAGCAGCACCACGGCGAGCGCGACCTCGGCGACGAGCAGGCCGGCGCGGAAGCGGCGCTGGGCCGGACCGGTGGTGGAACCGTGGCCGCCGCCGGACTTGAGCGCGTCCGCCGGGACCTGCGCCGCGCCCTGCCACGCGGGCAGGACGCCCAGCAGGAGCGCGGTGAAGAGGGTCGCCCCGAGCGCGACCAGCAGCACGGTCGGGTCGAGGGACAGCTCGCCGCCGCGCGGGAGGAAGCGGCCGGCGAAGGTGGCGAGGAGGTCCACCGACAGCCAGGCGGCGAAGACGCCGACGGCCCCGGCGACGAGGGCGAGGACGAGCGCCTCGGCGAGGAAGAGGCGCACGATCCTCCAGCGCGAACCCCCGAGCGCCAGGCGCACGGCGATCTCGCGGCGGCGCGCGGCGAAGCGGACGAGGAGGAGGTTGGAGACGTTCACCGCCGCGACCACCAGCAGGAGGGCGACGGCGCCGAGGACGAGGAGGACGAGGCGTTCGGAGGCGTCCACGAGGTCCTCCTGCATCGGCCGGACGAGGATGCCGGCCTTGGCGTCGACGCGCGTCGGGTCCTGCTCGGCGTACGCGCGGGCGAGCGCCTGGAGCTCCGCCTCCGCCTGCCGCGGCTCGACGCCCGGACGCAGGCGTCCGGTGAGGGCGACGAAGCCGCTGCCGCGCTCGACGGCCTGCGGCGTCATCCCGGGGATCTCGAAGACCCGCGGCACGTAGAGGTCCACCTCCTGGTAGGGGAAGGGCGCGCGGGCGGGCATCACGCCGACGACCTCGTGCGGCCGGCCGTTGAGCGTGACCGCCGTGCCGAGCACGCGGGGGTCGGCCCCGAACCGCTCGCGCCAGAGGCGGTCGCTGAGGACGACGACCGCCGGGCCGCCGGCGACGTCCTCCGCCGGGAGGAAGCCGCGTCCCAGCGCGGGACGCCACCCGAGCACGTCGAAGAACCCGTCGGAGACCGCGAGGGCGCCGAACCCGGTGGCGTCGCCGCGTCCGGTCAGCACCAGCCCGTGGTTGGCCTCCGCCGCGATCTGGCGGAAGCTCGTCTGGTGCCCCCGGATGGCGGCGAAGCGCGACCAGGAGAACGCGGTCTGGTCGAGCCCCCGCTCGGGGAACGCGGACCAGACCCGCACGAGCTCGTCGGAGCGCGGGAACGCGAGCGGCCGGAGGTAGAGCGCGTTGAAGGCGGAGAAGACCGCGGTGCCGGCGCCGATGCCGAGGGCGAGGATGGCGACGGCGAGCAGGGACTGGAGCGGCGAGCGGAGGAGCTGCCGCACGGCGAGGCGCAGGTCGGGCATGGCGGGGACGGGTCGGGGGTGGGGCCGCTACTCGGAGCGCAGGGCGACGCAGGGGTCGACGCGGGTGGCCCGGCGGGCGGGCACCCAGCAGGCGACGAGGCCGACGGCGGCGAGGACGAGCGTGAGGACGAAATAGGTGGGCGGGTCGCTCGGGCTCACGCCGTAGAGCACGGCGGCCATCGAGCGCGTGAGGACGAGCGCGGCGAGGAGGCCGAGGCCGAGGCCGGTCGAGACGAGGATGAAGCCCTGCCGGCCGACCAGCCGGAGCACGTCGCCCGGCGAGGCGCCCAGCGCCATGCGCACCCCGATCTCGGCGGTGCGCTGGGCGACGCTGTAGGCGATGACGCTGTACACGCCGAGGGCGGCGAGGAAGAGCGCGCTCAGGCCGAAGGCGCTGAAGACCTGCCCGAAGAAGCGGAAGTGCCAGCGGTCCGTCTCCTGCAGGTGCCGCATCGTCTGCACGTCGTAGATGGGGATGCCGGGCTTGACCCGCTGCACCGTGCGCTGGAGCGCGCGGCCGTAGGTGGTGGGGTCGCCCGTCACGCGCACGGCGTAGCTGAGGAACTGGGCGCCGGTCTGCTCGACCAGCAGGTACACGCCGCCGCGCTCGTAGGGCTGCTCCAGGCGGAGCGGGGCGTCGCCCACCACGCCGACGATCTCGGCCCAGCGCGGTTCCGCCTCGTTCACGCCGAAGGTGAAGCGGCGCCCGATCGGGTCGCGTCCCTCGCACCAGCGGTCCACGAACCGCTGGTCCACGACCGCCACGAGCGGCGCGCCGCGCGTGTCCGTGGGGGCGAAGCCGCGGCCGCGCAGCACCGGGATGCGCATCGTGGCGAGGTAGTCGCGCGTCACGGCGAGCGAGGTCACGAGCTTGGCGTCGGCCAGCTTCGCCGGCGGCGCCTCGCCCTCGAACATCCACGCGTTGGCGTTGTTGCCGCGGGTGGGCAGGATCGACGTGGCCCCGGCCGAGACGACGCCCGGCAGCTCGGCGAGGCGGGGCGTGAGCTCGTCGAAGAAGCGCTCGACCTCCGCCTTGTCGGTGAACTGGCTCGGCGGCAGGCCGACGCGGAACGTGACCACGCCGTCCGCGTCGTAGCCGGGGGGCGTGGACTGGAGCTTGAGGTAGCTGCGGACGAAGAGGCCGGCGCCGATGAGCAGGACGGCGGAGAGCGCGACCTGGATGACGACGAGGCCGCGGCGGAGCATCTGGGCGTGGCGGCCGGGCGTGGCGGCGCGCGTGCCCTCCTTCAGGATCGCGGCCGTGGCGCGTCCGGCCTGCAGGGCCGGGAAGCTGCCGAAGACCAGGGCGGAGACGAGGGCGGCGCCGGAGGCGAAGGCGAAGACGCGCCAGTCGAGCGAGAACTCGAGCCAGTACGGGATCTCGTTCACGGGCACGGCCCCGGTGATGAGCGCGTTGGCCCACATCCCGACGATCAGTCCGGCCGCGCCGCCGATGGTCCCGAGCAGGAGGCTCTCCGTCAGCACCTGCCGCACGATCCGGCCGCGGGTGGCGCCGAGGGCGAGGCGGATCGCGATCTCGTGCGCGCGCGCGGCGGACTTGGCGAGGAGGAGGCTGGCGACGTTGGCGCAGGCGATGAGGAGCACGAAGAGGGTGGCGCCCATCATGAGGTGCAGCGCCAGCCGGGTCGGGTCGTCCACCTGCTGCCGGCGGATCGGGCGGACGGCGAAGCCCTTGCCCTCGTTCGTCACCGGATGCGCGAGCGCGAGCCGGGCGGCGAGCCCGGCCAGCTCGGCGTTGGCCTCGTCGAGCGTCGCGCCGGGCCGGAGGCGCGCGAAGCCGGGATGGCTGTGGCTGGCGCGCTCCGCCTCCACGCGCTTCGGCACGAGCGGGGTCCACAGGTCCTGCCGCTCGGGGAAGCTGAAGCCCTGGGGCATGACGCCCACGATCGTCGTCGGCTGGCCGTTCATCACCTCGACCTTGCCGACGGCGTCGTCGCGTCCGCCGTAGCGCCGCTGCCAGAGCGCGTAGCTGAGGATGGCCACGGCCGGGGCGCCGGGCTCGGCGTCCGCCGGCCCGAACACGCGGCCGCGGACGGGCTCGACGCCGAGCATCGGGAAGGCCTCGACGGAGATGTCCGCCCCGAGGATGCGCTCCGGCGTCTCGCCCGACGGCAGGATCATCGTGCGCGCGAAGAAGGTCGTGAACCCCTCGAGCGTCCGGCTCTGCTCGCGCAGGTCGAGGAAGTCGGGCATCGACAGCTCGTAGAGGTTGTCCGGCGCGCTCAATTGCCGGCTGTTGAGGAACACGATCCGGTCCTCGTCCTTCAGGTGCGGGAACGGCCGGAGCATCGTCGCGCTGAAGGCGGTGAAGATCGCCGTGCTCAACCCGATGCCGAGCGCCAGCGCCGCCACCGCGGCGAGCGTCGTGCCGGGGCTCTTGAGCAGCAGTCGGATGGCGAAGCGGAGGTCGGCGAGCATGGGGACGATCTGAGGTCGAAAGACGAAGGGCGAAGGTCGAGGGGTCGGCGGGTCTCTTTCCTCTTAATCTTTATCTTTCTCTTTCGTCAGGGATTGGGGCGACGTGCGGACGCGGCGGGGAAGGGGAGAAAGAGGAAGAGAAGGAGGAAAGAGAAGGATTCAGGCCGAGCCGTTCCTACTCCGTCCGCAGCGCCTGCATCGGGTCCACCCGGGTGGCGCGGCGGGCGGGGAGGAAGGTCGCGGCGAAGGCCACGGCGGCGAGGGCGGCGACGACGGCGGCGAAGACGAGCGGGTCGCGGGCCGAGACGCGGTAGAGCATCCCCTCGAGCAGCCGCGCGGCGGCGAGCGCGCCGACGAGGCCGAGGACGAGGCCGACGGCGGCGAGGCGGGCGCCGTCGCGCAGCACGAGCCGCAGCACGTCGGGCCGGCTGGCGCCGAGCGCGAGGCGGATGCCGAACTCGCGGGTGCGGCGGGTGACGCCGTAGGCGATGAGCCCGTAGAGGCCGACGGCGGAGAGGAGCAGCGCGAGGGCGGCGAAGAGGCCGAAGAGGGCGACGTGCAGGCGCGGCATCGTGGTCGAGTTGCGCACGAGGTTGGAGAGCAGGTTGACGTCCCCGATGGCCTGGTCCGGGTCCACGCTCCAAATCGCCTGCCGGGCGGCGCCGGCCACCGTCTCGGGCGGGAGCTGCGTCCGCACGAGCAGGGTGGCGAACGCGGTCGGCCGCTGGTGCAGCGGGCGGTAGATCTGCAGCGGCGTCTGCGCCTGGCCGAGGCCGGTGCGCGGCACGTCGCCGACGACGCCCACGACCTCGAAGCGCGCGGCGGCCTTCGGGTCGCGCGGGCGCAGCCGCCGGCCGATGGGGTCCTCGGCGCCGAAGAAGGCCCGGGCGGCGGCGGCGCTGAGCAGGACCACGGGCGCGGCCTGCGCGTCGTCCCGCTCCGTGAACAGGCGGCCGGCGACGAGCGGGACGCCGGTGGCGCGGAAGTAGTCGACGCTGACGGAGTCGTAGAACGCCGTCGGCGGGTTCTGCTCGTTGACCTGCGACGGTCCGTCCGGCACGAGGTCGCCGGGGATGCCCCAGGTGAACGGCAGGGTCTGGGTGAAGCCGGCGGCGAGGACGCCCGGGGCGGCGGCGACCGCCTCCTCGACCCGGCGGTAGAATTCGCGGCGCTTGTCCGGCGTGTCGTAGCGCGTGCCCGAGAGCGAGACGCCGACGGCGAGCACCTGCGTCGTGCGCATGCCCGGGTCCTGGCCGAGGATGCGGCCGAAGCTGCGGGTGAGCAGGCCGGCGCCGGCGAGGAGCACGAGGGCGAGCGCGATCTCGGCCACGACCAGCGCCGAGCGGAGGCGGCGCAGGCCGGGGCCGTCGGAGACGGAGGAGGTCGCGGACTTCAGGGCGTCGTTGGCGTCGGCGCGCGCCGCCGTCCAGGCGGGCGCGAGGCCGAAGAGGAGCCCGGAGGCGAGGGAGACGCCGAGCGCGGCGAAGAGGACCTCGCGGTTGAGCGCGACCTCGCCGGCGCGGGGAATCCAGCCGTCGCCGATGACGGCGAGGATCGCGCTGATGCCCCAGTTGGCGAGGAGGACGCCGAAGGCGCCGCCGACGACCGCGAGCACGACGCTCTCCGCGAACCCGGCGCGGAGCAGCGCGCCGCGGGCGGCGCCGAGCGCGGCGCGGATGGCGAGTTCCTTGCGGCGGGCGGCGGCGCGGGCGACGGCGAGGCCGGCGACGTTGGCGCAGGTCACGAGCAGCACGCAGCCGACCGCGCCGAGCACGACGAGCAGCGCGGTGCGGTAGTTGCCGACGAGGGAGTCCCGGAGGTCGTCCGCCCGCAGCGTCCAGTCGCGGTAGATGTCGGGGTAGGCCAGGGCGAGGCGGTCGGCGAACGCGGTCAGCTCCGCCTGCGCCTGCTCGAGGCTGACGCCGGGGCGGAGCCGGGCGTAGACGCCCATGTAGCGGCTGCCGCGCTCGTTGAACTCGGCCGAGCCGTCGAGGTACGGCCGCCAGAGCGCCGTCGCGCCCCACGGGTCGGCGAAGCCGGGGGGCATGACGCCGATGACGGTGTGCGCCACGTCGTCGAGCAGGACCGTCCGGCCGACGATGCCGGGATCGGAGTCGAACTGGGAACGCCAGGTCTCCGCGCTGAACACGACGACCGGCGCGGCGCCGACCCGGGCCTCCTCGGGAGTCCAGGTGCGGCCGAGCAGCGGCGGCACGCCCAGCACCCGGAAGTAGTCGGCGCTGCCCCGCATCTCGGTCAGCCGCGCGGGCGACTGGGTCTTGGTCAGGTTGACGTAGTAGTACTGGTGCGCCGCGACGCCGGCGAACGACCGGTTCTCGTGCGCGAGGTCGGCGAACGTCGCGGGGGACAGGACCGACGAGCCGCCGTCGCGCTGCTGCGAGGTGACCTGCACCAGGCGGCCCGCGTCCTCGTACGCCAGCGGCTTGAGGAGCACGGCGTGGACGACCGAGAAGATCGCCGTCGTCGCGCCGATGCCGAGCGCGAGGATGACGATCGTCGCCGCGGCGTAGCCGGGCGACTTGGCGAGGCTACGGAGCGCGAAGCGGAGGTCGTCGAGCATGGGGGCGAGGCGAGGTCGAGGGACGAGGGGCGAAGGTCGGACGACGAGGGTCGAGGGAGGCGGGAATCTCTCCCCTTTCCCTTAATCTCTCTCTTTCGTCAGGGATTGCGGGAGGTCAGGCGCCGCCGGGGAGAAAGATAAAGAGAAAGAGGAAGGAGAAAGATCCATGCCGCGCCGCCGGCTGTTCCTGCGGAGGGCTTGGATCCGGCGGACGGATCGTCATGGGTAAACGAAGCGCCCGCGCCGGTCGGCGCGGGCGCGGGGAGGGAAGGGCTCAGTGCGTCGGGTCGGTCTCGACCTGCTCCTCGACCACGCGTCCGTCGAAGACGTGGATCGTGCGCTCCGAGTGCCGCGCGAAGCGGGCGTCGTGCGTGACCATGACGATGGTCGAGCCGCTCTTGTGGAGGTTGTGCAGGAGCTCCATGACGGCGTCGCCGTTCTTGGAGTCGAGGTTGCCCGTCGGCTCGTCCGCGAGCAGCACCGCCGGCGAGCCGGCGAGGGCGCGGGCGACCGCGACGCGCTGCTGCTGACCGCCCGAGAGCTGCGAGGGCAGGTGCTTGGCGCGGTGGCCCATGCCGACCTTCTCGAGCGCCTCGGTCACGCGCTGCTTGCGCTCGGCGGCGGGCATGCCGCGGTAGGTGAGGGGGAGCTCGACGTTCTCGTAGACCGTGAGGTCGCCGATGAGGTTGAACGACTGGAAGATGAAGCCGATCTCGCGGTTGCGGATGCGGGCGCGCTCGGGGAGCGTGAGGCCGTGCACGGGGCGGCCGTTGAGGTAGTAGGTGCCGTCCGTCGGCGTGTCGAGGAGGCCGAGGATGGAGAGGAGCGTCGACTTGCCGCAGCCCGAGGGCCCGGCGATGGAGACGAACTCTCCCCTGAAGATCTCCATGTGGATGCCGGAGAGGGCGTGGGTCTCGACCTCGTCGGTGAGGAAGACCTTGGTCACGCCCTCGAGCTTGATGAGCGAAGTGTTGTCGGTGGTCATGGGAAGCGGTGCTGGGGGTGGAGGGGGTTGCGGCGGGGGAGGGAAAGGCGGGCGCGCGCGGTCAGTCCGCGGATTCGGTCGCGACGAGCAGGCCGAGGAGGGCGAGGATGATGACCGGGGCGAGCATGGGCGGGATCAGTTGAGGCGGACGCGGTCGTTGGCGTCCCACTGGGACATGTCGGAGAGGATGACGCGGTCGCCGGGCTGCAGGCCGGAGATGATCTCGATGGTGTTGACGGAGGAGCGGCCGAGCTGGACCTGGGTGCGGACGGCGTCGTTGGAGTTGGGGTCGAGCTTGAAGATGCCGACCGTGCTGCGCTCCTGGCCGAAGGCCGGGCGGCCGACGAAGACCACGTCCTCGAGGCGCTCGAGTTCGATGGTGCCGTCCACGGAGAGGTCGGGGCGGGCGCCGCGGGGCAGCTGGCCGTCGATGGTGACGTCGACGAGCACCGTGCCGTTCTGGACGGCCGGGTCGATGCGGGAGACGCGGCCCTCGACGACGCCGTTGCGGGTGTCGATCTGCGCGACCTGCCCGATGGCGATGTCCTTGGCCTGGGTCTCGGCGATGCGGACCTCGGCCTTGAGCTTGGACGGGTCGGCCACGCGGGCGATGTTGGTGCCCGGCTGGACCTGGGCGCCGACCTCGACGGGGAGGGCGGAGAGCACGCCGCTCATGGAGGAGCGGACCTTGAGGGCGGCGAGCTCCTCGGCGCGGAGGCGGGCGAGGGAGCGGAGGCGCTCGACCTCGGCCTGCTGGACGGCGAGCTGCGGGGCGATGGATTCCTTGGCGAAGGCGTAGCGCTTCTGCTCGATCTCGTTGCTCACGGCGGCCTCGGCGGCCGTGGCCTGGCTGAGGCGGAGCTCGAGCTGGGAGACGAGGCCGTCGCGGAACAGCTCCTCGCGCACCTGGGCCTGGAGCTTCGTGGTCTCGAAGTTGGACTTGGCCCGGGAGGCCGCGGCCTCGGCCTGGAGCAGGCCGCTCTCGAGCTGCACGCGCAGGTTGGCCAGCTGGGCCTCGGCGGCGCGGAGCTGGGAGTCGGCGTTGGCGGCGGCGGATTCGACGTCGGGATTGGAGAGCTCGAGGATGAGCGAGCCGGGTTCGACGATGGCGCCGGGGCGGAGGATGATCTTGTCCACGCGACCCTGCGTGCGCGCCGCGATCCAGCGGATCTCCTCCGGCACCAGCGTGCCGAGGCCGCGCACCTGGCGGACCATCGGACCGCGCTTCACGGTGTCCACCCACACGAGGTTCCGCTCGACGGTCGGGGCCGCCGGCTTCAGCCGGGCGAGCAGGATCGTGATGCCGGCGAGGGCGAGCAGACCGCCGCCGACGGCGATCATCATGCGCTTGCGCTTCTGCTTGGCGACGTTGGGGCGGGGAATGTCCATGAATCGTACTTCGTGGCCCCCCTAACGCACCGTCCGTGCCAAGCGGTCGACTAGCGATAAGCATCAATGGGACAGAGGGTTGTGGAATTCCACGATCGCCGGAGATTTCCGCCGCAGAGCGAACCCGGGAACCGGCCGTCCCGGAAATGGGAAGACTTCAAGGGCAAAAATCCTCGCCTTTCGGCCCCCCGCCGGAGGTCCGGGGCCGTCCTGCCGCCGGCCGGGACGGTCGCGCGGGGCCGGACCGGGGATCCCCACCGGGTGCCAAACCCGGCTTGTCAGCCGCGCGCGGGGTGGTTCGCTGCTGGGCTTCCTCCCATGAAGACCCTCACGTCCGCCGCCGTCCTCGTCGTCTCCGCCCTGCTCGTGGCCGGTTGCGGCGACAAGAAGTCCGCCTCGTCCGCCGCCACGCCGGCCAAGGACCTGGCCTCGACCGAACAGCGCGCGAGCTACGGCATCGGCTACAACCTCGGCATGAACCTGGCGAAGCAGCCCGGCCTGAAGGTGGACCAGGCGGCCTTCGCCGCGGGCGTGCGCGACGCGCTGGCCGGGACGAAGCCGGCGCTCGAGGACCGCCAGATCGAGGAGGCGCTCGCGGAGGTCCAGCGGCGCGCCGCGACCGAGCTGGAGGCGCTCGCGCAGTCGAACCTCAAGGCGGCGAACGAATTCCTCGCGACGAACAAGGCGCGCGCGGGCGTGAAGACCACGGTCTCCGGCCTGCAGTACGAGGTGCTCCAGAAGGGCTTCGGCTCCGCCCGCCCGAAGCCCGCCAGCAAGGTCCGCGTCCACTACCACGGCACGCTGCTCGACGGCACGGTCTTCGACAGCTCGGTCCAGCGCGGCCAGCCGGCCGAGTTCACCCTCAACGGCGTCATCCCCGGCTGGACCGAGGCGCTGCAGCTCATGGCCGTGGGCGACAAGTTCAAGGTCTACCTCCCGCCCGCGCTCGCCTACGGCCCGCGCGGCGCCGGCCGCATCCCGCCGAACGCCGCCCTCGTCTTCGAGATCGAGCTGATCGCGATCAACTGACCGCCGAGCTGTAGGGCGGGGTCTCCTGACCCCGCCGACGCTCGCGCGCGTCTTCGCAGGCGAACCTGGAACGACGTCCGCGGCGGGGTCGGGAGACCCCGCCCTACAAGGGGCCGGCGCGGCTCAGGCCAGCGACTTGACCAGGATCTTCGAGTTGCGGCCGGATTCCTCGTAGGAGCGGAGGCGCGCCTCGGGGAGCACGTCCTTGTCGGCCTCGCTGAAGCCGCAGACGGAGGTGAAGAACGAGTAGGCCTGCGTCGAGAGCGCGAGCACGGTGGTCGCGCCCTTCTCCTTCGCGACCTTGCAGCCGAACTCCACCATCTTCCGGCCGATGCCGCGGTGGTGGTAGAAGGGCATGACGTAAAGCGAGCCGACCTCGGCCAGGCCGGGGCGGTCCGGGTAGAACGTGACCGAGACGCAGGCGATGATGTTCTCGTCGATCTCGAAAACGTGGAAGTTGTCGATGTTCTTCTCGATCGCCTGCTGCGTGCGGAAGACCAGCTCCTCGCGCCGCACGGCCGAGCGGGTGAGGTTGTGGATGGCGCGCGCCTCGCCCTTCCGCGCCGGGCGGATCTGCTGGTACTCGTTGCCGTGGATGAGCGTGCCGACGCCCTCGTTGGAGAAGATCTCCGTCAGCAGGCCGTCCATCATCCGGCCGTCGAGCAGGTGCACGCGCGGCGTGCCGGTCTCGATGGCGCGCACGGCGTGCTTGGCCTTCGAGCGCAGCGCCTCGTTGATCGACTCGGGGTTGCGGGCGAGGACGTCGCGCAGCACGTCCACGCTGATCTGCTGCCGGAACTGGCCCGCGACCTCGAGGCCGCGGTTCGGGGTGAAGAAGAGGATCTTCGTCGCCTGCAGCGCCTCGGCCAGCTCGGCGGCCAGTTCGTCCGAGTTGACCCGCAGCGGCCGGCCGTCGCGGTCGAAGGCGATGGGGTTGACCACGGGCACGACGCCGGAGGCGATGAGCTGGAGCAGGAACTCGCGGTCGATCCGGTCCACCTTGCCGGTGAACTGGTGGTCCACGCCGCCGAGGATGCCCTTCGGCGCGGAGCGCACGGCGTTGGTCAGGGCGGCCTTGAGGTTGTTCTGCGTCAGGTCCTCGAGCACGAGGTGCGTGACGCGCCCCGCGGCGCGGATGGCGAGGTCGAGCGTGGCGGCGTCGGTCACGCCCGTGCCGGTCGAGTCGGTGATCGGCACCTTGCGGGAGGCGGAGAGCTCCTCGACCTGCTTGCCGATGCCGTGGACGACGACGACCTTGATGCCGAGCGAGCGGAGGACGGCGACGTCGAGAAGGATGTTGCCGAAGTTCTCGTCGGCCACGATGGCGCCGTCGATCGCGAGGACGAAGATCTGGTCCTGGTAGCGCGGGACGTACTTGAGGATGCCGCGCAGGTCGGTGGGCTTGATGTCGGCGCCGTTGGACATTTCGGGGACGCGACATTTCGGGCATCGCGCCGCGCCCGTCAATGGGGATGTGCGCGCCGGCTCAGCGCACGACCAGCGTCCACTCCAGCGCCGGCCCGCGCGCGGCGAGGCGCACCGTGTAGGTGCCGGGCGCGAGGCGCTCCGTCGGGACGGTCGCGAGGTAGTCGGCGTCGTTCCACCGGCTCAGCAGCTTGTCGCCCGGCAGGCGCTCGAGCGTCGGGATGAGCACGAGCTCGCCGCCGCGGTGCAGGGCCTCCACGCGCCCGAGCTGCAGGCGCTGGTCGGCGAGGCTGGCGGCGAAGTGGACGCGGTAGGGCTCGCCGCGCGCGACGCTCTCCGCGGCGAAGGCGCGGTCCACGCCGGCCGCGAGCTCGGGCGGCGCGGCGAACGCGGCCGCGAGCTCGGCGCCGAGCCCGGGCGCGCCGCGGCGGACCGTGGCGTGCAGGCCCGGTCCCGGGCGCTCCAGCGGGCGCGCGACCTCGGCCGGCAGCTTCTGCCAGCCGGCCGCGAGCAGGCGCACGGTGGTGGCGCGGCTGTTCATGTCCTCGTACGGCCGGAAGGCCGGGCCGGGCTTGCGGTAGCGGAGGTTGACGAGGGTGTAGCCCGCGACGAACACGACGATGGCCAGCGCGACCCACTTCATGGGCCAGGGGCGGGGACTGCGGGGCGCGCTCATGCCGCGAGCAAACGGGCGCGGCCGCGCGGCTCAAGCGGCGAGTGCGGCCGGGCCGGCGCCCGCGGGAAATTCCGTTGCGCGGGGGCGGGGGTCTGGTTCTCTCCCGGTTTCCCATGAAGAAGTGGTCGCAGACGTTCATCCCCACGCTCAAGGAGAGCCCGGCCGACGCCGAGATCGCCTCCCACAAGCTCCTGCTCCGCGCCGGCCTCGTGCGCAAGCTGGGCGCCGGCTTCTACACCTACCTGCCGGCGGGGCTGCGCGCGCTGCAGAAGATCATGGCCATCTGCCGCGAGGAGATGGACCGCGAGGGCGCCATCGAGCTGGCGATGCCGCACATCCACCCGGTCGAGTGCTGGCAGGAGGGCCCCCGCTGGGCCGCCGCCCGCGAGATCATGTACCGCGTGGACCACGCCGGCGACGGCCGCCGCCCGGGGCGCGAGCCGGAGTTCGTGCTCGGGCCGACCCACGAGGAGGTCATCACGCCGCTGGTGAAGGCCGAGATCACCAGCTACCGCGACCTGCCGAAGAACTTCTACCAGATCACCGCCAAGTTCCGGAACGAGATCCGCCCGCGCTACGGCCTGATGCGCGCGCGCGAGTTCATCATGAAGGACGCCTACAGCTTCGACGCGACCGACGAGGGCGCGGTCGAGAGCTACCACCGGATGAAGCGCGCCTACACCGCGTTCTTCACCCGCTGCGGGCTCAAGACGATCCCGGTCGAGGCCGACACCGGCGTGATGGGCGGCAGCTTCTCCCACGAGTTCATGGTGCCCGCGCCGGTGGGCGACGACGACATCGTCTACTCCGACGCCGGCTACTCCGCCAACCGCGAGAAGGCGACGAGCGGGATCGTGCCCAAGGACCTCGCCGACGCCGCCCCGACCGGCGCGACCGAGAAGTTCGCCACGCCCGGCGTGGTGACGATCGCGGCGCTCGAGGCGGCGCCGTACTCCGTGCCCGCGGACCGCCAGTTCAAGACCCTCGTCTTCATCGGCGACGGGAAGCCCTTCCTCGTGGTCGTGCGCGGCTGCGACGACGTGGAGGAGGCCAAGCTCGGCGCCCTCGGCTTCCAGCTCTGGCGCGCGGCCACCCCCGAGGAGATCGCGCCGGTGATGGGCGCGAAGCCCGGCTCGCTCGGCGCCGTCCGCGGCACGATCAAGGACCCCGGCGCGCTCGCCGGCGTCTTCGCCGACCACGCCGTCCGGCTCGTCGGCAACGGCACCACGGGCGCGAACGAGGACGGCTTCCACCTGCGGAACGTCAACGTCGCCCGCGACCTCGCCATCACCCGCTTCGGCGATTTCCGCCGCGTCCGCGAGGGCGAGCCCTGCCCGGTGTCCGGCCAGCCGCTCAAGATCGTCCGCGCCATCGAGGTCGGCCACGTCTTCAAGCTCGGCACGAAGTACTCCGACAAGTTCGGCGCGGTCTACACCGACGACAAGAAGCAGACGCACCCGATGGTGATGGGCTGCTACGGCATCGGCATCAGCCGCACGCTGCAGGCCATCGTCGAGCAGTCGAACGACGCCGACGGCATCGTCTGGCCCTGGCACGTCGCCCCCTGGCAGGTGCTCGTGGTCAACCTCGACCCGCAGGACGCGGCCGCCAGCGAGGTGGCCGACCGTCTCGCCCGCGCGGCCGAGGCCGCCGGGGCGGACGTCCTGCTGGACGACCGCGCGGAGCGGCCGGGCGTGAAGTTCAAGGACGCCGACCTCGTCGGCATCCCGCTGCGCCTCACCGTCGGCGGCAAGGGCCTCAAGGAGGGCGTCGTCGAGCTCAAGTGGCGCGCCCGCAAGGAGGTCGCCAAGGTCCCCCTCGCGGAGGCCGAGGCCGCCGTCGCCGCCGCCGTCCGCGCGCAGGGCCCCGCGGCCTGACGCGCCCGGCGCTGGCGTTCCGGGCCTCCGTGGCTAGTCTCGCCGCCGTGTCCGAGCACGACCCGCTCCACTCGCCCGCTCCGGGCACCGCGACCGCGACCAAGGCGGCCGACTCCTGGCGCGTCGTCGTGCTCAACGACCCGGTCAACCTGATGTCCTACGTCGTGATGGTCTTCCGCAAGGTCTTCGGCTTCGACGAGACGCGCGCGCGCAAGCACATGCTCGAGGTCCACGAGCAGGGCCGCTCCGTGCTCTGGTCGGGCGCGCGCGAGCCGGCCGAGGCCTACGTCTTCCAGCTCCAGCAGTGGCACCTCACGGCGGTGCTCGAGTCGCATGAAGCGCGTTGAGGTCCGGCTCAACCTCGACGCGGTCGCGCCGCTGCTCGACGTCATGAAGGACGCGGGCGACGAGCTGGGCGCGCGCCTCGCGTCGCCCGCCGAGGTGCCCGCCGCGGACGACGAGCTGGCCGAGCCCTGGCGCGCCGAGCTCCTCGCCGGGCAGACCTCGGACCTCGGCGTGCTGCTCGGGCTCTTCGGCGCGGACTTCTTCGCGCACGGCGTCATCGCCCTCGACGCCGCGAACGCCGAGGCCGTGCTCCGCGCGTCCGCCGCGCTCCGCCTGCGCCTGCGCGAGACGCGCCTGCGCGGGCTGGAGGACGAGAGCCTCGAGGCCGGCGAGATCGACGTGGACGAGCTGCCCGAGGCCCAGCGCCGCGCCTTCGCGGCCTACATCTTCCTCGCGACCCTGCAGGAGGTCGTGATCCAGCACCTCGACCCGACCGCGCAGGAATCGTAGCGGAGCGCGGGTCGCCGCCGCCTTCCGGCTGCCGGGACCGCGCCCTCGCCGACCTCCGGCGGGAATGCCCGGTCCGCGGCGCACCAAACGCGGAGTGCGCCCCGTGGGTTCTCGTTCCTTGTTCTCTTTCGCGTTCTCCCCTTCCGCCGCGGGCCGCCGAAGCCGGGCGGCTTCGGCGGCCTCGGGGCAGGGGACGCGGGTGGAGGGCCTCGTTCGCGTTTGACGGGTCCGGGCCGGGGCGTACGGTCGGCGGCGACACTCTGCAGTGTTCGAGTCGCCTCGAATCCGCTCTTTGCCTTTGATTACCTTTGGGAGCCGCCAAGCGGTGCGCCGATGCCAGGCCGTCCATCGGAAGGCAGACGCGCGCCAGGTGGCGCCCACCTGAACCTAGAAGGTTTTGGAGCCCCAGCAGGCGTACGGCACAGGTGGAGTGTCATTCCCCCTTTCCCCATGACCCGTCTCCACATCTACCAGCTCCTCCACGTCCTCTCGCTGCTCGTCATCACCGCGCAGACCTTCATGGCCTTCGCCAATCCGGCGCCGGAGAACCGCAAGCGGACGATGATGATCACGGGCATCGCGACCCTCATCATGTTCGTCAGCGGCTTCGGCATGCTCACGATCAACAAGATCCCCTTCGGCGCCACGCCGTGGATCTGGGTCAAGACCGCCTGCTGGCTCGGCCTCTCCGCCATGGCCGGCCTCGCCTACCGCAAGCCCGAGCTGCGCGCGACGCTGAGCTACGTCACGCTCGTGATCCTCGCGGTCGCCGTCTTCATGGTGTACGTCCGCCCGTTCTGACCGGGCCGGGGCCATGAGCGCGGGCGCCGCGTGCGGCTTGTGGGTCGACGACTCCGGCCGCGCGCACGTCGCCCGCGCGACGCCCGGCGGCGGGCGCGCGGAGTCCGTCGAGGATTTCCGGCCCTTCGCCTGGACGACGGAGGTCACGCCGCATCCCGGCGTGGCGTTCGAGCCGCTGGCGGGGGACGGCGCGTTCCGCCACCTCGCGCACGCGGACGCGGTGCCGGTCTTCGAGGAGTTCCTCAAGGCCGTGCGCGACGGCGGCGGCCTCGACCACCTCCGGCCCTACGAGTCGCAGTGGCTCCTCCAGCGGCGCGAGCGGCTCTTCGCCGGGCTGCACTTCGCGGACCTGCGGCGCTGCCAGCTGGACATCGAGACCGCCGCGGCGGAGCCGGGCGGGTTCAGCGACCCGAAGCAGCCCGACGACCGCATCCTCGCCATCGGGCTCGCGGCGGGCGGGAGGACCGAGCTGCTGGAGATCGACGAGGAGACCCCCGCCGGCGAGAAGCGCCTCCTGCTGCGGTTCGCGGAGGTCCTGCGCGAGCTCGATCCCGACGTCGTCGAGGGGCACAACCTCTTCAAGTTCGACCTCGACTACCTCCGCCAGCGCTGCCGGCGGCACAAGGTGCCTTGCGCCTGGGGACGCTTCGGGCGGCCCGCGGAGTTCCGCAACAGCCGGCTGAAGGTGGCGGAGCGCTGGATCGACTTCCCCCGCTGCGACCTGCCCGGGCGCGCGGTGGTGGACACCTACCTGCTCGTGCAGCTCTACGACCTCGGCGCGCGCGAGATGACGTCGTACGGCCTGAAGGAGGCCGCGGTGCACCTCGGCGTCACCCCCGAGTCCGGCGCGGGCCGCACCTACCTGGCGGGCGCCGACATCCAGCAGGAGTTCCGCCGCGACCGCGCGCGCTTCCGGGCGTACCTCGCCGACGACCTGCGCGAGACGCGCGGGCTGGCCGACCTGCTCCTGCCGACCTACTTCGAGCAGGCGCGGACGTTCCCGCTGCTGCTGCAGGACGCCGCGCTGCGCGGCACGGCGGGCAAGGTGGACCTGCTCTTCCTCGAGGAGTACTACCACGCGCGCGCCGCTTGCCCGGCGCCGGTGTAGATCTCGGTGGTCGCCGTATCATTAAAACACAGCTTCCAGGAGGGCGTCTTCCGGCACGTGCTGCACTTCGACGTCGCCTCGCTCTACCCGAGCCTCCTCCTGCACCTCGGGCGCAATCCCCGGCACGACACGCTCGGCGTCTTCATCCCGCTCCTGCGCCGGCTCCGCGACTACCGGCTCCGCTACAAGCAGCTCGCGCGCGACTCGGCCGACCCCGCGGAGCGCGACGAGGCGCAGGCGCGCCAGGCGACCTTCAAGATCCTCATCAACTCCTTCTACGGCTACCTCGGCTTCTCCGGCGCGCGCTTCGGCGACGGCGAGCTCGCGGCCGAGGTCACGCGGCTCGGGCGCGAGCTGCTGCAGGCGCTGATCGCGGAGTTCCAGCGCCTCGGGTGCGTGATCCTCGAGGCCGACACCGACGGCATCTACCTGTCCTCGCCCGAGTACTTCGCCGCCCCGGAGCGCCTGCTGGCCGAGGCGCGGCGCGTGCTGCCGGCCGGCATCGAGCTCGAGTTCGACGGCCGCTACGACGCGATGTTCTGCTACAAGGCGAAGAACTACGCGCTCGCCGCCGGGGGCGAGGTGACGCTGCGGGGCTCCGCCCTGCGCTCGCGCGGGGTGGAGCCGTTCCTGCGGCGGCTGACCGACGCGCTCATCGCGCAGCTGCTCGGCGTGGGCGGACCGCCGCTCGACGCCCTCGTCGCCGACCTCCGCCGCCGGCTGGCCGCGCGGGAGGTTCCGGTCGCGGAATTGGCGCGGACGGAGTCGCTCGGCCAGAGCCCGGAGGCGTACGCGCAGTTCGTCGCCGGCGGCGGCAAGCCGCGGCGCGCGGCGGGCGAGGTCGCGCTGCGGATGACGCCGCGCCCGCGGATGGGCGAGCGCGTGGCCTACTACGTCGCGCCGGCGCGGAAGGGCGAGACCGCGGACTGGCAGCGGGCGCGTCCGCTCGCCGCGCACGACGCGGAGACCGCGCCGTACGACCCGGATTATTACCTCGAAAAGGTGGAAGACTGGGTGAAACGCTATGGACGTTTCGCCGGGCTCCAGCCACAAGACAGCCAGCAGGAGCTGCTCCTGTGACCCCATGCGCACGCGCCTCTGCTACGCCGCCCTCGTCCTCGTTCCCCTCGTCGTCTACGCCGCCGCGTGGCTCGGGGAATACGGCACGCCGGCCGACCTCCAGCAGGTGACGCGGGCGCCGTTCGAGGCGTCGGTCCTGGTCGGAGCGCCCGAGGGCATCCTCAAGGGGGCCTTCCTCGACATCTCCTTCGGCTTCGTCGACGAGATTTCCGACCTCCGCTACCTCCGGCTCGTCTCGCTCGCCCTCATCATCCTGTGCGGCTTGGCGCTCTGGCAGTCGCTGGAGCGGGGCGGCTGGTCCGAGATCGACGCGACGGGAGCCGCGATCTGCCTGATGCTCGCGCCGTCGGCCCAGCTGGCCGCGGGGTGGGCGACCCAGTGGCCGGCGGTCCTCGGCAGCCTCCTCGCGCTCGCCGGCTTCGCGGCGGTCGAGAGCGAGCTGGAGCAGGGCGGGGGACGCCGGCACGTCGCGATGGCCGGCGGACTGCTGCTCTACCTCGGGGCGGCCCTCTGCTTCTTCCCCGCCATCGCCATGGGCCTCGTGCCGCTGGCGGGCGTGGCCCTCGCGCGGCCGGCGCGGCAGTGGCCGGACACGCGGAAGTGGTTCTGGACGCACCTCGCCCTCTTCGGCGCCGCGCTGCTCGTCGCCTGGGTCATCGAGTACCAGATGCTGCGCGGCGCGGGCCTGGCGGACACGACGCCGGTGCACCTGCGTCTCCTCGGCCTCTTCACCCACGCGCTGCCCCTCGGCCTCGCGCCGTTCATCGCGACGCCGACCCCGCTCTGGCACGGGATCGCCGCCGGCGTCGCGCTGGCGGTCGTCGGCGTGCTCTGGACCGCCGCCAACTGGCAGCAGCGCGCGGAGCCGCGGCTCGGCGCGGTCTGGCGCCTCGTGCTGCCGACCCTCGGCGGGCTCTTCTGCCTCGTGGCGGTGATCGCCCCGACCTGGCGCCCCGGGGCGGCCTCGCTCTGGCCGCTCGCCGGCCTCGCCACCGTGGCGCTGCTGTCCGCCGTCCGCGCGCGGAGCGAGCGCCCGGGCGGCCGGCCGGTCTGGCACTTCGCGGCGTTCGGCGGCGCGGCCGCCGTCGGGGCCGTCCTCGCCTTCGGCCAGCTGCCGAGCCTCATCTCCGCGCCGTTCGGGGACGAGTGGCAGCAGCTGCGCACCGCCGTCCTGCGGGCGAACCTGCCGGCCAAGGCCGTGCTCCAGGTGCGCCTCCCGGCCGACGCGGCGGCGGCCGACGCCCCGGTCTTCGCCGAGTTCGGAGGATCCCTCGCGGCCCACGAGGGTGCGGCCCGCAATTTCGTGCACGCCGCCCTGCGCGAGCGGTTCCCGTCCGGCCTGCCCAAGGGCCAATCCTACCGCATCGAGATCCTGCGCGGCGACGCCCCGGCGGCCCCCGGCGCGACCGTGCTCGTCCTCGGCGCCCCGCGCGAGTGACGCGGCGATCGCCGTGGGGCGAGGTCTCCCGACCCCGCCGCGAACGTCGTGTCTGCTTCGCTCCCGATGGGCGGGGGTGGACGACGGCGGGGTCTGGAGACCCCGCCCTACAGGACATGAGGGGCGGGAGCGGTCAGCTCCAGCGCAGGTCGGCGCGCGTGAGCGGCAGGCGGCGGATGCGCTTGCCCGTGGCGGCGAAGATCGCGTTGCAGACCGCGGGCGGCAGGGGCGGCAGGGCGGGCTCGCCGAGGCCGGTGGGCGGGTTCCTGCTCTGGATGAAGTGCACGTCGACCTGCGGGGCGTCGAGGCCGCGCAGCAGCGGGTAGGTGTCGAAGTTCCCCTGCACCACGCGGCCGCGGTCGAAGGTGATCTCCTGCAGCCAGGCGGCGCTGAGGCCGTCGACGATCGAGCCCTGCACCTGGCTCTCGGCGCCGCTCAGGTTGATGATCGGGCCGACGTCCACCGCCACCGTCACGCGGTGGACCTTGAGCGTGCCGTCGTTCGCGACCGAGACCTCCGCGACCTCCGCGACGTAGCCGCGGTGGCTGAAGTGGAAGGCCACGCCGCGCCCGCGCCCGCGCGGGAGCGCGCCGCCCCAGCCGGACTTCTCGGCGGCGAGCCGGAGCACGCCCTTCATGCGGCCCGTGTCGTAGCCGACGCCGCCGCGGCCGCCGGCGGGGACGACGCGGTCCTCGCCGAGCAGCTCCAGCCGGAACTCCACCGGGTCGCGCCCGGCCGCGTGCGCGAGCTCGTCGATGAAGCCCTGCATGGCGAAGGCGATGCCGTTGCTGCCGGGCGCGCGGAGCGGGCCGGTGGGCACGTTCGTGCTGATGACCGACTGCTCGACGCGGAAGTTGGCCAGCCAGCGGCCCGGGAACTCGCCGGGATTGAGCGTGGCGCTGCGGCCCGGCTCCTGGTCCGAGTTCAGGCCGACCGTGACGAAGTGGTTGTGCCAGGCGACGACGCGGCCCTGCGCGTCGAGACCGCCCTTGAGGTGGTGCCAGCCGGCCGGACGGTAGTGCCCGTGCTGGGTGTCCTGGTCCCGCGTCCACGTGAGCTTCACCGGCACGCCCGCGCGCTGCGCGATGGCCGCGGCCTCGACGACGTAGTCGTTGGCCAGGCGCCGGCCGAAGCCGCCGCCGATGCGGGTGAAGCGCACCTTGATCCTCTCCTTCGCGAGGCCGAGCGTCGAGGCGACGAGGTCCTGCGCGCCCTGCGGCGTCTGGGTCGGCGCCAGGATCTCCATCCCGCCGTCCTTCGTCGGCCACGCCATCGCGTTCATCGGCTCCAGCGTGGCGTGGTGGATGTACGGGTAGTGGTACTGCGCCTCGACCGTGCGCGCCGCGCCGGCCAACGCGGCCGCGACGTCGCCGTCGTTGCGCACGACGGTTCCGGAACGCGCCGCCAGCTCGGCCGCGCGCCGCTCGAACGCCTCGGACGACTGCGTCGCGCCCGGCCCCTCGTCCCACGCGACCTTCAGCGCCGCGCGGGCCTTGAAGGCGGCCCAGGTCGAGTCGGCGAGGATGGCCACGCCGGGCATCAGGCCGAAGTAGTTCGCCGTGCCCTCGAGCACGAAGGCGTCGCGCACGCCGGGCAGCGCCCTGACCTCGTCGAGGTTGGCGGAGCGGACCTTGCCGCCGAAGACGGGGCACTTCTGGTAGACCGCGTGCACCATGCCGGGCACGGACTGGTCGAGGCCGAACAGGGGCTGGCCGGTGACGATGGCGGGATTGTCCACGCCGCCGACGCGGGAGCCGAGCAGGCGGAACTCGTCCGGCTCCTTGAGGCGCACGGTCTTCTCGTCGGGCACGGGCAGGGTCGCGGCCTTGGTCGCGAGCTCGCCGTACGTGAGCCGGCGGCCGGTGGGACGGTGGACGACGGTGCCGTTCTCGGCGACGAGCTCCTCCTCGGCCACGCCCCACGTCTGCGCCGCCGCCTGCACGAGCATCGTGCGCGCGGTCGCGCCGGCGCGGCGGAGGAGGTCGTAGTTGTCGGGGGTCGAGAGGCTGCCGCCGGCGAACTGCCGGCCGAGCTGCGGGTCGAGCGGGGCCTGCTCGACCACGACCTTGGCGAAGTCCACCTCGAGCTCCTCCGCGACCATCATCGGCAGCGAGGTCTTCACGCCCTGGCCGATCTCGGGGTTCTTGGCGATGATCGTGACGGTGCCGTCGGGGGTGATGCGGATGAAGGGATTCGGCGTGAAGACGCGGGCCGTGTCGTCGAGCGCCTGCGCGGGCTGCGCGAGGACGGACGCCGCCGGGCCGAGGCCGAGCGCGAAGCCGCCGCCGGCGAGGGCGGTCACGCGCAGGAAGTCGCGGCGGGAGAGGTCGGGGAAGGGACCGGACGCGGGGGAGTTCATGGCGGGCCGGGCGTCAGGGTTTGGGGGCGGGAGCCCCGGACGCGGCGGCCATCGTGGCGGCGGCGTCCTTGATCGCGGCGCGGATGCGCAGGTAGGTGCCGCAGCGGCACAGGTTGGCCGCCATCGCGGCGTCGATCTCGTCGTCCGACGGCCGCGGCGCCATCCGCAGGAAGGCCGCCGCGGTCATGATCTGCCCGCCCTGGCAGTAGCCGCACTGCGGGACGTCGTGCTTGATCCACGCCTGCTGCAGCGGATGGGAGCCGTCGGGCGACAGCCCCTCGATGGTCGTGACCGGCATGCCGGCCACGGTCGAGACGGCGAACTGGCAGGAGCGCACGGGCGCGCCGGCGAGGTGCACGGTGCAGGCGCCGCAGGCGCCGATGCCGCAGCCGTACTTGGTGCCAAGCAGGCCGAGGGTGTCGCGGAGGACCCAGAGCAGGGGAGTGTCGGCGGCGACGTCGACCACCCGGGCCTGCCCGTTCACGTTCAGGGTGTAGCGGGGCATGGGGAAGCGACGCCAAGGCTGTCCCGAGTGCGCCGCGGGTCAAGCGGCGCGCGGGCGCGATGACTCATCGGCGCTGCCGCGCTCGCGTGTAGGGCGGGGTCTCCTGACCCCGCCAAGCGTTCGCGCGCGTCTTCGGGAGCGCATCTTGAGCCGACGTTCGCGGCGGGGTCGTCCCGCGGCCGCGGGACCGCCCTACGAGGCCGCGCCGCTTCAGCCGCGCGTCGCTCGGCTGCGGGCGACGGTCCAGCGGACGATGGCCGCGTCGTCGTCGAGGTGGCGCCAGACGAGGCTGAGGAACTCGGCCGGGTGGATGTCGTGCTCCTTGAAGAAGCGCCGGTCGCCGCCGCAGCAGTACATGAGCGAGGCGGGCAGCTCGCCGCGGAGCTTGGCCTTGGTCTTCGGGATGAGGCGCGGCAGCCAGGCGATGCCCTCGACGGACGCGTCCTTCGGCGGGAGCGCCGCCTCGTCGAGCGTGCGGCCCGACGCCCGGCCCTGCTGGGCGTTGAGGAAGTGGTCGCGCCGGACGAGCTCGATCGCGAGGGCGCGGTCGTAGCCCGGCTCGCCGTAGTTCACGTGGTCCTCCGCGTAATCGTAGAGGTTCTGCGCGGTGAGGCCGTTGGCCGCGAGGAAGGCGCGGGCGTCGGCGTCGAAGAAGGTCTCGGCCCCGCGCTGGCCCGCGGCGTAGAGGCGGACGGCGTGGTCGTAGAGGGCGCGGAAACGGTCGGTGAACTCGTAGTGCTTCATCGCCCGCAGCAAAGGCAGGCCGCGGGAAATGGCAAACGAGGCCGCGCGGGTTGACCGATGTGTTACCTTCGGCGCTGATGTTGTCGCGCCGCCGCTTCCTCCTCACTGCCGCCCTCGCGGCCGGGGGACTGTGGGCGGGCGCCGTGCCGCTGTGGGCCGCCCCGCGTCCGCGGACGCACGTCGTGCGCGCGGGCGAGACGCTCGGCGGCATCGCCGCGCGCTACGACGTGACCATCCCCGACCTCAAGGCCCGCAACGGGCTCCGCGACGACCTGATCCGGCCCGGCCAGCGCCTGGCGATCCCCGCGCCGAGCGTCGTCGCCGCCGTGGCGCGCGCCACCGCCGAGCTGCGCGTCGAGCCCGGCCGCTGGCGTCACGTCGTGGCGCACCACAGCGCGATCGAGGACGGCAACGCCGCGGTGTACGACGCCGCCCACCGCCGCCGCGGCATGGCCAACGGCCTCGCCTATCATTTCGTCATCGGCAACGGCCGCGACTCCCCCGAGGGCGCGATCGAGATCGGGCCGCGCTGGCTGCGGCAGCTCGACGGCGGGCACGTGCGGGCCGAGGAGTTCAACCGGCGCGGCATCGGCATCTGCCTCGTGGGCAACTTCGAGCGCCGCGCCCCGAGCGAGCGCCAGCTGGCGTCGCTCACGGCGCTGGTGGACTGGCTGCGCGCCGACGCCCCGCTCGGCGTCCGCCCGCGCTTCACCGTCCACCGCAGCGTCGACCGCAACCACACGGTCTGCCCCGGAAGGAACTTTCCCTTCACCCGCTACCGCCTGCGGTACGGCTGAGTCGGCGCGTGGCGAGGGAGGACTCCACCTGGCGGCGAGCGCGGAGCCGGTCCGCTTTCCGGAGGCGTCGGGCCCGGGAGGCGCGCATCCTTGACCCACGGATCGAGCGGATGAAACCGGATCGCACGGGGCCGAACCGTCCCCTCCCAAGTGCGCCCCGGGGCGCGCGCGGGGCTGAGCCCGCTCGAGTTTGCCGGCGTCGGGAGTGCGGCGCGTCGTCCCTCCGGCCCTGTCGCGCCACCGCGGAGCCCTGGACCGTCCGCGGCCTCAGCCGCGACGATTCTGCATGTCGGTCAGCTGGGTGCGGAGCGAGTTGTCGGATTGGCGGGAATGGCGGCGGATCCGCTTGTTCGCCCGCTCGGCCTCGGAGACCCGCTCGTGCAGCTCGGCGTTCGTCTTGGTGAGGGAGGCGATGCTGGCGTTGGCCGTCGCCAGCTGGCCTTCAAGTTCCGCGATCTTGGGGTCGTTCATGAGGGAGGGTATCCGCGTCGCGGGACGATGGCGAGAGGCATCGCCGACATCCCGGCAAGACGCGCCGTGACCGCTCGGACCGTGCCACCGCGTGGGATTTTCCGGTTCGACGTCGTCCGTGCATCCCTCATCCTGCGCCGCCATGACGCTCAAGGACGTGATGGCCGCCCTGCAGGCGAAGGGGGATCCGACGATCAAGCGCATCTTCTTCCGCCACGGCGCGAAGGAGCCGTTTTTCGGGGTGAGGGTCGGGGACATGAAGCCGATCGCGAAGGCGATCAAGGGCCGCCAGGACCTCGCGCTCGCGCTCTACGCCACGGGCAACGGCGACGCCCAGTACCTCGCCGGCATGGTCGCGGACGGCGCGCGGATGTCGCGGCAGGAACTCATCGCCTGGGCCCGCACCGCCTCGTGGCGGATGGTCTCGGGCACGACCGTGCCGTGGGTGGCGTCGGAGCACCCGCAGGGCTTCGCGCTCGCGCTCCGGTGGATCGACGCGAAGGCGGAGGGCGTCGCGGTCGCCGGCTGGGCCACGCTCGGCGCCTGGGTCGCGACGCATTCCGACGATGATCTCGACATCAAGACGCTGACCGCGCTCCTCGCGCGGGTGGAGAAGACGATCCACGACGAGCGCAACCTCGTGCGTGAGCAGATGAACTCCTTCGTCATCGCCGTCGGCACCTACGTCGGCCCGCTCGCCGCCCGCGCGCTCGCCACCGCCCGCAAGGTCGGGAAGGTGGATGTGGACGTCGGCGACACCGACTGCCGCATCCCCGACGCCGCGACCTACACCCTCAAGTGCCGCCGCGGCGCTCCCGTCGCTCCGAAGCGGAAGACGGTGCGCTGCTGAGGACACTCGGGAACCTCTCGGGTCGGGACGCCGATCGCCTGAGCGGTCCGCGGTAGCGGGTCCGCGCTGCGGGCGCGCCTTCCCATTCGGTGGCGAGGCCTTCGCCGGGCCGAATCACGACTCCGACCGGGGCGGCTCCGCCTCCTCTCCGGTCAAAGCAGACCGAGTTGCTTGAGTTGGACCTCGAGGCTCGGGATCGAATCCCAGGGCAGGATGACCGAGTTCTTGCGCTCGTCCGGCGGGTCGCGCTCCAAGGTGTCGGACCAGCCGCCGCAGCCCGTGAGCGGGAGCAACGGCCGCTTGTGCAGCCACGCGAGGCAGACCTCGGACTTGGTGCCGGCGCGTCCACCGATGACGAGGCATGCGTCGCCCGCGAGCGCCATCAGGAGGTTGCGCGCGTCGCCCATGCCGCAGGGTATCAGCACGGTACAAGGCCAGTCCTTCGCCCCGATGTCGTCGTGCGGCACGATCGACACCACCGTTCCACCCGCCGCCAGCGCTCGCTCGGCCGCCACGCGTGTCGCCGGTGCGCCGCACCCGCTGACGAGCGTCACGCCCCGCCGGGCGAGGAATTCTCCGGCCGCGCCGGCCAGCTCGTAGGCGCGCGAGCCAGGCTCGGCGCTACCCAGAATGCAAACCTGCGGGGCGCGCTTGGTCGGTGTCATGCGGGGCAGGTTGCTTCGGTCACCTGCGACGGCAACGGAATTGGCGGCTGGCCGGATCGCGCATGGCGCGCACGGGATGCCGGGACGGCCAGGTGGTGAGGCCCACGGACTCGGCCGAACGGCCCAGGAGCGCCCCCTTGCGTCGCCGGACCACGACGCGGAGCGTTGCCGCGATGCGCATGATCCTGCTGTTGATGGGCCTCCTGGTCGGGCCGTGGCTCGTCGCGACGCTGCTCCGTCGGGCGAACCTCGCCCGCGTGGATCCGCGGGGGGCGGGCGCCGGCGGACTCGCGCTGCTCTTCGCCTTCTCCGGTCTGGGGCACTTCGTGAAGACGCAGGAGATGGCGACGATGCTGCCGCCCAGCTGGCCCGCGCGTGAAGGTCTCGTGCTCGCCAGCGGGGTGTTCGAGTTCCTGCTCGCCGCCGGGTTGCTCTGGCCGCGCACCCGGCGGACGGCGGGCTGGGCCGCCCTGGCCGCGTTGGTGCTGTTCTTCCCCGTCAACGTCTACGCCGCGGTCCACCACGTCGGCATGGGCGACCACGTCACCGGACCCTCCTACCTGTATGTGCGTGGACCGGCGCAACTCGCGATGGCACTCTGGGCTTGGCACTTCGCCATCCGGGCGCCGTCGGCGCGGCGCATGGCCGAGGACTGACGCGGATTCCTGCGGAGGAATCCAGGATCGTGGCGGAACTCGTGAGAGTTTCGTGGCTGCACACCCACGAAAGCCTCACGGCTTCCGCTACGGGGAAGGCGTTGATCGCGTGGGCCGGCGGCGATGGCGGCGCGGGCGGGCGTCGCTCGGGCCACGGATTCGACGGATGGGGACGGATCGGTCGGATGAAGATCACCCGCGATCGGCCGCGAGTTCCATGGCGAGGACCGTGCTCGCGAACACGGACGGCGGACGAGCGGAACAAGATCGTGGCGGAACTCGTGAGAGTTTCGAGGCTGCGAACCCACGAAAGCCTCACGGCTTCCGCTACGGGAGGAACGGCACGCCGTGGCGGTCGGCTCAGGCGGAGACCCACGGCTCGATGAGCCACTCGTAGGCGGAGCCGGCGGGGCGGACGGCGCCGAGGCCGGGGAAGGGCATGTGGCTGCCGAAGATGCGGAGGCGGTCGGCCGCGGCGCGGTCGAGGAGCTTGCGGCGGGTGGCGGTGGCCAGCACGGGGTCCCCGTCCCAGCCGACGACCCATTCGGGATGAGCCAGCGTGAGGGCGTGGTGGTGGGCGGTGTCGGCCCAGTGCAGGACCTGCGTGTCCCCGTTCCCGATCGCGAGGGCGAAGTGGCCGGGCGTGTGGCCCGGGGCCTCGACGAGCTCGAGGCCGTCGAAGAGGCGGTCCTTGCCGGTCACGAGTTCCCAGCGGTCCTTCAGCGCCGCGACGTAGGCCTGCACGCCCTGAACCGTCCCGGCGTCCGCGCCCTTGGGCGAGGGCTGCGTCCAGAACGCGTGCTCGTCGCGATGCAGGATGAGCCGCGCCTCCGGAAACACCGGCCGGCGCTCGGCGTCGAGCAGGCCGCCGAAGTGGTCGCCGTGCAGGTGGGTGACGACGATGGCCTTGATGGCGGACGGCGCGATGCCCGCGGCCGCGAGGTGCCCGACCAACCGGCCGCCGGCCGGACCGAACAGCGGGCCGCAGCCCGCGTCCACCATCACCCAGCCGACGGGCAGGCGGACGAGCAGGACGTTGAAGTGGAGCTGCACCTTGTCGGCGGCCAAGCGGCGCTCGCGCAGCACGGCGGCGAGCTTCTCGCGCGGTTCGCCGACGCCGAACGGGGCCTGCTCGAGCGGCATCGCGGTGCCGCCATCCACCATGGCGAGCGCATCCAGCGCGCCGATCTTGAACCGGTAGTGTCCGGGCGACGGTGCGGCGGGCGGCACGGCTTCCTGGCCGAACGCGCGCGAGGAGCCGACGAGCGCGGCGGCGCCGGCCAGGCCGGCGAGTTTCAGGGCATCACGACGGGAGAGCGGGGAGGTGGGGGAGCGCATGCGGGAAGGCTGAGCAGGAGCGGACGTTTCGCCAGTCCGTTTGCGCCAAGGGGGGACCACGAAGGGACGCCGAGGGATACGAACAGGAGCGTGGGTAGAAGGAGGCGGAAACGTCGATGCGGAAGTGGGGCGCGGTGGGTGTCTCATACCAGTTATGGCTCGGAATGAGACCATGGTGGGCTGCAGGGCCGCACCTCGATCCCCCCGCTAGGGCCTGGCTCACGCTACGCCTCTGCACGCGAACCCCAACACCGTAACGGGCATCTGCCGCGCCCGACCGTCCTCTTGGCCACGGATTGGTCGGATGGAGACGGATGGAATCCTTCCGATCCGGAAAAATCCGTCCTATCCGTGGGAAAAGGAAACGACCGGTGCCGGATGAATCCGAGGATGGTACCCAGCCATCGCCCGAACCACCCCAAGAGTATCGATGCGCGCCGTAATTGGTATCATGGGCCCCGGATTGTATGGATGGCAACCTGGCCGTAGCGGAACTCGTGGGAGTTTCGCGGCTGCGAACGGGCGAAAGCCTCACGGCTTCCGCTACGCGCGCCGAGGGCGTGGAAACACCGCCGGTCTAGGCCAGTCGCTCCGCGAGGTGCAGGCCCGACAGGGCGGCGCCCTCGACCTTCGGGCCGCCGAAGGAGTCGCCGGCGAAGCCGAGGGAGAGGTCCGGAAGCCAGACGCTGCGCTCGGGATGCGTGGCGCGGGGCTCGCTGAACTTCCAGCGGTGCAGGGCCTGCTCGGCCACGGGCGCGTCGCCC
Organism: uncultured Opitutaceae bacterium; assembly: GCA_964460895.1. Lineage (GTDB taxonomy): Bacteria > Verrucomicrobiota > Verrucomicrobiia > Opitutales > Opitutaceae > Didemnitutus. The sequence goes on from CAYWTK010000016.1 coordinate 30,135, forward strand.
AGCCAGGGACGGGCGGCCGCGACGAGCGCGGCGAGGACCTCCGCCTCCGGCGCTTCGTAGTGCCGGCGCGAGAAGTCCGGGTCGGCGTGGACCGTGACGGCGCCGCGGTCGGCGGGGCTGACGCCCTTGAGCGCGTTGTCGGCGACCCACCGCAGCGGTCCGGTCTCGGGTGCGACGCCGCCGGGCGGGACCCGACTCGGACCCGCGAGCACGACGAGCGCGGCGAGGCAGGGGTGGTAGGTCAGGCGGTCGAGCGCCGCGCGGAGGTCGGTGGGAAGGGACACGGCGCCGGCGTCGAGCAGGGCGAGCGCCTGCGGAACCGGACACGTCAGCACGAGCCGATCGGCGGTGACGGCGGGGCGGTCCACGAGCGCGACCTCCCAGCGGCCGTCCACGCGGCGCACCGCCGACGCGCGGTGCTCGCGGCGGACGTCGAGCCCGTCGGCGAGCGCCTTGGGCACGGCGGTCATGGACGGGCGTCCGACCAACCGGCCCGGTCCGGACGCAGCCCAATCCGTGAGCAGCCCATCGCGGCGCCAGGCGGCCACGAGCTCCTGGAACGCCGGGTCGCGGGCCGTGAGGAACTGGGCGCCCGAGTCGAACACGGCGGCGCCGAGACGCTTGGTCGCGAGGCGTCCGCCGTAGCCGCGGCTCTTCTCGAGGATGACGGGCGGTCGCCCGCGCGCCTGCAGGCGGCGGGCGAGGACCAGGCCGGAGAGGCCGGCGCCGACGATGAGCGTGTCCACGGAGGAATAACGGCGGGGCGGGCGCGTCGGATGCGCGGGGCGTTCAACGCGCCCGGAGAAACGCCCAAGCGGTGTAGGGCGGGGTCTCCCGACCCCGCCGCGAACGTCGCTTCGGGATTCGTTCCTGAAAACGCGCGCGTGCGACGGCGGGGTCGGGAGACCCCGCCCTACAAGGGGAGAGAGCGCGCGCCGGGCGGCGGCGCGCTTACTTCCGGTCGAAGCGGTCGGCCTCCATCACCTTGTTCCAAGCGGCGACGAAGTCGCAGGCGAACTTCCCGTGGGCGTCGGCGGAGCCGTAGACCTCGGCGAGGGCGCGCAGCTGGGAGTTCGACCCGAAGACGAGGTCCACGCGGGTGGCGGTCCACTTCACGTCGCCGGTCGCGCGGTCGCGGACCTCGAAGAGGTCCTCGGCGGGCGAGGTCGGGTGGGCGATGTGGGCCGGGTCGAGGAGGTTGACGAAGTAGTCGTTCGTCAGCGTCTCCGGCCGCGCGGTGAACACGCCGTGCGGGGCCTTGCCGTGGTTGGCGTTGAGGGCGCGGAGGCCGCCGACGAGGACGGTCATCTCCGGGGCGGTTAGACCGAGGAGCTGGGCCTTGTCGACGAGGAGCTGCTCGGCGGGCATGGCCTGGCGCGGCTTGAGGTAGTTGCGGAAGCCGTCCGCCACGGGCTCGAGCACGGCGAAGGACGCCGCGTCGGTCTGGGCGGCGGTCGCGTCGGTGCGTCCCGGACGGAACGGCACCTCGAGCTGCAGGCCGGCGCGGCGCGCGGCCTCCTCGATGGCGGCGGCGCCGCCGAGGACGATGAGGTCGGCGAGCGAGACCTTCTTTCCGCCGGTGGCGGCGGCGTGGAACGCGGCCTGCACGCCCTCGAGAGCCTTGAGCACGCGCGCGAGGCGGGCGGGCTGGTTGGCTTCCCAATCCTTCTGCGGGGCGAGTCGCACGCGCGCGCCGTTGGCGCCGCCGCGCTTGTCGGAGCCGCGGAAGGTCGAGGCGGAGGCCCAGGCGGTGAAGACGAGGTCGGACACGGCGAGCCCCGTCGCGAGGATCCGCGCCTTGAGCGCCGCGATGTCGGCGGCGTCGACCAGCGGGTGGTCCACGGCGGGGATCGGGTCCTGCCAGATCAGGTCCTCGGCCGGCACCTCGGGCCCGAGGTAGCGGGACTTGGGGCCCATGTCGCGGTGCGTGAGCTTGAACCAGGCGCGGGCGAAGGCGTCGGCGAACTGGTCGGGATGCGCGAGGAAGCGGCGGGAGACCTTCTCGTAGGCCGGGTCGAAGCGCAGCGACAGGTCGGTCGTGAGCATCGTCGGCTTGTGCTTCTTCGCCGGGTCGTAGGCGTCGGGGATGAAGGCCTCGGCGTCCTTCGCCACCCACTGGTGCGCGCCCGCCGGGCTCTTCACCAGCTCCCACTCGTAGCGGAAGAGGTTCTCCAGATAATTGTTGCTCCAGCGCGTCGGCGTGGACGTCCAGGTGACTTCGAGTCCGCTGGTGATGGTGTCGGCGCCCTTGCCCGACCGGTACGAGCTGGCCCAGCCCAGTCCCATGGCGGCGAGGCCGGCGGCCTCGGGCTCGCGGCCGACGTGGTCGGCCGAGGCGGCGCCGTGGCACTTGCCGAAGGTGTGGCCGCCGGCGATGAGCGCGACGGTCTCCTCGTCGTTCATCGCCATGCGCGCGAAGGTCTCGCGGATGTCGCGGGCGGCGGCGACGGGGTCGGGGTGGCCGTTCGGGCCCTCGGGGTTGACGTAGATCAGGCCCATCTGCACGGCGGCGAGCGGGCTCTCGAGCTCGCGTTCGCCCGAGTAGCGCTGGTCGCCCAGCCACTTGGCCTCGGAACCCCAATAGACATCCTCCTCGGGCTCCCACACGTCCGCGCGACCGCCGCCGAAGCCGAAGGGCTTGAAGCCCATGGACTCGAGGGCGCAGTGGCCGGTGAGGACGAAGAGGTCGGCCCACGAGATGCGGCGGCCGTACTTGCGCTTGATCGGCCAGAGCAGGCGGCGCGCCTTGTCGAGGTTGGCGTTGTCGGGCCAGGAATTGAGCGGGGCGAAGCGCTGCTGGCCGGTGCCGGCGCCGCCGCGGCCGTCGCCCGTGCGGTAGGTGCCCGCTGCGTGCCAGGCCATGCGGATGAAGAAGGGGCCGTAGTGGCCGAAGTCGGCCGGCCACCACTCCTGCGAATCCGTCATGAGCGCGTGCAGGTCGCGCTTGAGCGCGTCGTAGTCGAGCCGCTGGAACTCCGCGCGGTAGTCGAAGCCCGCGCCCATCGGGTCGGACAGGGCGGAGTTCTGGTGGAGCATCCGCAGGTTGAGCTGGTTCGGCCACCAGTCGCGGTTGGAGCGGCCGCCCGCGGTCGTGGGCTTGGCCGCGCCGCCGTGGAGGTGGTGGAAGGGGCACGCGCCGGCGCCGCCGGCGGAGGGTTGGGTCGAGGATTCCATGGGAGGGGAAGGAGAGGGGCCGAGGGAACGGGCGCGGGAACCGCGCAGACGGCCGCATCCAAGTCCATCTGCGCGCGCGGCGCAACTGCGGGTTGGCGGAAATGAGCGCCGGTGGAGGGAGGTCCTTTCGGCGGGCCGACGATACCGGGGCGTCGCATCCGCGGGAAGGGGCGGGTGCGTCGACGCGAACGGGGCCCCGGCCGGAGGCGTCCTAATCGAACAGCGTCCGGTCGAGCGAACGGTACTGGATGGCCTCGAGCAGGTGGGGCGGGCCGATCTCGTCCGAGGCGGCGAGGTCGGCGATGGTGCGCGCGACGCGGAGGATGCGGTCGTAGGCGCGGGCGGAGAGGGCGAGCTGCTCCATCGCCTGCTGCAGAAGGTCGCCGAGCGCCGGGGTCAGCGCGCAGTGGCGGCGGAGCTGGGCCGGGGTCATGCGGGCGTTGACGGCGACACCCGAGCCGGCGAAGCGCGTCCGCTGCCGCGCGCGGGCCGCCTCGACGCGGGCGCGGATGGAGGCCGAGGATTCGCCGGGTCGCGCGTCGCGCAGCTCCGCCACGGACAGCGCCGGGGCCTCGACGTGGAGGTCGATGCGGTCGAGCAGCGGTCCGCTCAGGCGGTGCCGGTAGCGCTGGACCTGCGACGGCGCGCACCGGCACGCGCGCCGGGCGTCGCCGAGGTAGCCGCAGGGGCAGGGATTCATCGCCGCCACGAGCAGGAACTGGCAGGGGAGCGTGACCTTGCCCGCGCTGCGGGAGATGGTCACGTGGCCGTCCTCGAGGGGCTGGCGCAGGACCTCGAGGGCCGAGCGGCGGAACTCCGGCAGCTCGTCGAGGAAGAGGACGCCGTGGTGGGCGAGGGAGATCTCGCCCGGTCCGGGAACGGCGCCGCCGCCGAGCAGGCCCACGTCCGAGATGGTGTGGTGCGGCGCGCGCGTCGGCCGTTCGAGGCGCGGCGCGCCGTCCTGCAGCGTCTGCCCCGCCGCGGAGTGGATGCGGAGGATGTCGAGGCACTCCTCCAGCGTCGGCCGGGGCATGATGGACGGCACGCGCTTGGCGACCATGGACTTCCCGGCGCCGGGCGGGCCGATCATGAGCACGTTGTGGTTGCCGGCCACGGCCACCTCGATCGCGCGGCGCAGGCTCGGCTGGCCCTTGAGGTCGGCGAAGTCCGGTCCGGTCCCGACGGGCGGCTCTTGCGCCGGAGGCCGGTGGGGCAGGGGCGCGAAGTCGCCCTCGCCCGCGAGGAGGCGTGCGGCCTCGTCCAGCGAGCGCACGGCGAACACGTCCACGCCCTCGACGAGCGCGGCCTCGGCCGCGCTCACCGGCGGGAGCACGACGACGCGCCGGCCCGAGGCGCGCGCGAGCAGCGCGATGGCCAGGCCGCCGCGCACGGGCCGGGTCGCGCCGGAGAGGCCGAGTTCGCCGGCGATGAGGCAGCGGTCGAGCCCGTCCGCGGCGATGCGGCCCTCCGCGACGAGCAGCCCGAGCGCGATGGGCAGGTCGTAGAGGGCGCCCTCCTTGCGGAGGTCGCCGGGCGCGAGGTTGATGGTCGCGCGCATCCGCGGCATGATGAAGCCCGAGTTGGCGACCGCGGAGCGGACGCGGTCCTCGGATTCCTTGACGGCGGCGTCGGGCAGGCCGACGAGGACGAGTTCGGGGAAGCCGGATTCGCCGGTGTTGACCTCGACGGAGACCGGCACGGCGTCGACGCCGACCAGCGCCGCCGAGCCGATCGTGGCGAGCATCGGACGGGGGAAGGGGAGGGGGAGGCTAAGCGTGCACCACTCCGGACCCGGCGCGGAGGCGGATCATCGCGACGTTGGCCGCGACCGCGTCGAGGTAGGAGTTGGGTTGGCCCGTGTCGGTGAGGAACCGATGGACCCCGTCCGCCTCGCTGTCCAGCATCGGGCGGACGAACTTCTCCCAGAAATCCGGTGTCTTGCGCTTGAGCTCGGCGACGTCGCGGTACGGCCGCAGCTCGGCGGGCACGTTTTCGTAATCGTAGGCCTCGACGAACTCCGCGTAGAGGAAGTCGAGCTTGTCCGCGTAATCGGGCGCGCTCATCTGCGCGAGGTAGTCGGCGGTCACCAGCAGGCAGGCGAGGCGCCGGGCCACGGGCCGGCGGAACGCGTGCGTGCTGATCCGGTTGCGGGGGCCGGTGCAGCTGATCGCGGCGCAGACGTCCTCGACCTCCCCGGGCGTCGCGCCGATCGAGGAGAGGTACGTGCGCGCGAAGTCGCAGCTGCGGCGCTCGTGGGTGAGCGTGTACTTCGCGCCCGTGCCGAAGTTGTCGCCGGAGTGCTTGAGGAAGCCGACGTCGTGCAGGAGCGTCGCGAGGATCCCGAGTTCCCCCTCGCGCCGGCCGAAGCCCGCGGCGGGGTCGGCGCGGTGCTGGCCGCGCAGCAGGTCGGCCATGCAGACCGTCGCCTGCAGCGAGTGGCCGAAATCGTGGTAACGCATGTCGTTCGGCAGGTAGCCGGAGCGGCGGCCGCCGAACGCGTCCTCGATGTCGGCCAGCACGCGCGTCAGCAGCGGCCGGCTCGCGCCCCACCCGAGGTCGTCGAACACGCCCATCACGTGCGCCAGCACGTCGGTGGAGTTCTTCGAGGCGATGGCGGGGGGCAAGGCCATGCGGACTTATCGGAAATAGGGTTTGCTGGGGGTGCAGCAAGACCATTGTCTCCCCCAGCCACGCATGGGTAACGGAGGTAATCTGATCGTCGGACTGACCGGCGGCATGGGATGCGGGAAATCGACGGCCGCGGCCTTCTTCGCCGCGGAGGGATTCCGGCGGCTCGATGCCGACCAGGTCGTGCGCGACGTGCTCCTGCCGAGCGCGGAGGTCGAGGCGGAGGTGCGCGGACGCTTCGGGGACGCGGTGTTCGGCGCCGACGGACGCATCGACCGGGCCAAGCTCGGCGCGGTGGTGTTCGCCGACGACGATGCGCTCGCGTGGCTCGAGAGCCGGCTGCACCCGCGGCTGCAGGAGCACTGGGACCGGACGTACGCGGCGGCGCGCGGGGAGCGGTTCATCGTGGAGGTACCGCTTCTCTATGAGAAAGGACTGGAGAATAGGTTTGATTTCACCGTCTGCGTCTCGACAACCTCCGCCCTGCAACTGCAGCGGCTGGAGCAACGGGGTGTCCCTTCCGGGATCGCCCGCCAGCGCCTCGCCAAGCAACTGCCCCTGGCCCGCAAGGTCGAACGGGCCGACTTCGTCCTCCTGAACGACGGCTCCCTCGAATTCCTCCGCGATCAGGTGCGCGAACTGGCCCGCCGCCTTCTCAACGACCCATCTCCCGCCAACCGGCAAACGCATGGCCCTGCCTCCGAAGTCCGACGAGGACACTGAATCCTCCGGTTCGTCCGCCCCCGAGGGCGCCGATGCCGGCAAGAAACGTACGCGCACCCGCTCGCGCCTCTACCGCGCCAAGAAGGGCGCCGCTCCCGCCGCGGAGGAGGCCGCCCCGGCGGCCCCGGCCGCGGCCGAGTCCCCGCGTCCCGCGCCCGCGGCCCCGCCGCCCGAACCGGCCCCGGCTCCGGCGCCGGCTCCGGCTGCCTCGCGGGAAGAGGCGTCCCCGCCTCCGCCTCCGGCCGCCGAACCGGCGCGCGACGGCGGCGAACCGGGCGAGCGCTCCGACGGCGGCGAGTCGCGCGGCGACGACGGCGGCGGCCAGGGCTTCGGCCACGGCGGCGGCAAGTTCCGCTGGCGCGACAAGAAGTTCCGCGGCAAGTGGAACAAGCACGGCGGAGGCCAGGGCGGTCCCGGCGGCGGCAACGCCCCGCGCCACCCGCCCCAGCCGCCTCCGCCCAAGGGCGAGGTCTACTTCGGCGAGCTGCCCGATCCGACGCGCTTCGCCGACCTCGACGCGCTCGAGCGCACCGCCGACGAGATCGCCGGACGCAAGGCGGAGCCGATCTGGCTGAACGAACTCTACGCGCTCGGCCACGCCGAGCTCAGCGCCAAGGCCCGCGCCCTCGGCGCGACCTTCGAGGGCGTGCCCAACCGCAAGCAGCTGCTGGCCGCGGTCTTCGCGGCGGCCGCGGAGCAGAAGATCCCGCTCCTCGACCGCGGGTGGCTCGACCTGACCGACCGCGGCTTCGGCTTCGTCGTCCACGACACCGTCAACTACCGGCTCTACCCGGAGAACGCGTTCGTGCCCGAGGGCTTCGTCCGCAAGCTCGGCCTCAAGCGCGGCCACCACGTCGAGGTCCAGGTCCAGGCTCCGCAGGGCAACGACCGCTGCCCGGCCGTCGTCCGCCTCCGCCAGGTCATGGGCGGCGCGCCCGAGGAGATCTCGAAGCTCAAGCCGTTCGAGGAGCTCACGCCCTACTACCCGCTCAAGCGCATCTGGCTGGAGATGCAGGGCGCCAAGGACGTGTCCATGCGCATGGTCGACATCATCACGCCCGTCGGCTTCGGCCAGCGCGGCCTGATCGTGGCGCCGCCGCGCACGGGCAAGACCGTCCTCCTGCAGAACATGGCCAATTCCATCGCGGCGAACTCGCCCGAGGCCCGGCTCATCATCCTGCTGATCGACGAGCGGCCGGAGGAGGTCACGGACTTCCGCCGCCACTGCAAGGGCGAGGTGGTCAGCTCGACCTTCGACGAGACGCCCGAAAGCCACGTCCACTGCGCCGAGATGGTCATCGAGAAGGCCCGCCGGCTCGTCGAGCACGGCGAGCACGTCGTCATCCTCCTCGACTCCATCACCCGCCTGGCGCGCGCCTACAACGCGCTCGCCTCCAACTCGGGCAAGATCATGTCCGGCGGCCTCGAGGCCACCGCCCTGCAGAAGCCCAAGCGCTTCTTCGGCTCGGCCCGCAACATCGAGGGCGGCGGCAGCCTCACCATCCTCGGCACGGCGCTGGTCGACACGGGGAGCCGCATGGACGAGATCATCTTCGAGGAGTTCAAGGGCACGGGCAACATGGAGCTCCACCTCGACCGCGACCTCGTCAACAAGCGCATCTTCCCCGCGCTCAACATCGACAAGTCCGGCACCCGCAAGGAGGAGCTCATCTACCATCCCGACGAGCTCGCGCGCATCTACGCCCTCCGCCGCGCGATGCAGGGCGTGCCCGCGGCCGACTCGATCGACATGCTGATCCAGCGGCTCAAGAAGACGAAGACCAACGCGGAGTTCCTGATGAGCCTGAACCGCTGAGCCGCGCGCCGCGCGGCTGGGGCGCTCCGCGCCGATGACCCCCGACGTCCGCCTCTACCCGGTTGCCGCCGCGAGCGCCCCGCCGCCCGCCGACGAGGCCGACGCGGAGTCCTGGGCGCGGACGGCCGCGCGGGCGACGGGCGACGAGTTCCGGGATCGCCTGCCGGCGGAGCGGGTAAGGTCGGCTTGCGCAACGCCGGCTTGCGGCCGCGGCGACGGCTGGGTGCCGATCGACGACGGGGAGGGAGAGCTCGCCGTCGCGGTCGTGGACCCGTTCGACGTCGGACTCCTCGACGGCCTCGCGCTCGTCGCGGGCCGGGCCGTCCGCCCCGTGGTCGCGTCGGCGGCGGCCGTGCGTCAGGCGCGGCTGGGCCGCGGCGGCTCGACTTCCCCAGAAAGAGACGGCGCGTCGGCGTCCGTCCGCTCGGACGGGGACGAGGCCTCGGCGGTCCGCTACGTGGACGCCCTGCTCGCGGAGGCGGCGCGCCGCGGGGCCTCGGACGTGCATCTGGAGCCCGGGCCGCGGGGCCTGCGGGCGCGGCTGCGGCTGGACGGCGCGCTGGTCGACACGCCCGGGCCCGCCGACGGGCTGCGCGCGGCCGTCGTCTCGCGGGTCAAGCTGCTCGCGGGCCTGAGCCTCGACGAGCGCCGGCTGCCGCAGGACGGCCGCGCGCGGGTGCGGCTCGCCGACCGGGAGATCGACCTCCGCGTCGCGTCGGTCCCGGCCCTGCACGGCGAGGCGCTCGCGCTGCGCCTGCTCGAGCCCGAGGCGCCGCGCCGCGGCCTCGGCGAGCTCGGGCTCGAGCCCGCGGACGAGGCCGCGCTGCGGCGGCTGATCGGGGCGGGCGACGGGCTCGTGCTCGTCACGGGGCCGACGGGTGCGGGCAAGACGACGACCCTCTACGCCTGCCTGCACGAGCTCAACACGCCGGGCCGCAAGCTCCTGACCGTCGAGGATCCGGTCGAGTACCGGCTGCCCGGCGTGAGCCAGGTCGCGGTCCGGCCCGAGACGGGCATGACCTTCGCCGCCGCCCTGCGCGCGTTCCTCCGGCAGGCGCCGAACGTCGTCATGGTCGGCGAGGTCCGCGACGCCGAGACGGCCGAGCTCGCCCTGCACGCCGCGCTCACCGGCCACCTCGTGCTCAGCACGCTGCACACCGGCGACGCCCTCGGCTCGGTCGCCCGGCTCCTCGACCTCGGCGCCCGCCCGGCGCTCGTCGCCGCGGCGCTGCGCGCGACGGTCGCCCAGCGGCTCGTGCGGTGCGTCTGCCCCTCCTGCGCCCGGCCGGCGGCGCCGACCGCGCGCGAGCGGGCGCTGCTCGGCTTGGACGCGAGCGGAGCGGAGGAGCCGAGGCTCCGGCGCGGGACGGGTTGTCCGGCCTGCGCGGGCACCGGCTACCGCGGCCGGCTCGGGGTCTTCGAGGTGCTGCCGGTGGACGACCGGCTCCGCTCGCTCGTCGCCCGCGGAGCCGGGGCGGGCGAACTGCGCGCCGCCGCGACGGCGGCGGGCTGGCGGCCGCTCGCCGGATCCGCGGCGAGGAAAGTGCTCGCCGGTGCCACCACAATCGACGAGTTTCTCGCCGTCACCGCCGGACGCTGACGTCCCGCGCCGACCGTTTTCCGCCATGAGCTACGAAATGAACGACCTGCTGGAACTCGTCGTCGAGCAGAAGTGCTCCGACCTCCACCTCCAAGTCGGCACGCCCCCGACGCTGCGCATGCGCGGCAGCATGACCCCGATCGACGGTCCGGCGCTCACGCCCGAGATGACCGAGCAGCTGATGCTGTCGATCACGCCCGACAACCACGTGCAGAACGTGAAGCTCAACGGCGGCACCGACTTCGGCTTCGCCTACCTCGACAAGGCCCGCTTCCGCGT
>CAYWTK010000017.1:0-40047 GCA_964460895.1 uncultured Opitutaceae bacterium
GGCCGGGGCCGCCCCGGCCGCTCGGCGTGGCGCCGGCGCTGCCGTGCGAGGTGCTCGCGCCGGCCGGGCCGGCGGCGGCGCCTCAGCCCCGCGCCGCCGGGTAGCTGCCCAGCCACTTCACGAGCGGGCAGCGGCGCCGGAGGTCCTTCAGCGCGGCCTGCATCGCGGGGTCGTCGTGGTGGCCGGCGACGTCGAGGAAGAAGATGTAGTCCCACGGCCGCAGGCGGCTCGGGCGCGACTCGATGCGCGAGAGGTTGAGCTTGCGCCGGTCGAACGGCGCGAGCGCCTTGAGCAGGGCGCCCGGCTCGTGGTGGAGCGAGACGAGCAGGCTCGTCTTGTCGTGGCCCCGGCCCGAGGGGCCGGACGGCTCGCGACCGAGGATGCCGAAGCGCGAGGTGTTGTTCTTCTGGTCCTGGATGCGCGCCGCCGCCACGGCCACGCCGTAGCGCTCGCCCGCGAGCCGCGGACCGACCGCGGCCGCGCCCTTCTCCCGCGCCGCGCGCTGCACGCCGAGCGCGGTGCTGTCCACGTCCACCAGCTGCGCGTGCGGCAGGTGCCGCTGCAGCCAGCGCCGGCACTGGGCGAGGGCCTGGTCCTTGGAGTAGACGCGGCGGATGCGCGCCAGCGGCTCGTTCGAGAGGAGGGTGTGCTCGATCTCGAGCTGGAGCTCGGCGACGATCTTGAGCGGGGTCTCGACGAAGAGGTCGAGCGAGTCGCGCACCGAGCCCTCGGTCGAGTTCTCGATCGGCACCACGCCGTAGTCGGCCTCGCCCTTCTCCACCGCGGTGAAGACGTCGGGCAGCGAGGGCATGGCCCGGTAGTCCACGCTCGCGCCGAACTTGCGCAGCGCCGCCGCGTGCGTGTTGGTCGCCTCCGGCCCGAGGTAGGCGATGACCAGCGGCTTCTCCAGCGCGAGCGCGGCCGACATGATCTCGCGGTAGATGGCCTGGAGCGCGGCGGGCTTGAGCGGCCCGCGGTTGGCGGCGGCGACGCGCCGCAGCACGTCGGCCTCGCGCTCGGCCACGTAGATGCGCCCGCGGGCGCCGCGCTTCACCTCGCCGATGCGCTGGGCGAGGCGGAGACGGGCGTTGAGGAGGCGGACGACGCGCTGGTCGAGGGCGTCGATGCGGGTGCGGAGCGCGGCGAGTTCGGCTTTCATCGGGGCAGACGGAGGGGTCAGGCGGCCGCGGGGGCGGGCCGGAGCGAAGCATGGAGGGCCCGCGCGCGCGTGACCAGCCCGGCGAGGGCGGCGGGCGTCACGGCCTGCTTGGGGTCGTCGCCGATCCCGTGCGCCGGGTCGACGTGCGCCTCCAGGCAGAGGCCGTCGCAGCCGTAGGCCACCGCCGCGAGCGCCGCCGCGGGCACGTACGACGCCTTGCCCACGGAATGGGAGGGGTCGACGACCACCGGCGCCCAGGTCTTCTCCTTGAGGAGGGGCGTGATGGATTCGTCCGGCTGGTTGCGGTAGCCCTCCAGCTGCGGCTGCGTGCCGCGGGGGCAGAGGAGGACGTTGGGGTTGCCGAAGGCCGCGATGTACTCGGCGGCGGAGATGAACTCGGCGAGCGGGCCGCTGTGGATGCTGCGCTTGAGCATGACCACCGTTTGCTGCCGCCCCGCGATGGCGCGACCGACCTGGCGGAGGAGCGAGTAGTTGAGGGCGTTGCGCGCGCCGATCTGCAGCACGTGCACGCCGGCGTCGAGGGCGAGGTTGATGTGCTCGAGCTCCATCACCTCCGTCACCACCGGCAGCCCCGTGCGGCGCGAGGCCTCCATCAGGATCTCGAGCGACCGGGCGTCGCCCTGGAAGCTGTAGGGGTTGGTCCGCGGCTTCCAGACCCCGCCGCGCAGGGCGTCGGCCCCGGCCTCCTTCACCGCCTGCGCGGTCTCGAGGGCGAACTGCGGGTTCTTCGGGTCGATCGTGCACGGGCCGGCGATGACGAGCAGGCCGTCGCCGAGCGTCCGGGCGCCGATGGCGATGCGGTGCCGCGCGAGGTCCGAGCGCCGGTCCATCAGCTTGAAGGGCGACTGGATCCGGTCGATGCGGTCGACGTAGTCGAGGCCCTCGAGCCGCGCGATCATGAGCTCGTCGCGCTCGTCGCCGACGATGGCGTAGATGGTGCGGAGCGCGCCGACGATCGGCTGCAGCTTGCAGCCGAACTCCGCGACGATGGCGGTGACTTCCTGGACCTGCTCGGGGGTGAGGCGGTTGTTCTTGGGGAGGATCATGGCGGGAGGGGGAAAAAAGAAGAGCCGCCCGGTGGGGCGGCTCTCGTTCTCGGGAAGGGTGATTCAGATCACGCTTGGAGACGGCCGCCCGGGGTTCGCGGGGCAAAGTAGCCGGCGAAGGCGAAGAAGAAGCGGGCGGCGGCGCGGATCATCGAAGGCCGAAGGGGTGCCGGGAGCGCCGGCCCCTGTCAACGCCGCGGTCGCGGCCCTGCGTCATACCCCGCGTCAGGGCGAGACGCCGGTGCGGGACTCCACCGCCCAGCGGTAGCACTCGACGTACTGCGGCGCGCTGCGCGCCCACGAGAAGTCCTGCGCCATGCCGCGCAGCTGCATCGCGCGGAACTCGGCCGGCCGGTCGTAGTAGGTGGCGCAGGCGCGGCCGATCGCCTGGTAGAGGGCGCCGGAGTTGGCCTCGCGGAAGAGGAAGCCCGTGCCCGCGTCGCCGCCCTCGACGTAGTTGGCCACCGTGTCCACCAGCCCGCCGGTCGCGCGCACGATCGGCACGGTGCCGTAGCGCATGGCGTACATCTGCGTCAGGCCGCAGGGCTCGGAGCGGCTCGGCATGACGAAGAGGTCGCTGCCGGCCTGGATCAGGCGCGAGAGCTTGCCGTCGAAGCCGACGTGCACGCCGACGCGCCCGGGATGGCGCGCCGCCGCCTGCCGGAACATCGCCTCCGTCCGCTCGTCGCCGCTGCCGAGCAGGGCGAACTGCACGTGCATCCGGCCGACGATGTGGCCGAGCGACTCGCCGAGGAGGTCGAGGCCCTTCTGGTGGGCGAGGCGGGCGACGACGCCGTAGACCGCGATGTGCGGGTCCACCTCCAGCCCGAGCCGCTGCTGCAGCGCGGCCTTGCACGCCGCCTTGCCCGCGAGGTCCGCGGCCGAGAAGTTGGCCGGCAGCGCCGGGTCCGTCGCCGGGTCCCACGCCGCGGCGTCGATGCCGTTGAGGATGCCGAGCAGGTCCGCCGCGCGGAAGCGCAGCACCCCGTCGAGCCCGAACCCGCCGTCGCGCGTGCGGATCTCCTGCGCGTACGTCGGACTGACCGTCGTGATCTTCGAGGCATGGTAGAGCCCGCCCTTCATCAGGTTCGCGAGGCCGTGGCTCTCGAGGCTGTCCCCCCGGAACTCGGCCGCGGGCAGCCGCGCGAACTCCACGATGCCGCGGGGCGCGAGCCCCTGGTGCTCGAGGTTGTGGATGGTGAAGACGGTCGCGATGTTCCCCAGCGGCGTCGGGCGCAGCGTGGTGTTGAGCATCACCGGCAGGAGGCCCGTGGTCCAGTCGTGCGCATGGATCACGTCGGGGATCCACCCGAGCTGCTCGCAGAGCGTCAGCGCGGCGCGGCAGAAGAACGCGAAGCGGAACGCGTTGTCGTCGGCCTCGCTGTACACCTCGGGGCGCGCGAAGTACCAGTCGTGCTCGATGAAGTAGGCCGGCACCTTCCCGCCCGGCAGCGTCGTCTCCCACGTCCGCGCCCAGCGCGTCTCGGGACCGACCTCGACCCCGAGGGGTTCGAGCCGCGCGTTCCACTCGCCCACCCGCTTGGTCGAGCCGTAGAGGGGACACATCACGCGGGCGTCGTGCCCGAGCGCCGCGATCTCCTTGGGGAGGGCTCCGACCATGTCGGCGAGGCCGCCGACCTTGACGAAGGGTTCGACCTCGGGGCTGACGAACAGGACCTTCAGGGGACGCATGGCGGGACTCAGCCGGAAGCGCCCGGCGCTGCCGAGCCAAAAACCCGCGCCCGCGCCGCGTCGAGCAGCCCGCCCCAGGCCGTGTCCGCCCCCACCGCCCGCGCCGCCGCCGCCCGCCCGCCGAGCGCGCCGACGATGTTGCCCGTGCCGCTGTAGCCGCCCGTCGCCCACACGCCCGGCCGCACCTCGGCCAGCAGCGGCAGGCCGTCCGGCGTGTAGCCGACCGACGCCGCCCAGCGGTGGGTCACGGGCGCCCGCACGCCGAGCCGGTCCCGCAGGAAGGCGTCGAGCAGCCCCTGGATGCGCGGCGTCGGCTCCGCCGCGGTCGTCCACTCCTCGTCGAGCGCGTGGTCGCGGAAGCCCCCGAGCGCGAGCGCGCCGGTGGGCAGCTGCTGCCAGTACTCGTAGCCGTGACGCCAGTAGACGGGACGCGGGAATCGGACCTCCGGCGCCGGCGCCGTGCCGAGCATCTGCAGCCGCGCGGTGCGCACGCGGCCCGCCAGCTCGGCGGGGAACAGCGCCTCCAGCCTCCCGTCCACCGCCACCACGACGCGGTCGCAGTCCACCGCGCCCGCTTCGGTCGCGACCCGCCGTCCGTCGACCGACCGCACCGGCGACCGTTCGAAGAGGCGCACGCCCCGCGCCCGCAGGCGCGCCGCGAGCGTGCGCACCCGCGTCAGCGGCTGGAACGCCCCGTCCTCCGGCAGCAGCACGCCCTCGCCCTCGGGCCCGCGGTACCACTCCGCCGCCAGCCCGTCCGCCCGCAGCGCGGCGAGGTGCGCGCGGCAGTCTTCGAGCTCCGCCGCGTCGGCGGCGAGCCGCAGCGAGCCCTCCAGCCGGAAGACGCCGGGCAGGTCCGCGGCCTGGCGCCGGATTTCCTCCGCGGTCGCCCGGTGGAGCGCGGCGGCCAGCGGCCGGCCGAGCTGCGCGACGGTCGCGTGGTGGAACTTCGCCAGCCCCGCCAGCGCGAAGCCGCCGTTGCGCCCGGCCGCGCCGGAGCCGACCGCGCCGGCGTCGAGTCCGACCGCGTCCACGCCGCGGGCCGCCAGCTCCTCCAGCGCCGCCAGCCCCGAGCCGCCGAGCCCGACGACCGCCACGTCCGCCCGCACCGTGCCCTCGAGGCGCGGCAGCGGGGTCCAGGGGGCGTCGTCCCAGAGCGGCCGGTTCATCCCGTGCAGCATCCGTCCCGTCCCGGACGCCGCAACCCCGAACCGCGGCGCGGCCGGGGCGGAGATTTCGCGTTTGCGCAGGAGGCGGGCGTGACGGAGCGTCCGCCGCATGTCCGACCCGCTGCTCGCCGAGGCCGCGGCCCGCGACCGCGCCGACCCGCTGGCGCGCTGGCGCGCCGAGTTCCACCTGCCGCCGGGGACCGTCTACCTCGACGGCAATTCGCTCGGCCTGGCGTGCCGCGCGGCCGACGCCGCCCTGGCGCGCGTGCTGGCGGAATGGCGCGGGCTCGGCATCGGGGGCTGGACCGACGCCGCGCCGCCGTGGGTCGGCCTCGCCGAGCAGGTCGCGGGCCAGCTCGCGCCCCTCGTCGGCACGGCGCCGGAGCGGATCGGCGTGACGAGCTCGACCACGCTCAACCTCCACCAGCTGCTCGCCACGCTCTTCGACCCGGCCGCGCCGCGGCGCGTCATCCTCGGCGACGAGCTCAACTTCTCGTCCGACGCCCACGCCGTCGCCAGCCACCTCCGCCTGCGCGGGCTCGACCCGGGCACGCACTACCGGGAGGTGCGCAGCCGCGACGGGCGGACGCTGGCGGAGGAGGACATCGTCGCGGCCTTCGCGCCCGACGTGCAGCTGGCCGTCCTGCCGGCCGTGCTCTTCACCAGCGGCCAGCTGCTGGACGTCGCGCGCCTCACCCGCGAGGCCCACGCGCGCGGCGTGGCGGTCGTCTGGGACTGCTCCCACTCCATCGGCGCGGTGCCGCACGCGTTCGACGCCGACGGCGTGGACGCCGCCTTCTGGTGCTCCTACAAGTACCTCAACGGCGGTCCGGGGGCCGTCGGCGGACTCTACCTCCACCCGCGTCACGCGGCGCGCCTGCCCGGGCTCGCCGGCTGGTGGGGCGTCGCGCCCGAGCGCCGCTTCGCGCTCCGCCACGTGCACGAGCCCGCCGCCGGCGCCGCGGCCCTCCACGTCGGCACGCCGCACCTGCTCAGCCTCGCGCCGCTGCAGGGCAGCCTCGAGGTCTTCGCCGCCGCCGGGGGGCTGGCGCCGCTCCGCGCGAAGTCGCTCGCGCTGACGGAATGGCTGATGGAGCTGGCCGACCGGCACCTCGCGCCGCACGGCTTCGCCGTCGTCACCCCGCGCGCGCCCGCCGCGCGCGGCGGCCATGTCGCGCTGGCGCATCCCGAGGCCTGGCGCCTCTGCCAGGCGCTGAAGGCGGAGGGCGTCGTGCCGGACTTCCGGCCGCCCGACGTCATCCGCCTCGCCCCCGCCCCGCTCTACAACACGTTCGCCGACGTCGCCGTCGCCGTGGGCACGCTCGCGCGCCTCGCCGCGACCCGCGCCTACGAGCGCCACGCGGCGCGGCGGGCCGTCGTCACCTGAACCCCGCCGCCCGATGACCCTGCTCGACATCTCCCGTCCGCTCCACACCGGCATGCCCGTCTGGCCCGGCGACACCCCGATGCGCTTCGAGTTCGGCGCCACCAAGGCCGGCGGCTACTCCTGCAACGTCGGCCGCGCGCAGCTCAGCATGCACACGGGCACGCACGTGGACGCGCCGTACCACTTCGACGACGCCGGCGCGCGGATGGACGAGGTGCCGCTCGACACGTACGTCGGTCCGGCGCGCGTCGTGGACGTGCGGGCGGCGGACGCGGTGGGCCCGGAGGCCTTCGCCGGGCTCGACCTCGCGCCGACGCCGCGGGTGCTCCTGCGCTCGGACGCGTGGACCGACCTCGCGACCTTCCCCGCGCGGTGGCCGCGGCTGGCCCCGGGGCTCGCGGCCTGGCTGGCCGGACGCGGCGTGCGCCTGCTCGGGCTGGATTTCCCCTCGGTGGACGAGCGCGAGAGCAAGGACCTGCCGATCCACCACGAGCTCGGCCGCGCCGGCGTGCTGATCCTCGAGAGCCTCGACCTGCGCGGCGTCGCCCCCGGCGTCTACGAGCTGGTCGCCCTGCCCCTGCGGATGCGCGGGGCCGACGGCTCGCCCGTGCGCGCCGTGCTGCGGACCGGGGCCTGACCGGTGCTCAGCGCCGGCCGAAGAACTCCCAGCAGAGCACCGCCGCCGCCGCGGCGACGTTGAGCGATTCGACCGTGTCCGCCCCCGGGATCCGCACGAGCCGGTCGCAGGCCGCGGCCACGGTGGGCGCGATGCCCTTCTCCTCGTTGCCCAGCACGAGCGCCGGGGGGCGCGGCAGCGGGCGGGCCGTGACGGCGCGCGGCGAGAGCTGCGTGCCGCGCAGGCTCGTGCCGACGAGGAAGTGGCTGCGGCGGAGCTCGGCGCAGAAGTCGGCCAGCAAGGGCACGCGGAAGAACTCCACGAACTCCATCCCGCCCTCCGCCACCCGGTAGGCGGCGTCGCCGGGCAGCGCCTGTCCCGGGACGTCCGCGACCACGACGGCGCGGACCCCGAAGAACGCGGCGGTGCGGACGAGGGCGCCGAGGTTGTTGGCGTTGGCCACGCGGTCGAGCAGCAGCAGCGGCTCGCGGTCCGCCGCCCAGCGGGCGCGGACGTCGGCGGTGACCGGATGGACGGGGCGCGACGCGATGACCGCGACGATGCCGCCGTGGTGGACGGTGCCCGCGATCCGCTGCAGCTCGTCGGCCGCCACCTGCCGGTAGACGCGCCGGTCCTGGGCCAGCGCCGCGCACATCTCCCCCGCCCGCTTTCCCGTGGCGGGGTCGAAGAACAGGCGCCGGATCTCGCCCGGATGCCGGGCGAAGAGCGTCGAGACCGCCTGCCAGCCGCAGACGTGAGTTTCCTGAACTTTGGCAGCTGCAAACGACTTCATTCGGCAGGGTCTGCGAGCGTTTCCAGTCCGCAGACCGCAAGCAAGCACTCTTCGGATCGCGCTCAGGGACGATGAAGCGTGCCGTCCGGCAGACGCGCGACGGTCCACTCCGGGTTGCCATCAACGCAGGGCCACTTCACCGCCGCCCGCTCATCGAAGTCAATGCCAAGGCCCGGCAGTTCCGACGGGTACACGTAGCCACGGTCCGGTCGGGGAAGGCCCGGGAAAATCTCGTACTCGGACTCCCGCCTCAGCATCCACTCCTGCACACCGAAGTTGTGCAGCGCGACATCGAGGTGGATGCACGCGGCCATCCCAATCGGCGACGTGTCGAGCGGCCCATGCCACGCCATGCGCACACCGCTGGCGGCCGCAAGATGGGCCAGTTTGAGCGCCGGAGTGATGCCTCCGATCTGGGACACGTGGACCCGCACGAAGTCGATCAACCTATCATGGATCAGGGGAACGAACTCCCGCGGATTGTTGAAGAGTTCGCCCAGCGCGATGGGAGTTGCGCATTGACTCCGGAGCTGACGCAGCCATTCGCCATCCTCCGGGGCGAGCGGGTCCTCGAGGAAGAAGAGCCGGTGGGGTTCGAGCGCCTTGGCCAGCCAGATCGCGTCAATGGGCGCAAGCCGCTCGTGCACGTCGTGCAACAGTTCCACTTCTTCCCCGAGGTGTTCGCGCAGGTAGTCGAAGAGCTTGGGAATGCTGCGGAGCATCGCCCGATCGTCGAAATAACTGCCTTCGGCGGCCCCCTTCGGCCGTCGCGACTCGGGGGCGGGACCTCCACCGTATCCACGCACCTGCGCGCGCAGATAGTGGAAGCCCTCGGCCTGCCGCGCCCGGACCTCATCCGCGACTTCAACGGGGTCGCGCCCGTCACAATGAGTGTAGAGGGCCACGCCGGCTCTGGTCCGCCCCCCCCACAACTGATAGCAAGGCATGCCCGCCAGCTTGCCCTTGATGTCCCAGAGGGCCATGTCCAGACCGCTGAGCGCATTGTTCAGGACCGGGCTGTTACGCCAGTAGCCGTTCACCATCGCGCCCTGCCAGAGGTCCTCTATGTCCCGCGGGTCCTTACCCACATAGAACGGACCGAGATAACTCTCCAGGGCAGCCCGCACCGCCGAGTAACGCTGGGTGAACGTCGCGCAGCCGAGCCCAAACAAGCCCGGCTCGTTCGTGTGCACGCGCACGACCACCAACCGCTGCCCGGCCCGCAGAGCCTGCGGCGTGTGCCCGCCGGGCTGCAGGGTGAACGTCTCGACTTTCGTGATTCTCATGGTAGCGCTTCCTCAAGACCCGAACAGACGGAGCTTGAGGCTCCATCCCGCCAATCCGGAAAACACCGCCACGGACGCGGCGAGCGCCCATCCGGTAGCCCAGTTGGAACGCAGCCGGGGTTCGAGTTGGGTGCCCCGCAGCCACCACGCTGCGGCGGCAACGATGGGAAGCTGGAGCGCGAAAGCGACCCCTCCGATCACCAGCATGGTCACGGGATCCCGCAGGAGGAAAAAGAAGAGGCCTCCGAGAACCGGGTAGCCGAAGACCCAGACGCGAATCCAGAATCGCCGGCGCGAAAGGTCGGCGGCAGAGAACACGCCGAGCGCAGCTAGGGCGTCCGCAAAGATGCGCGCTGATCCGGCGAGACCCGAAACGACCGTCGAATACAGCACGAAGAACGCGCCGGTCAGGTAGACTGGGAGGGCCCACGCCCCGAGGGTTGACGTGAAAGTCGCGGAGAGGGCGACGATCGTGTTCTCGCCCGCGGGAACCACCCCAAGCCGATGGAGCACGCCCGCGCCGAGCAGATAGAAGGGGACGGTGGCGCACGTCAGCACCAGCATGGTGAGAAGGACATCGCAGTGCATCACTCGGATCCAGCCCCTCGCGCGCGCGAGCCACTCGGCGTCGTCGACCCGCGGGCCGACATGGCGGGCGAAGCCCTTCTCCACGCACCAATACGTGTAGGACATGGACTCGCCCGAATGCACGCCCGTCGCGCCGAACGTGGCCAAGGCGACCGCGGCCAGGGCGGGCGGAAAATCCGCCTTCAAGCCGCTCCCAATATCAGCGAAGGTCACCGCAAAGTTTGATTCCTGGAGCAGCGCCAAGCACACGAGGTTGGCGACAGTGAAACCCAGCACCATTACGATTAGCAGCGGCTCAATGCGGCGATAGGAGCCCCACGCCGCCAACAGCGTGCCGGAACCCGCCCCGGCCACGACCCAAAATTCGACTGAGCCCCAAGGCAGTGCCGCATGCAAAACCTGCCCCACCCCCGCGAAGATACCCGCCGAACCGAACGCAGCCACGAGGGCGGTAGCCAACCAGACCAGTGGAAACCACGGCAAGCGGCGTCCGCAAAAGGGAATCTTGCCCGGCAGCCGCTTGAAGGCGGTCATGACCGGTTCACCCGTGACGAGCGTGAAGCGGGCGAGCTCCGCCTGCAGCAGGCTCTTGCTCCAGCACGAGAAAAGGACCCACCAAAGCAGCAGGAAGCCGGCCTGCGCGCCCAAGGAGGCCGTCAGGACAATCTCGCCGGAACCGACCACGGCTCCGGCCAGCACCAGCCCCGGACCCGCTTCGCGCAAGCGACCGGCCATCGAAGTGGGAGGGGGCCTGACCGCAGCCGGATCCAATTCGTAGGGATTCATAACTGCGCAAGGCCTCAGTCCTGGAACCAGTGATCGATACCGACCACGATACCGAATCCGGCGGTGAAGAGAGACTCCCAGCGGTAGAAGTGGAGGAGACGACGAACCTCGGCAACCACCTCACGCCTCAACCCGTTGTCGACCGCCTGCAAGGCGATCCAAGCCGCGAACAACGGCTCGCGCATGGTGTCGTCCTCCCACCGTGAGCGCACGCTGCGGGCCTCCCATACAGGCAGCTGCGATCGGGCCAGAACAATCGCCTCGTCGCAATTCACCTGCGACCTCCATGTCTCGTTGAGGAAACGCCAATCCACTTCAAAGGTGCCCCGGCTGCCCTGCGCGTGTGCGCGTCCGCGCGCGCAATGCGGACGGGCCGCGCGGGCGTTACGATTCAGGCCTCGGGCGTAAGCGTCGCGCCATGCCGGGTCGTCCTCCAACTCCCACAGGCCGCGCAGCGCCGCTTGGGCGAGACTGGAAGTCCAGAGGGAGCGCGACACGCTGGCCGTTTCATGGGTGGCGATGACTTCGACCGCCGAATTCACGAACTCCATGCCTTCGGCGCACCATTCCAGGCGGTTCTTCGGTCCGGGGCCAACACGCTCCAACGCGAGCTTCCGGTAGTTGCGCGCCCAACGCTCGTCGCCCGTCAGGTCGTGCAACAACCGGTTGAGGAAGAGCAGGCGCGCTGCGTCCTTGTGTTTGGCCCCAAGGAAGTGACCCCGAAAACCGAAGGCCGTCGGGTCGCACGGAACCCGCCAACCCAGCTCCTCGATCCCGGCCACCATCCGGCGAATCAGTCCGGCGATCCGCACCTTCTCAGCCGCGTCCGGAAGGGGGCTGCGCCAATAGCGCCAAAGTCCGTAGGCCCACGGCAGCACCTGGTCCTCGGAGCTTGCGGGATAGTACGACCGCCCATCCTCGCTAAAGCCGCGAGCGACAAACCCGGCCACCGGGGAGCATTCGGCGAGCGCCACCAGGCCCCGGGCCAAACGCCGGGCATCCGCCGCCGCCGCCGCGCTCGGCCGCAGCCCCCAACGCCGGCAGAATCCATCCAGAAACAAGCCGCCGTACAGCGGCCCGTCGGAGATGGGCGTGCACCAGCCCATGCCGTTGGGGCGCGCCTCGGCACAATCCCGGGCAGAGGGCAGCACCAGCTCTCCCTCAAGCCCGGCGAAGGTCAGCACGGTGCCATGCTGCGGGGAGACAAAGCGGCGGAGCAGTTCACGAACCGCCGCCTCCGTGGCGGGCGGCGAATCGTCCTCTGCCCGCGAGGAACGCGCCGACGAGGCGACGCCCAAACCGACGGCAGCCAGAGCCGACCAGCGGAGGAAGTCCCGACGCGACGGCCGAATCGGCATATTCGGAGGCGGATCTAGAACTTGGTCTGGAGCTTCAGGAAGAGGGTCCGTGGGTCCGCCAGAGTCCACTGTCCGTCGTAGTACTCGCGGTCCAACAGGTTCTTCACGTTCAAGCCCACGAGGACCGGTCGGCCCCAAAGACGACCTTCAAAGCCGATGCCGGAATCGACCGTGGCATAGCTGGGCTGCCGGATCGAAAAGAGGGCATTCACGATCGGCGTAATCTCGCCCGACACACGGGCGCCCGCGGTGAAGTAGAGGCCGCGCCAAGCCCCGGTGTCGACAGTGTACCGGGTCCACACGGCGCCCGCGTACGGGGGCGCGTTGCGCAGGCGGGCGCCCACGATGAAGGGCTGCGTGGTGTCCTGGGTGATGTTGGCGTCCCACAATCGCGTGTAATTGACGACGAACTGCAGGTTCGGGCGGGGCGAATAGTGGAGCTCGAACTCCGCGCCGCGCGCGGCCTGCGTCCCGCCCGGTATGAAGAGCGGCACTCGCCCGGTGAGTGTCTCGCGCGTGAAGTCCCGCCGTACCTCCCCTTCCCGGGTAAGGTCGAAGTAGGAGGCGGTCCCCGAGAAACGCCCCGCGCGCTCCGAAAACTTGACGCCGAACTCATGTCCTTCCCCCTGCACGTTCGACGCGAGGCGGCCCTCGGCATCAACGTTGAACTGCGGCTCGAAGCTGCGGCTGTAGTTCGCGAACAGGGCCCACCCCGGCGTCGCCTCAAAGAAGAGCCCAACCTGCGGCGTGACCTCCGCCTGAGTCAGGGTCGCGGCCCCCGCCGTGCCGGCGTTGTTGCTGACCTCGGTGCGCCTGACGCCGGCGAGAACCCGCAGCCGGTCCTGCGCCATCGAGATTTGGTCGATCGCGTATACGGCTCGCTCGTCGCCGGACGCGTAGGTCACCGCGGGGCGCGGTAGTCCGCTCGGGTAGCCGTCCCGGAGAATCCTGCGGGGTCCCTGGGTCAGGAAATTCCACGAGTAGGCCCGTCCGGCCGCGGCAAAGCTCCCCGTCCGCGGATAGCTCAGTCGGCCGCCCAGCAGCACCTGGTGCGACATGCCGAGCGCGCTGAACTTCGCCACCAGCTCCGCTTCCAGCGTGTTACCCCTTGACTTCGTGCCGCGAAAATTAGGCGCCGCGTTGGGCCAGGTCCCATTGAACGTCGGATAGCTCACATGCTCAAGAATCTCGAACTCGTTGTCGCCGTAGGCATGGGCGATCCGCGCCGCGAACGTCTCGCCCAGTTCGGCCAGCAGCTCGGTCTGCACGAACACGTTCCAGTCCTCCTGGTACGCATCCGGACCGTTGTTGTTGCCGCGCTTGCCGCTGGGAAACACGGTGAACGGATCGAAGAGGTCGTTGTAGTAGTGGGTGACGACCGGAGTGTTGGGCGGCACGAACTGCGCTCCCCATTGGATTAGTCCCAGCGTGCTGTTCGGGTTCGCCCGCGTGAACTCGATGTAGGCGGGATTCGTGCGGGGGGAGACCGAGAGCTTGTTCTCCTTCGAATGGTCGATGCTGGCGGTGACATTCAGGGAGACGTTCGGGAGGACATCCCAACGTAGCGCTCCGTAGCCGCTCTCCGAGCGGCGGTAGGTGTAGTCGTAGAAGCCCCGCGCCTGATCGAGCCAGTTGCCCGCCAGCCGGATGGCCACCCTGTCGCCGAGGCGCTGGTTGTGATCGATGAAGGCGCTCGCGAACTCGTAGCTGCCTGCGGACAACTGGACAGTCGTCTCGGTCACCGCCTTCGGCTTGAGCGTGATCACGTTGAGAACGCCATTCGGGGCCACGCGCCCGAAAAAGACGGCGTTCGGTCCCTTCACTATCTCAACGCGCTCAACGAAGAAGGGCACGGGGTTGCGCACGCTCGCACTGAGCCGGTTCACCAGCAACTGGGTCGCGAATCCGCGCATCGCGCTGCCGCCGGTGCCACTGCTGCCGGGGTCGCGCCGGTCTCCGGTCACGCTGCTCGTATACAGCAGCGCCTCGCGCAGGGAACCTGCCGCCAGGTCACGGATGAGATCGCTTGTGACAACACTGATCGCGATCGGGGTTCGGTAGATCTCGGCCCCGATGCCGGTCGCCGTGATCGAGTTCGCCGCCCGGTATCCGTACTCCTTCTCCGACACGACGGTGAATGGGGACAGCCGCAGCGGCGCTTCTTCGTCGACATCCCCGCGCCCCGACGTGCTCCGGTCTTCCGGAGCCGGAGCGGGTTGCCGGGCCCTGGATTTCACCGACCATGCGCCGGTCACTTGATCCCGCACCGCCTGTAAGGACGTGC
The DNA here is from genome assembly GCA_964460895.1 of uncultured Opitutaceae bacterium. Lineage (GTDB taxonomy): Bacteria > Verrucomicrobiota > Verrucomicrobiia > Opitutales > Opitutaceae > Didemnitutus. The sequence continues at coordinate 14,186 of CAYWTK010000017.1, forward strand.
CGGTCAGCATGACATCCAGCGCCTCCTGGGGCGTAAGCCGCCCCTTGACGGGCGCCGTCTTCACTCCCTGAACGACGTCCGCCGAGAACATTATCTCCTGATCCGCCTGGCGCGCCGCCTGACGCAGTGTCGTGATGGCTTCTCCCGCGGGAACGTCGAAGTCACGGATGTTGTCGGGCGCCTGCGCCGCGGCGACGAGCGCAAGACCTCCCCCGACGGTGAAGGCGAGAAAGCGGGCAATCCGCTGGGCAAGAACCGGCGCGGCACATGAGGAACGGTGCATTGGGGTGATTGGGGTTCGCCCCCATGACGCCGCCCACCTGAAATCACACTAAAAATTCCTACGGCCGAACGAAGGGACACCGCCGACCCCGCGGATTTCCCCCACCCGGCCCGTGCCCTCCACAAGAAGCCCCATCCCGGTTACCGTCGTCGCGAAAGGGCCTCTGGCTCGACCGTCTCCCGCCGGCGGGCAGGGCCTAAGTCATCGGCGTCGCAGGAATATCCTAGTATCCCTGCGCTCGGCGACCACGTCGCAAGTCTCCTCCAGCAGGCGCACGAACCCCTCGACGTTTTCGGCCCGGAACGTGGCGACGATGGTAACGTCTTTCAGCGACTCGTCAGCCACGATGAGTTGAATCTGGTTGCGTTGATTGAAGCGCTCCACGACCGCACGCAGAGGAACCGAATCGAACTCGAACAGGGGCGCCCTCCAGGCTAGACGCTGCCGAAGCTCAGCCGCCGAAACCGACTCCGGCGTCACCCGCCGTTCGGGCATCCTCGCTACCCTAACCATCTGACCGGAGAGCAGCAGGCCCGCTGTGCCATTATCACTGCCCGCCATCAACGTCTCCCCCTTGACGGAGTCCTCGACGCTGACGCTGCCTTCGGTCACCAGCACCTCAATGTGCGCGTCGTCAATCTTGACATCGAAGATGGTGCCAACCGCCCTGACGTCGATGCCGCCTGCCCGCACAACGAAGGGGCGGGCCGGATCTTTGACAACCGAGAAGCTGGCTTGGCCACCCTCCATGATTACCCGCCTCTGTTCACCGCTGTAGAGCACCTTGATCCGGGTGAGCTTGTTCATCTCGACTACGGAGCCGTCAGCCAACAGTTCCCGCAGTTGGCCGCCGCGTGTGAAGAGAAGGCGGGACTCCTGTCCGGGCCGGAACGCCTTGGCCAAAGGCCCCCAAGCGCTCCAGACGGTGGCGACAACCAATCCTGCCGCCACGGCGACGTACCCCCAGCGACGAAGCCGGGTCGCGATGCCGGGCGCGTCGACGCCTGGCGCGAGCACATCAGGATTGGGTTTGCTGCCATGTTCCGGCCTCCAATCGGGGATCCGGTCGAACCTGCCCCAAGTCGCGTTGGCATGCTGCAGCCACGAACGATGCCGCGGATCCTGGGCCAGCCACTGCAGGAATTCGTCCTGCTCGGCAGGCCTTAGTCCCCGGTCCTGCTTGACCAGCCACGCCGCAGCCTCCCGGCCGATGCGACGGTCCTCTTCATCGGATCGGCGGACTTTCATGGCTCAAGCTCCTTCCGAAAGCGCTGGAAAAACTCCATGCACTTGTGGACTCCGATCGTCAATTGGGCCGAGACGGTGTGCTGCGAAACCCCCAGCCGCGTCGCGATCTCCTCCTGCGAGAGGCCATAAAGCTTGCGCATCGTAAAGATCCGGCGGCACTTCTTCGGCAGTCTTTGGATGGCCTCGGTGAGGAGTTCCAGCTCCTGGTTGCGCGCCACGGACTCGGCGACACCGTCGCTTTCGTCCAGCAACTCGATCGATTCGACAGGAACGCACTCCCGGCCCGCCGCCATGGGTCCCCGACGAATCCGGTCTTTCGCAAGATTCCGGGCGACCGCGAAAAGGAATGCCTTGGGGGAGAGCAGCGCCTGCTTCTGCTTCGCCTGCAGCAACCGCAGACACGACTCCTGAACAATGTCGTCAATCTCCGACTCCCGTGAAAAGCGGCTTCGAAGCCATGCCCGAAGCAATGAAACGTGGGGTTGCACGTTCAGAGCAAACCAGCGGATTTCTTCGGGCGGGGCCGGAGGCATTGAAGACGGAGAGGCTCTGCTGAGATACGACGCCGAATCCCCCAAAAAACACTACAGCAATCTCAGAAATCGTTCGACCGATGCCCTCTAGACCCAAGAGACATCGTCTCCCGCTGCAAATCAGCAAGGCATCTTTAGCGAGGGGGTCAGATCGCAAAAAGGTTCGTCGCGCTCGCGACCTCGCCGACGAGGGTCAGCTCCTCGCGGTCGTGCCGCAGGTGGCGGATGCGCGTGCCCGGGGCGCGGCGCGCGAGGACGCCGCCGGGGGCGCGGAGGAGGCGGAGGAGCGCGAGGGGGTCGGCGCGGCCGAACTTGAGGATGACGACGAAGCGCCGGCACCAGCCGCGCTCGAGCCACGGGGTCACGAGGTGGTGGAGCACGTGCTGCGGGTCCTCCACCAGGTCGCAGAACAGCCAGTCGTAGGCCTCGCCCGCCGCCGGCGCGAAGCGGAAGGCGTCCTCGCGCCGGTGCGCGATGAGCGCGTGCCCGAGCGCGCCGCCCTTGAGCGGGCCGTTGTCCACGGCCACGACCCGCGCGCCGCGCTGGGCCGCGCTGTAGCTCCAGCCGCCGGGCGCGGCGCCGAGGTCGCAGACCGACTCGCCCGCCGCCGGCTCGCGCCCGAGCAGGCCGTAGGCCTCCTCGACCTTGAGGTACGAGCGGGAGGGCGCGAGCGGATCGTCCGCCATCCGCCGCTGTCCGCCGCGCCAGAACTCCCGCGAGGCGAAGAACCGGTCGAAGTCGGCCGCGAACACGGCCAGACCGCGCGCCGGGCCCGGCCCGGGCGGGAGCGCCGGCGCGGCGAGCCGCGCCACGCGCCGGAGCTTGCGGTCGAGGAGCCCGTGCACCGCCTGCTCCACCGCCGCCGCGCGGCGGCCGAGGCCGGGCACCTCCGCCACCTCCCGGAACACGCAGGGCCACGGTCCCTCGACCCGCTCGCCGCGCAGCGACGCGAGCAGGTGGTCGGCCACGCCCTGCGCCAGCGCGTTGACCGACGCGCCGCGCACCTCGTGCGGCGCCAGCAGCGTCAGGTGGGGGAAGCAGAGCTCGCCGATCGCCTGCGGCACCGCGTCGCCGGGGATCGGCTCCGCCGCGGCCCAGCCGGGGCCGCTGGAGCGCACGGTGAGCCCCGCGGCGGCCAGTTCGCCCTCCAGCAGGCGCTCGTAGCCGTGTTGGCAGAGGAAGAGCATCGCGCGCAGTGTCCGCGCGCCGCGGGTCGAGGCGACGAAATTCTCCGTGCAATCCCCGCCCCGGGGCGTTGACTCGGGGGGCCCATGCGCCAGCCCACCTCCGACCTCCGCATCCGCACGGCCCGCCCGCTGCTGTCCCCGGCGATCCTCGAGGAGGACCTGCCCCTGCCGGAGGCGGGCGCCGCCCTCGTCGACCGCGCGCGCCGCGAGCTGGCCGCGGTGCTCGCCGGGACCGACGACCGGCTGGTCGCGGTGGTCGGCCCCTGCTCCATCCACGACCCCGCCGCGGCCCGCGAGTACGCGCAGCGGCTCCAGCCCGTGGCGGCGCGGCTGGCGGACGACCTCCTCGTCGTGATGCGCGTCTACTTCGAGAAGCCCCGCACCGTCGTCGGGTGGAAGGGCCTGATCAACGACCCGCGGCTCGACGGCAGCTTCCTCGTCAACACCGGCCTGCGCCTCGCCCGCCAGCTCCTGCTCGACGTCACGGCGACGGGCCTGCCGGTCGGGACCGAGTTCCTCGACACCACGCTGGGGCAGTACTACGCGGACGCCGTGGCGTGGGCGGCGATCGGCGCGCGCACGACCGAGAGCCAGATCCACCGCGAGCTGGCGTCGGGCCTGTCGATGCCCGTGGGCTTCAAGAACCGCACGGACGGCGACCTCCAGGTGGCGGTGGACGCCATCGTCTCGGCCAGCCACCCGCACTGGTTCCCCTCGCTCACGCGCGAGGGCGCGCCCGCGGTGCTGGCGACCGCCGGCAACCCCGACTGCCACCTCGTGCTGCGGGGCGGGAGCCGGACGGGCCCCAACTACTCGGCGGCGGCGGTGGCGGAGGCGGTCGCGCTGCTCGCGCGGGCCGGCGCGCGGCCGGTGGTGATGGTGGACTGCAGCCACGGCAACAGCGGCAAGCAGGCGGAGCGGCAGGTCGAGGTGGCGGCCGACGTCGCCGCGCAGGTCGCCGGCGGCAGCCGCGCCGTCTTCGGGGTGATGATCGAGAGCAACCTCGCGGCCGGCGCGCAGAAGCTGGAGCCGGGCCGGCCGCTCGCGTACGGCCAGAGCATCACCGACGCCTGCCTCGGCTTCGCCGAGACGGTCCCCGTGCTCGAGCGCCTCGCCGCCGCCGCGGCGGCGCGGCGGCGTTCCGCCTGACCGGAAAGCGATTGCGGGCGGGCCGAACCCCTCCACACATTCCGACCGCGTGGCCCCGCCCGACCCGAATCACGAGCACGACCCCCACGAGCCGCCGCACGCGAAGCGGGAGCGCTTCGCCCGCATCCGCCGCATCCGGCAGATGCTGCGCTTCATGCCGCGGCGGGCGGTGATGCACAATTACCCGCTGATCGGGCGCTTCGCCGAGATCGCGCGCCGGCGGGCCTACCTCTGGTCGTTCCGCTACGAGGCCATGCGGCCGGCGTTCTACGCGGGTTCGATCCTCTCGCTGCTCCCGCTGATGGGCGTGCAGCTGCCCCTGGCGCTGGCGCTCTCGCTGCTCCTCCGCGCCAACTTCATGGTGATGGGCGGGCTGCAGTTCCTCACGAATCCGTTCACCGCCGCGCCGATCTACTACGCGACCCACGAGCTCGGGGCCTACGTCATCTCCGTCACCGGCTTCGGCGAGGCCCTGCCGGCCGCCGACCCGAACGAGCCGGTGCTGCCGTTCCACGAGGCGGGCGGCGCCGCGGGCGCCGCGCCCGACGCGCCGCCGAAGTCGGCCACGGTGGTCCGCAGGATCGGCACGGCGATCAACGCCCTCATCGTCGGCGGCGTGCTCAGCGGCGCCGCGCTCGGGCTGGTGCTCGACATCCTCTACCGCAACTACTGGCGCCACTACACGCTCCGGCACCCGCGCCTCCTCCGCCCGCCGCCCCCCGATGGGAAGCCGCCCGCCTGACCGGCCGGTCCGATTGGCCTCGACGCCCCGCGACGCGACCCGCAAATCCCTGCGTCCATGTCGCGGCGCCACCTCGTGAGACTCTCGCTCGGACTCGCGCTCGCCGGCGCCCTCGCGCTCGGGCTCGGCTGCGCGTCCAAGCGCGCCCCGGCCGCCGAACCCGCCCGCCCCGCCCCGCCGGCGGCGCGGCCCGCGCCGCCGCCTCCGCCGCCCGAGAACCTGCCGCCGGTCATGCTCGGCATCGACGTGCTCGAGGCCAACGGCTTCCGCGAGGTCGCGGGCAAGCGCATCGGCCTCCTCACCCACCCCGCCGGCGTCAACCGCCGCGGCGAGAGCACGATCGACGTCCTCCGCACCCGCGCGCGCCAGACGCGCCTCGTCGCGCTCTTCGCCCCCGAGCACGGCTTCGACGGCGAGATCAAGGCGTCGGTCAACTTCGGCGACTCCGTCCACACGCCGACCGGGCTCCCGATCTACTCGCTCCACGGCGCCACGCGGAAGCCGACGCCGAAGATGCTGCAGGGCCTCGACGCCGTCGTCATCGACCTGCAGGACATCGGCTCGCGCTCCTACACGTTCGTCAGCGCCATGCTCACGACCATGGCCGCGTGCTTCGAGGCCGGCGTCGAGGTCATCGTCCTCGACCGCCCGAATCCCCTCGGCGGACTCAAGGTGGACGGCCCGCCGCTCGACGCCGACCTGAAGAGCTACGTCGGCGCCCTCCGCGTGCCCTACGTCCACGGCCTGACGATCGGCGAGATGGCGCTGATGGCGAAGGGCCTGCCGCGCATGCTCGCCATTCCCCGGGTCATCGACGTGAGCGACGCCGTCCGCGAGAAGGGCCGCCTGACGGTCGTGCCGATGCGCGGCTGGACGCGCGCGATGCGCTGGCCGGACACGGGGCTGCGCTGGATCCAGACCTCGCCGCTCGTCCCCACCTACGAGGCGGCGGTCGGCTACGCGATGGTCGGGCTCGGGACCGAGGCCAACGCCTGGTCCCACGGCATCGGTCGCGAGTACCCTTTCCGGGGCATCAGCCACCCGCGCAAGACGCCGGACGAGATCATCCGCGCCCTCGAACTGTACCGCATCCCCGGCATCCGCCTCACCAAGCGCCAGGCCCTCGGGCCCGACAACAAGCCGCGCACGGGCGTGTACGTCGAGGTCGTGGACTGGGACGCGTGGCGTCCGACCGAGCTCTCGCTCTACCTCCACAAGCAGGCCGCCCTCTGGTCGCCGCTCAACCCGTTCGCCAACCTCACCACGCGGGAGGAGCGCACGTTCCTCATCCACGTCGGCTCGAACGCCTGGTACCAGGCGCTGAAGCGCGACGGCGGACGCGTGGACCCCCAGCTCTTCATCCGCAACTGGGCCGAGCGCGCCGAGGTCTACCGCCAGCAGACCCGCAAGTTCTGGCTCTACCGCTGAGCCCGCGGACCGCGGACGTGTTGAAGGTCGAAGGCCGACGGTCGAGCGTCGAGAGTCGGGCTTTCCCGCTCTTTCTCTTTCCTCTTTCTCTTTATCTTTCTCTCCGCAGCAGCGCCGCGCGCGGCGAAACCCTCACAGGTTCCGCTACGCCCGATTTCGCGGGCGCGAAGCGCTCGGGCCCTCCGCGAACCGGTTTCCCGGGGTAGCCGGCGCTCTCCGAGCGCCGGTCGAACGACGGACGGGCCCGCGGGAACGAGAAAGAGAACGAGGAACGAGAACGATTCCCGCCCCGAGCCCGTCCTTCGGGAATCCGCGTGAATCAGCGCCTCCCCGAGCTTTCCGGACGGACACCGCGAAAGGGTCGCACGGCTTGCTCCGGCCGGCGGGGCTCTCGGGGCGTCGTCCCTCCGCCCCTCTCGCCCCGCCCGCCTTCGCTCGCCCTGGGCTGGGCCCGTCCGGGCGTTGGTTCAGCTCACGCCCCCGAACGGACTGAACTGAGGGCGACGCGGAAGCCGAGGTCGTACGTGCGGACGTACGGGGTTTCCCCGCCGCGGCCGTCGGAGGTGCAGAGGAGGGCGGGGTGCCTCCAGCTGCCGCCACGGTTGACGCGGAAGGAGCCCGATCCGGGCCCTCTAGGATCGGTCACGCTGCCACCGGGCAAATCTCTAGCCGACCAATCAAGGCACGACTCCCTCACGTTCCCGTGCATGTCGTGCAGGCCCCAAACGTTCGCCTGCTTCTGGCCCACCGGCTTCGTGCTGCTGCCGCTGTTTCGGTCGTACCAGCCCATCGCGTCCAGATTGCCCGCGTAGTCGCCCGTCGTGCCCGCCCGGCACGCGTACTCCCACTGGGCCTCGGTCGGCAGAGTGTATTCGTAGCCCTCGGGCAAGCGTCCCGCGGCGCGTTCCCGCTCCGTCAGCTTCAGGCAGAACGCCATCGCCTCTTCCCAACTCACCTGCTCCACCGGCAAACTCGATCCCTTGAAGTACGAGGGATTGCTCCCCATCAGCGCCTCCCACTGTGCCTGTGTCACCTCCGTCTTTCCCAGCCAGAACGGACGGCTGATTGTCACCTGCGTGACTGGACGCCCGTCGTTTCCACCCCCGCTCGCGCTGCCCATCGCAAAGCGGCCGGCGGGAATCGGGAGCATCTCCACACCCACGTCGGAGACAATGAATGCGCGGCCTTCGACGGGCACCACCCCGATTGCGGCGGCCCGCCGAAACTCCTCCCGCTGATTCCGCTCCTGCGTGGCCTGCTCCTGCAACTGTTCAGCCATACCCCTCGCAGCTGCTTCCTCTGCCGCTTGAAGAACCTGCTTCCTCCGCCGCTCCGGAGCGTTGACCGAAAGATCCCAGATCAGCGCAAACAACAACGGTGCCGCCAAGATGGCCGCCAGACCTAGGACGGGAAAGGGCTTCTTTGGTTTGACGCTCGATTCGCGGACCGGCGCCGGCTCGGACCGTGTTGGCACCGCCTCCGGAGTAGCAACCGGTTTGGGCTCCGGATTGGACTCGGGCTTCACGGTGCGCGTGGACGTCGCGAGCAGACCGAGCCGCTCCGCCACCTGACTCACCGACTGCGGGCGCTCGGCCGGGTCCTTCGCCAGGCAGGCGGCGATCGTCGCCTCCCACGCGGGGTCGACCGACGCGTCGGCGACTCCCAATTCAGCCAGTCGCTCGGAAAGTCGGGGAGCCTGCTTGCTCTGCACCTGCATCAGGATGTTGCCCGAATGGAACGGCGGCTTGCCGGTCAGCAGTTCGAAGAGCGTGGCGCCGATCGCGTAGATGTCGTCGGTCACCGCCGGCTTCTCGCCCATCATCTGCTGGGGCGACATGTAGATGGGCGTGCCCGAGGAACCCGCCTGCTTCGAGACCCGCGAGACGCTGTCGGTGATGCTCGAGGCGATGCCGAAGTCGGTCACCTTGAGGTCGCCCTCGCCGGTCACCATCAGGTTCGCGGGCTTGAGGTCACGGTGCACCACCTTCGCCTTGGTGTGGGCGTAGTGCATCGCGTCGAGCCACTGGGCCACCCAGGGCTTGAGCCGCTCCACCGGCAGGCGGCGGTCCGGGGCCTCGAGCTTGAGTGCGGAAAGGGTCGACCCGTCCACGAACTCCATCGAGATCGCCGCCGTCCGCTTGTCCGAGACGAAGTCGTGGATCCGCACGATGTGCGGGTGCGTGAGGGCCAAATTGCGTCGCGTCTCGCGCTTCAGGTCCGCGACCGCCTCGGCGTCGAGGGCGACCACCTCCGGCAGGAACTTGAGCGCCACCTCGCGCTCCAGCTCCTCGTCCCGGGCCAGCCACACGACGCCCATGCCGCCGCGGCCGAGGATCTTCACCAATGAATAGCGGTTCAGGACCTTCTGACCGGGAATGAAGCCCTTGATGGTGGAACCAAGATCGAGATCGTCCATGGGGTGGCGCGGAAATGGGAGCCGAAGGTCCGCACTTGTGGCAGATGTCGTGCCAAGGGAAAGCGGGAAGCGGGCGGGAGTCCGCAGGGAGCGGTGAGCAGCCGAGGGACCCAAGCCGGGCGTCGAGCAGGCTCCGGACATGAATTTCCCACGGGCCCGGCCAGGACATGCCCAGCAGCCTCCGCGCAGTTACTCGGGGAACAAAGGTCGGCGGGTCAATGGCCCGCCCTGAGCGCAGGCCCGAAAGGCCGGAGTCGCGTGGCTGCCCGGGCTGGGATCGAACCAGCGACCAAGTGATTAACAGTCACCTGCTCTGCCACTGAGCTACCGGGCAACGTGGCTCCTCCCGAAGGAGGAAGGGCGAAAAAAGGGCGCCGCGTCCGACGATGTCAACCCCCGACTTGTCCCGCGGCGCGTCATCGCGCGCGCGGGACGGACGGACGGCCTCAGTTGCCGAAGAACGCGGGATCGAGCACCGGCTTGGCGTCGGTCGTGAGCTTCTCCACCGCGGCGCGGAGGCGCTTCTCGGACTCGGCCCGGGCCAGCTCCGGACGGACGTCCTCGAAGCTGCGGGTGCCGCGCTGGTCCACCTGCACGAAGTGGTAGCCGAACTGGGTGCGGAAGACCGGGCTGAGCTGGCCCACCGGGGTGCCGAAGGCCGCCTCCTCGAACTCGGGGACCATCTGGCCGCGGCCGAACTCGCCGAGCGAGCCGCCGTCGGCGCCGGAGCCGGTGTCGTCCGACTCGGCCTTCGCGACGTCGGCGAACGCCGCGCCGCCCGCGACCTTCGCGCGCAGCTCCTCGGCCCGGGCCTTGGCCTGCTCCTCGGTCAGCTCGGGCCGGTCCGGCCGCGCGGCCGGGCTGCCCTTGAAGGCGACGAGGATGTGCCGGGCCTGCGCGGACTCGAAGCCGGCCTTGCCCGCCTCGTACATGGCGCGGAGCTCGGCCTCGCCCACCTCGACCGAGGCGCGGAGGGCGTCGAGCTGCGCGCTGGCGAGGACGTTCTCGCGCATGACCGCGAGCTGCGCGGCGACCGCGGGACGCTGCTCGAGCCCGGCGGCGGCGGCGGCCGCGGCGAGCACCTTCATGCGCAGGAGGTCCTGGGCGAACTGGCGCCGGCCCGGCCCGAGCGCGACCTGCTGGTACTGCGGCGGCAGCGAACCGACGGCCGCCTCGAAGTCGGCGCGCGTCACCTTGATGCCGCCCTCGGCGGAGATGACGACGGCGTCGGGGGCGACGGCGGGCGGAGCGGCCGGGGCGACCGGCGCGGCGGTCTGGTCCTGCGCGACGAGCGCGCCGGGAACGAGGGCAAGGAGGAGAAACGGGAGGAAGGGACGCATGGGAGGAAGTCCGACACCCAAGCGGACCGAAAGGTCCGCGTCCAGCCCCGAGCCGGCCCGGCCTCCCCCGCGGGCTCGATCGGCCGGCGGCCGGGGGGCGCCCCGGCAGGCGTGGCCCGCGTGGAGGCCCCGCCCCGCGCGGTCCGCCTCCCCGGGGCCGGGGACCGCGGGATAATAATGGGTTGTGTCGGGTTGATAGGTATCAGATGAAGGACCCGTGCCCCCCCGGAAGAAGGTCTCCCAGCAGCGGATCGCCGCCGACCTCGGCGTGTCGCAGGCCCTGGTGTCGCTCGCGCTCAACGGCCGCAAGGACGGCATCAGCCCCGAGACCTACCGCCGCATCTGGGACCACGCGATCGGCCTCGGCTACCAGCCGAAGGGCATGCGCCTGGAGCAGTCCCCGCCGGGCGCGCGGCAGCGGCAGGTGGGCTTCGTGCTCCGGGCCGGGCTGAACATCCACAACCAGGGCAGCTATTTCGGGCACGTCCTCCACGGGCTCCACACCGCGCTGGCGGAGCAGGGCCTCGCGGCCGTGTTCCTCGGCTCCGAGGACGCGCTGGGCCGGGAGCGCCTGCAGCAGTTCTACCACACCGGGCACGCGCTGCAGGGCGTGGTGCTGCTGGGCGAGGTGCAGCCGGGTTTCCTGACGCTGCTCCGCGGCTTCGAGCGGCGCATCGTCGCGGTCTCCGCCCGGCACACCGGGCTCTGCCACTCCGTCGTGGGCAACGAGCCGCAGGCGCTGGCGTCGCTGGTCGAGCACCTGCGCGGCCTCGGGCACGCGCGCATCGGGTGGCTCGGCGGCAACGTCGGCCTCGGGCGCCACGAGGCGCGCCACCAGGCCTACGTCGCGGGCCTCCGGCTGGCCGGACTCGCGCCCGACCCGCGCTACGCGGTGATGCTGCGGCAGGGCGACCGGGCCGAGGGGGCGGAGGCCGTGCACCGGCTGCTGCCGCTGGCGCGGCGCGCGGACTTCCCGACCGCCTTCGTCACCTACAACATCCACATGGCGGCCGGCGCGGTGCAGGCGTTCCTGCGGGCGGGCTGGAAGGTGCCCGGGGACGTCAGCGTCGCGGCGGGCGACTTCTCGCCCCTCGCCCGCACCGAGTCCCCGCGCATCACCGCCGCGGGCACGGAGGCGGAGAAGCTCGGCCGGGCCGCGGCGCGCCTGCTGGGGGAGTCGACCGGCGGCGAGGACGAGAGCTTCCACGACCTGACGCTGCCCTCCCAGCTCTACGTCGGGGAATCCACCGGCCCGGCGCCGGCCCCGGCCCGCGCCCGGTGAGGCGGAGCCGGACCTTTTTTGGGCTTGGAGTTTAATAATTATTAAGGTTGGCTGGCCGGCGCCCCACCCCATGACCTCCTTCGACTACGCGGTCCTCGCCTTCTACTTCGTCTTCATGCTCGTGATCAGCTGGGTCTTCCGGCGCTTCATCACGAACGTCAGCGACTACTTCCGCAGCGGCGGCCAGGTGCTGTGGTGGATGGCGGGCGGGTCGGCCTTCATGGTGTCGTTCAGCGCGTGGACGTTCACCGGGGCGGCCAGCCGCGCGTACTCGGACGGCTGGCCGATCGCGGTCATCTACTTCGCCAACGCGCTCGGGTTCTTCATGAACGCGGCCTACTTCGGCCCCAAGCTGCGGCAGCTGCGCGTCATCACGTCGATGGAGGCCGTCCGCCTGCGCTTCGGCCGGGCCAGCGAGCAGACGTTCACCTGGGTGACCCTGCCGCTGCAGATGCTGACGGCCGGCATCTGGCTCTACGGGCTCGGCACCTTCTTCTCGGCGGCGTTCAACATCGACGTGCGCCTGACGATCGCGGTCACGGGCGTGTCCGTGCTGCTCATCTCGCTCATCGGGGGCAGCTGGGCGGTGCTCGCGAGCGACTTCATCCAGGTCCTCATCCTCATGCCGGTGACGGTCGTGACCACCTTCCTCGCGGTGGCGCACGTCGGCGGCTGGTCGGTCGCGGTGGAGCGGCTCTCCGCCACCACGCTCAACCTGGAGAAGCTGGCGACGACCGACTTCCTGCTCTTCTGGTGCGTGGCGATCGTCTTCAAGCAGTTCCTCTCGACCAACAACATCAACGACGCCTCGCGCTACCTGTGCGTCAAGGACAGCGCCCACGCCCGCAAGGCCGCGCTGCTGGCGGGCTGCCTCTTCCTCGGCGGCATCGTGGTGTGGTTCCTGCCGCCCATGATCGCGACGCTCACCCACCCCGACCTCGCGGCGACCTTCCCCAAGCTGAAGGAGCCGTCGGAGGGCTCCTTCTTCGCCATCGCGCAGGCGGTGTTCCCCGTGGGCATGACCGGCCTGCTGGTCAGCGGCATCTTCGCCGCGACGATGTCGTCGATGGACTCCGGCCTGAACAAGAACGCCGGGGTCTTCATCAAGAACTTCTACCAGCCGTTCGTCCGGCCCGGCGCCACCGAGAAGGAGCTCCTCTTCGCCGGCAAGGTCACGACGACCGCGCTCGGGCTCTCCGTCATCCTCGTGGCGGTGTTCTACAGCACGATCAAGGACCTCACCCTCTTCGAGCTGATGCTGAAGTTCCAGGTGCTCGTCTCCACGCCCTACATCGTGCCGCTCGTCCTCGGCATGGTCATCCGCCGCACGCCCGGCTGGGCCGGCTGGTCCACGGTGGCGGTGTGCTTCCTCGTGAGCTTCCTCACCGAGCGCTACCTCGACATCGGCTGGGCGGCGCGCGTGTTCGGCGTGACCGACGGCGCGACCGGCTGGGAGCGGCAGAACTGGGAGCAGGGCATCGGCCTCTTCACCATCCTCGGCGCCGGCATCGCCTGGTTCCTCTTCACGAAGCTCTTCTACGACCGCGAGCGGCCCGAGCAGCGCGCGGCGATCGAGGAGTTCTCGCGCCGGCTCGCCACCCCGGTGGACTACGCCAAGGAGGAGTCCGCGGCCGCGACCGACGACAAGCAGTCCTGGCTCATCGGCTGGCTCTGCCTGCCCTACGGCGCCGTCGTCTGCCTGATGGCGCTCATCCCGAACCCCCTCGTCGGCCGCCTCGCGTTCCTCTTCTGCGGCGGCGTCGTCATGCTCATCGGCTGGCTGCTCGTGAAGCAGGCCCGCCGGCCCGCCGCCTGAGACCGATGGACCACCGCGGCCAACTCGTCCTCCTGCCCCCCAACCGCGTCTGGCGGACCTACCGGGGCGGACGCGGGCTCGACGCGCTCGCGGGCGCGGCGCGGCCTGAGGACGGCCATTACCCCGAGGATTGGGTCGCCTCGACGACGCGCGCGGTCAATCCGCCCGACGGCGCTCCCTGGCCCGCCCCGGCCGGCGCGCCCGCCGTGCCGGCCGGCGTCTCCGTCGTGCGCGTGGGCGATTCCCTCCGCGACTTCTCCGAACTGCTCGCCGCGGATCCGGCCTATTTCCTCGGCGCCGCGCACGCCGCGAAGCACGGCGCGGGCCCGCAGCTCCTCGTCAAGCTGCTCGACCCCGCGATCCGCCTCCACTTCCAGGTCCACCCGACCGCCGAGTTCGCCCGCCGGCGGCTCGGTTCGCCCTCGGGCAAGACCGAGGCCTACCACGTCCTCGCGACCCGGCCCGAGGTCGCCCAGCCCTACGTCCACCTCGGCTTCCAGCGCCCGCCCAGCCGCGCCGCGCTGCGGCGCATGATCGCGGAGCAGGACCTCGCCGCGCTCGCGGCCTGCTTCGACCGCGTGCCGGTGAAGCCCGGCGACACGCTGCTCGTCCCCGGCGGCGTGCCGCACGCGCTCGGCGAGGGCGTCTTCCTCGTCGAGATCCAGGAGCCGAGCGACCTGGTGGTGCGGTTCGAATTCGAGCGCGGCGGCTACGTGCTGCCGGAATCGGCCCGGTTCATGGGGCGGGACCTCGACTTCTGCCTCGACGTCTTCGACCTCTCGCCGTGGCCGCCCGGCCGCGTCCTGACCGAGGCGTTCTGCCCGCCGCGCCGGCGGCGGGCGCTCGGCCCGGACTCCCATCAGGACAACCTCATCGGACCCGAGCGCACGCCGTGCTTCACCGTCCGGCATTCCCATGTCCGCGCGGCGCTGGTGCAGGACGAGCCCTCCGCGCACGTCGCCATCGTCACGGACGGCGCCGCCGAGTTCGAGTGCGGCGGCCGCCGCCATCGCCTGCGCCGCCACGACAAGTACTTCCGCCCCGCCGGCCTCGGCCCCCTCCACATCCGCCCCCAGCCCGAGGTCTCGATCCTCGAGTGCCATCCGCCCGCCTGAGATGAAGCGTCCCACCATCCTCACCGCCCTCACCGCGCAGGAGCTGCGCGACTTCCTGCCCGAGCCGCTGCTCGCCGACGTGCGCGTGCTCGCCGCCCGCCTCGACCACCACGACCCCACGACGGGGGACGCGGCGGATTTCCACCGCGTGCTGGCGGCCGCCGATCCGGAGGTGCTCGTCGCCTGCTGGAAGACCCCGCCCCTGCCGCGCGAGCTCCCGCCGAACCTGCGCTACGTCTGCTACCTCGCCGGCTCGGTGAAGCGGCTGGTGACGCGCGAGCACATCGCCGCCGGGCTCCTCGTGACCAATTGGGGCGGCTCCATCAGCCGCATCGTCGCGGAATGGGCCCTGTTCCATATCCTCTCCTGCCTGCGGCGCGCGACCTACTGGACGCTGGCGATGCACCGCGAGGGCGCGTGGAAGGACGGCGGCACCGAGACGGCGTCGCTCTTCGGCCGCCGCGTCGGGCTCCACGGCTTCGGCCAGATCGCGCGCGAGCTCGTGCGCCTGCTGCAGCCCTTCGGCTGCGGCCTCTCGGCCTTCGCGCCGGACGTCGGACCCGACACCGAGCGCGCGTTCGGCGTGCGCGCGGCGCCCAGCCTCGACGCGCTCTTCGCGGAGAACGACATCGTCGTCGAGCTCGCGCCGCTCATCCCGGAGACGACGGGCGTCGTGACGGAGCGGCACCTCCGGCTCCTCCGCCCCGGCGGCGTCTTCGTCAACGTCGGCCGCGGCGCGGTGGTGGACGAGGACGCCCTGCTGCGGGTCGCGCAGGAGGGCCGGATCATGGTCGGGCTCGACGTCTTCACGGTCGAGCCGCTCCCGCCGGACTCCCCGTTCCGCGGCCTGCCCAACGTCTCGCTCACGCCGCACCTCGCCGGCCCCACGACCGACCGGCGCCGCGACGCGGGCGAGTTCTCGCTCGCGAACCTCCGCGCCTACTGCACCGGCCAGCCGCTGCAGGCGCGCATCGACCTGCGGGTGTACGACACGACCACCTGAGACGATTGCGGATCGCGGAACGCGGATTGCGGAATCTCCCGCCCAGCATCGACCGCCGCCGCCCGACAATCCGCACTCCGCACTCCGAGATCCGCAATCTCCCCGTGCTCTCCAGCACCCGTCCTCCCCACGCCGTGAATCTCCCCGCCCCCTACCGCCACTGGCAGGACCGCGCGCGCGGGCTGCTCGAGCCGCTCGCGGCGCTGATGCATCCCGGCCGGGCCGACCTCGACCTCCACGGTCCGCCGTCGGACCACGACCGGCAGGCCGACCGGCTCGAATCCTACGCGCGGCCGCTGACGCTCGCGGCCTTCTGGCTGCAGTCGGCGCCGCGGGCCGAGGACGCGGCGCTCCGCGCGCGCCTCGCCGGCTGGTTCCGGGCGGCGCTCGTGCTCGGGACGGACCCGGCCTCGCCGCACTATTGGGGTCCCGACGCGAGCTACCACCAGCACCACGTCGAGATGGGGCTGATGGCCATCGCGCTGCAGCTCGCCCCCCGCGACCTGTGGGAGCCGCTCGGCCCGGCGGAGCGCGCCCAGGTCCTCGCCTGGTTCGGCACCTGCCGCGGCAGCGGCATCGTGAACAACAACCACCTGTTCATGTCGGTGCACATCCTCGAGTTCCTCGCCCGCCACGGCGCGGCGCACCGCACCGACCGGGCCGTCGTCACCGCGCACCTCGACCAGCTCGAGACCATGCACCGCGGCGGCGGCTGGTTCGAGGACGGCATCAACCAGGCCTTCGACCACTACAACGCGTACGCCTTCCACTTCTACGGGCTGATGTGGGCGCACCTCCACGGCGCGCGCGACGCGGCCCGCGCCGCGCGCTGGCGCGGGTGGGCGCGGGCGTTCGTCGACGACTACCAGCACTTCTTCGCCGCCAGCGGCGAGCACCCGGCGTTCGGCCGCTCCATCGCCTACCGGTTCAACGCCCTCAACGTCTTCGGCCTCGCCCTGCTCGAGGACTGCACGGACGTGGCGCCGGGCGTGCTGCGGCGCCTCTGCACCCGCAGCCTCGACTTCTTCCTCTCGCGCCCGATCTACACCGCGCAGGGCGCGCTCGGGCCGGGCTTCACCGACGTCTTCCCGCGGATCATCGAGCCGTACTCCGCGCCGGCCTCGCCCTACTGGGCCGCGAAGGGGTTCACGCCGCTGCTCCTGCCGCCGACGCATCCGTTCTGGACCGGGCCCGAGCAGCCCCTGCCGGCGGAACGGGGCTTCGTCCGCGTCATGCCCGCGCCCGGGCTCGTCACCCGCAGCCTGCCGGACGGCGAGGTCGAGATCCTCAACGCCGGCTCCATGGTCGGGAACACCCAGCTGCGGTACGGCGCGTGGAAGTGGAGCAAGCTCAGCTACCGCACCGGCACGCACTTCACCTACGCCTTCCCGGAGATCTCCCGCTTCTCCCCCGACGGGGCCCTGACGCAGGAGCTGGACGACGGCCGCGTGTTCGGCCGGCACTCGACCGTGGCGGTCGAGCTGTCGCCGCAGCACCTCGGGTACGCCTACAACCTCGGGGCCAAGGTCGGGCAGGTGAACACCTCGGTCGAGACCTTCGTCTTCTGGCGGGACGGCTGGCTCCTGCACGTGCACCACGTCACGCCGCGCCAGCCCGTCGTCCTCCGCCTCGGCGGCTTCGCCCTGCCGCTCCGTACTCCGGAGGTCGCGCGCGACGGGCTCGCCGCCTTCGCGCCGGACGGCCGCGGCACGATGATTCAGGCGCTGTGCGGCGAGTTCTCCGCCGAATGGGACCTGCGCCTCGACGACACGGCCGAGCGCCGCCACGTCGCCGCCCCCTACCATGCCACCCCGGTCCTCCGCACCGCCCGGCTTCCCGCCCACGCCCCCGTCGTGCTCGCCGCGCTCTCGTGGTCGGGCACCGGCCCGGCCGCGGCCGCGCCCTGGCGCGTCCTGCGCGGCGCGGCCGGCGACTGGCGTCTCGAGCACCCGCTCGCCGGCCCCTGGGCCGTCGCCCACTGGTCCCTGCCCACCCTGCCCTCGTAGTCATACCATGCGTTCCTTCGCTCCGCCGCCCGTCCTCGCCACCGCCCTCGTCGTCCTGGCAATCGCCCTCGCCGCGCCGCTGCCGGCGGCCGAGGCGGACCCGACGCGCCACGTCCCCGCGCAGGGCCCGCGCACGCTCATCCCCGCCGGCCGGCACGAGGCGTTCCGCGCCTACTGCACCACCGGCGACGGCGCGCGCGCGTTCGCGCGCATCCGCGAGGACCTCGACCGCGAGTTCCTCGCGCTGCCGTTCCCCGCGGAGCCGGTCACCTACGGGGACCCGACGCCGGCGAAGCGCACCTCGGACAAGACCGACCGGTGGCGCGACGTGCAGGACATATGCGGCGTCGTCTCCGGCGTGGCCGAGGCGGCCACGCTCTGCTGGATTGTGACCGGCGAGGAGAAGTACCTGGCCAAGGCCCGCGAATTCCTCCTCGGCGCCTGCCGCTGGACCTTCGCGCCGGACTGGCGGAGCGGCTCCGTGCCCGGGGCGACCGACATCGAGTACAACGACGAGGGCCACTTCCGCCTCTGGCGGAAGCTCCCGCTCGTCTACGACCAGCTCCGCGACCGCCTCACGCCGGAGGAGCGCCGCGTCGTGCTCGACCATTTCCGCACCCGCGGCACCCGCTCCGCCGAGTGGATCGAGCGCGAGGGCAGCATCTCGCAGGTGACCCGCAACTCCATCGCGGCCGACCTCTCGAGCCACCCGGTCCGCTTCATGCCGATGACCGGACTCGCCGGACTCGCGCTCTGGGACGACCTGCCCGAGGCCCGCGGGTGGTGGGAGTACGCCTATCGCTTCTACCGCGACCGGTTCCCGCCGTGGGGCGGGGACGACGGCGGCTGGGGCGAGGGCGTCGCCTACTGGCGCGGGACGATGGAGCACGCGTTCTTCCAGGACGCCCTGCTCGCCCTCGGCCATCCCGACGCGTACGCGTCGGCGTTCTGGCGCAACTCGCCCTACTTCTGCGTCTACAACGTCCAGCCCTACCTCGCGACGTCGTTCGGCGACCTCTCCAACGCCGGCAAGTTCAACCTCGAGTCCGGCGTCGCCGAGTACCTGCTCCACCTCGCGCGCGTGCAGCAGGACGGCTTCCTCCGCACCTACGCCGAGCTGTGCACCGACACCCGGCCGCGGCCGGCCGACCTCGGCCTCAAGGGCCTCGACCGCCGCTACCCCACGGCCGCCGAGTTCCTCGTCCGCAACTTCACGTCGTCCACGCGCCCGCTGCCGGCGGGCCGCGACCTCGCCGAGCTCCCCGCCGCGCGCTGGTTCCGCGACGTCGGCTGGGTCTCGTTCCACCGCGCGCTGGGCCGGCCGGCGGACGACATCCACGTCACGTTCGTCTCCAGCCCCTACGGTTCCTTCAGCCACAGCCACGCGCACCAGAACGCCTTCGTCCTGAACGCCTACGGCGTCGGCCTCGCCGTCAACTCCGGCTTCCGCGAGTGGCACAACTCCCCGCACCACAACGCCTGGGTCCGGCAGACCGTCTCGAAGAACGCGCTGCTCATCGACGGCGAGGGGCAGAAGCCGCGCAGCAAGGAGTCCACCGGCCGCATCACCCACTTCGCCGTCCAGCCGCGCTTCGCGTGGACGCGCGGCGACGCGACGCGCGCGTACGCGCTCCAGCAGCCGAAGGGCCGCGTGCAGCGCGTGACCCGCGACCTCGCGTTCGTCGACTCCCGCTACCTGGTCGTCCGCGACGTCGTGCGACTCCGCACGCCCGGACGGATCGACTGGCTGCTGCACACGGAGCGCGAGCTGCGCTGGACGCCCGGGCGGTCCGAGGCCTTCTCCCGCCACGGCCCCGCGGCCCTCACCGTGGCGCTGGTGGCCCCCTACGCCTGGGACGCCAAGGTCACCGAGGGCTTCCCCGTGCCGGTCGACCCGAAGTACGTCACGCCCGGCGCGATCAACTACTCCACGACCGGCGAGTGGAACCTCCGCCAGAACCACCTCGCCGCCCGCTCGGCCGTCGCGGCGGAGGAGCACGTCGTCTTCGCCGTGCTCTGGCCCGAGCGGGACGCCGTCGAGCCGGCCAAGGTGAAGGCCTCGCTCGTGGACGGCTTCCTCGTGGTCGAGCGTCCCGACGGCCGGACCGACCGGCTGCGCTTCGACGAGGACGCGTTCATGCTTCACTGAGCCGGCCGCCTCCGCCAGCCTCCGCCGATGCGCCTCCGACTGCCCGTCTGCCTCGCCTCCCTCGTCCTGGCCGCCACGGTCGTCGCCGCGCCCGCCGCGGCCCCGGCCGCCGACGTCGAGGAGACGCCCCAGGGCTTCGAGGGCGCGGAGACGCGGGCGTTCCGCGAAGGTCCGGACCGGATGCTCCTCCACGTCGTGAAGCCCGCCGGCTGGAAGCCCGGCGACCGGCGCGGCGCGCTGCTGTTCTTCTTCGGCGGCGGGTGGTCGCGCGGCACGCCGGCCGCGTCCATCGGCTGGGCGCGCAGCGCGGCGAAGCTCGGTCTCGTCGGCGTCGCCCCGGACTACCGCACCAAGGGCCGGCACGACACGCCGCCGCACGCGTCGGTCGCCGACGGCCGCGCCGCGCTCCGCTGGGTGCAGGACCACGCCGCCGAGCTCGGCATCGACCCCGACCGCATCGCCGTGGGCGGCAGTTCCGCCGGCGGCCACGTCGCGCTCTGGACGGCGATCGCGGCCACGCCCCCCGGCTCGGCCCCCGCCGAGGCCCCGCGCACGCCGCCGGCCGCGCTCGTGCTCTACAGCGCGGTATCGGACACTTCCGCGACAAACGGCTACACGCCGAAGCGGTTCGGCGCGGACGCCGACGCCCTGTCGCCGCTCCACCGTCTCGACGGCCGCTTCCCGCCCGTGCTCATGTTCCACGGCGACGCCGACCAGACCGTGCCGTACGCGCAGGCGGTCGCGCTCGACGCCAAGCTCCGGGCCTCCGGCAACTCCAGCCGGCTCGTGACCGTTCCCGGCGGCCGCCACAACATCGCCGAGCCCGACGCCGGCTGGCGCGAGCGGAGCCGCACGCTGGTCGTCGAGTTCCTCACCCAGCAGGGCATCGTGCGCTGAGCGGCCCGAGGGCCGGCTTGCCACCGGGACGGAAATCCGGCGGACTCCCGACGCGACCCCGCGCCGCGCGCCCCGAAGCCGACGACCGCGGCCGGGAGAATCGCCGGCCCCGGCCGCCCGTCGCGATGTCCCCCACCCCGCCTCCCCGCCCGCCGCCGCCCGGCGACGCCCGCGAGCCCGCGCCGCGTCCCGACGACCTCTTCGGCGAATCCACCGAGCTGGACCGTCGGCTGGGCGCGCTCGAGGTCCTCTCCATCGTCATCAGCCGCATCATCGGCTCGGGCATCTTCCGCACGCCCGGGCCGATCATGGTCGCGGTCGGGTGCGTCAGCCTCTTCTACGGCGCCTGGATCATCGGGGCGGTGGCGACCATCCTCGCGGCCATCCTCTACGCCGAGCTCGTCGCGATGATGCCGCGCTCCGGCGGACCCTACGCGTACCTGAAGGCGGCGTTCCCGCCGTGGTGGGCGTTCCTCCGCGGATGGGCCATGTTCTTCGTGTCCGAGACCGCCGCCATCGTCGCGGTGGCGCTCGTGTTCTCGCACTACACCCATTCGCTCTACACCGCGCTCGTCGGCCAGCCGCTCCCGCCCGGCGTCGAGACGCTGCTGGCGCTGGCCATCATCTGGCTCCACACGGCCTCGAACCTGTTCGGCGTGGGGTTCAGCGGGCTGCTGCAGGACGTCTTCAGCTTCGCCAAGGTCGGCGCCCTGCTCGTGATCGTGCTGGCGTCGTTCTCGACCGGCGTGAACGCGGCCAACTTCACGACGGGCTTCTGGCCGGAGGGCGGCTTCTGGACGTCGCTCCTCGGGGTCTTCGGGGCGCTCCGCTACGCCTTCTTCGCCTACAGCGGCTGGGAGGGCGCGACCTACGTGGCCGAGGAGGTGAAGAACCCGCGGCGCAACCTGCCGCTGTCGCTCTTCGCCGGCATCGGCGCCGTGCTGCTCCTCTACCTGCTCGTCAACACGGCCTACCTCAACCAGCTCAGCGTGCCGGAGATCGTCGCCAGCGGGCGCAGCATCGCCGCGGACGCGATGCAGCGCGCGACCGGACCGACCGGCCTCGTGCTGATCTGCCTCGCGGTGATGATGAGCACGTTCGGCAACGTGGGCACCCAGATCATGGTGAAGGCGCGCACGTGGCACGCGATGGCGCGCGACGGGCTCTTCTTCCGCGCGCTGGGCGGCGTGCACCCGCGGACCAAGACCCCGAACGCCGCGCTGGTCGCCCAGGCGACGTGGGCGTCCGTGCTGCTGCTCTTCGCCGCCCAGGCCGAGAACGCGTACGAGACGGTGATCGACTTCTTCTCGTTCGTCTCGGCCGTGTTCAACATCTCGACGTTCCTCGTCATCCCCGTCCTGCGCCGGAAGTACCCGGACGCGCCCCGCCCCTACCGCGCGTGGGGCTACCCCTACACGCTGTGGGTGGTGGTGGGCATCTACGCCGTGTTCGCCCTCGTCACGCTCTACGACCGCTTCCTGCCCTCCCTCTGCGGGATCGCGCTCACGCTCACGGGCCTGGTGTACTACTTCCTCGTGGTGCAGCCCCGCCTGCGCGCGGCCGCGGCGGGGGCGCCCCGGTAGCGCCCGCGGCCGTTCACGGCTGCGGCGGGTCCTCCGGACGACTCCAGAGGAACGCCAGGACCGACCCGACGACGACGAACGAGAGGGCGAGGCCCCACGGCGGCAGGCCTCCGACCGTCGCCTGCAGGACCAGGGCGACCGTCAGGAACGCCGTGGCCGTCCACTTGGTCGGACGCGAGATCCGGCCGCCGTCCTCCCACCGCCGCAGGGCCGGACCGAAGAGCCGGTGCTCGCGCAGCCGCCGATGCAGGGCCGGGGAGCTGCGGCTCAGGAAGAACGCCGCCAGCAGCACGAACGGGACCGTGGGCACCACGGGCAGGAGCGCGCCCAGCAGGCCGAGCCCGAGGCTGAGGAGGCCGAGGACGAGGTAGGCGAAGCGGAGGGCCGAGGCGGCCATGGCGGGCGGGGATGCGGCTTCCGCGGACCGGCCGACCCGGAGCGTCACCACCAGCCGCGGACCGCGGCCGTGCCGAGGGCCTCGTCCACCGGCGCGAGGTACGGGTGCCATTGCCGCTCCCACTCGAGGCTGAGGGTCCCGCCGAACTCGGACGCGAGCACGGCGCGCAGCGGCGCCATCGGGAACTCGCCGTCGCCGGGCAGCACGTAGGTGAACGGATGCCGCGCGCTGGGGCGGCTGACGGAGTCCTTCACGTGGACGTGCACGACGTGCGGGCGGATGCCGGACCAGGTCGCGACCGGGTCCTCGCCGCCCTTCTTCCACGTGTGGTGGGAATCCCACAGGATGGACGCGCCGGGCGCGGCCCGCACGAAGTCCCGGATCGCCGCCGCGGTGAAGAGCGCGTCGTGCGTCTCGACCATCAGGTCGCACCGCCAGCCGGCCGCGGCGCGGTGCGCGCGCCAGCGCTCCCAGGACGCGACGATCGGACCCAGGGGCCGGTCCGGCGCGCCGCCGTCGAAAGCGCGCAGCCAGCGCACCCCGAGCGCCTCCGCCCACGGGCCGAACGCGAGCAGCGCGTCCCAGTCGCCCGGCTGCGGATCCGCGAGGCGGAACGAGGTGTCGAGCGACACGACGCGGACGCCGGTCGCGGCGACGTGCGCCGCCAGCTCGGCCGGCGTGCCGTGCTCGCGCGCGAAGAGCGCCGGCAGGTCGGTCGTGCCCTCGAGGGTCCGCAGCTCGACCGCGTCGAGGCCGTGGCGCCGCGCGAGGGCCAGGGCGGCATCGAGCCCGAGCTCCGGGCAGCCGAGGGTCGAGAACGCGCGCAGGTAGGGCATGGCGGAGGAGGACTACACGTCGGCGCTCCGCGGGGCAAGCCACCCGACGCCGTCGGCGCCGGTCTCCGCGGAAAAGAGAAAGGGGCCGCCCGCGGGCGGCCCCTGTGCGGGAGCGGGGCGCGCCTCAGAAGCGCGTCGTCAGGCTCACGATCACGCGGCCCGGCGCGGCGCGGGACTGGTTCGCGTTGAAGTACTCGATGTCGCCGACGTTCTTCCAGGCGACCGTCAGGCCCCAGCTGTGGCCGTTGCGCTTCCAGTCGTAGCCGAGGCTGGCGTCGAAGACGGTGTCGGCCTCGAGGAAGAGCGTCGGGTTCGCCGTGCGCTGCGCCTTCTCGCCCGTGTGGACGAAGCCGCCGGCGATCCAGAGGTTGCGCAGCGCGCCGGACGTGAAGTTGTAGCGGGTCCAGAGCGTCGCGAGGGTCTCCGCGGAGCCCTCCGGCACCGCGTTGAGGATGAGGTCGCGCGCCTCGTTGTAGGCCGCGACGTAGGCCGCCTGCACCGCCGGGTCCGTCGAGTAGGTCGGGATCGCGGGGAACGTGCCCTTGGTCGTCTTGATGTCCATCTTCGTGTAGGTCGCGAAGACCTGCCACTGGTCCGTCGGCGACCAGGTCAGCTCGACCTCGAGGCCCTCGCTCTCGTCCACCGTGCCCTGGCGGGTGATGGTCGGGAACGTGCCGTCGGGCGCCGTCTCGCGGAAGCGGAGCACGCGGTCCTCGCGCTTGAGGTGGAACCACGACACGGTCGAGGAGACGCGGCCGTTGAGGAAGTCGGTCTTCGCGCCGACCTCCCAGCCGCTGCCGGTGGTGGGCTTGGCCGGCTCGGTGACGGTCACGCGGTTGGTCGCGCTCGTCGGCAGCGCGGGGTTGTAGGCGGGGTTGAACGACGTGAGCGAGCGGTCCTCGATGAAGAACGACTCCGAGTAGCTGGCGAAGAGCAGCAGGTCCGGGCGCACCTTGAAGCCCGCGCCGAACTGCGGCGTCGTCTTCTCCGCCTGGAACTTGTCGCCCACGACCGCGGGCCCGAGCGGGGCGACGACGGTGGGCAGCAGGTTGGTGTTGATGGTCCACGTCTTGTTGTAGCGGGCGCCGCCGATGACGATCAGCCGGTCGTCGAGGGCCGAGACGTTGAGCAGGCCGTAGACGGCGCTCTCCTCGCCCTCGGCGTCGTTGTACGAGTTGATGCCCGGGATCGTGTTCACGTCGTAGTCGGCGTCGCGGTCCCAGGTGGCGGGGTTGTTGTAGTCCCACGGCTGGAAGTGCTGGCCGGGGGCGGTGGCCGCGTTGGCGAGGCCCGCGGGCGGGTTGGCGCCGGAGCTCTCGCGGCGGAAGCTGCCGGAGCCGACCTCGCTCAGGAACGCGCCGAACAGGGGCTTCACCTTCAGGGCGCCGAGCTCGACGAGGCCCGCGACCTCGAGCTGGTAGGAGAGCGCGTCGCCCATGGACTGCTCGAGGCGCTTGCGGCGCGTCATCAGCGCGCTGGCGGTCTTGGTTGGGTCGCGCAGCACCGCGGCCGGGTCGGCGCGCAGCTCGTCGCGGTAGGTGAACCGGCTCTTGCCGGGCGTGGCGAGGTAGGCGGCGGCCGGGGTGATGGTGAACTCCGCGAGGCCGGTCAGCTTGTTGCTGATGCTGAAGTCCTGCCAGCCGACGTTCGCGCGCGCGCGCCAGTTCGAGCCGAGCTTCACGTTGAGCTCGGCGTTGAGGGAGTCGAACCACGACAGCCGGTAGTCGTTCCGTCCGACGTAGTTGAAGTCGTGGGGCAGCGGCGCGTAGTTGAGGAAGCCGAGGTTGAGGTTGCCGACGTCCACGTAGGCCTGGGCGCGCGCGCGGTCCGCGAGCACCGGGTAGTTGCCGGCGGTCGCCGAATTGAGGCCGGCGACCTGCATGTTCGGCTTCATGCCGATGAGGGGCGACTGGTCGCGGGTGTAGGTCTCGAAGTCGAGGACGAGGTTCGCGTTCTTCCCGAGCTTGAAGTCCACCGCGCCGGCGAGGAGCCAGGCGTCGCCGCCGCTGGGGTCGGCCCACGCGAGCAGGTTCTCGTAGGCGCCGACGAGGCGCGTGCCGACGCGGCCGTCGGCGAGGGGCTGGTTCACGTCGAACTCCGCGCGCCAGAAGCTGTCGGTGCCGGCCTGGAACTTCAGGCGGGTCGAGGCCTTGGCCGTCGGGCGCTTGGTGATGTAGTTCACCGTGCCGCCCGGCGTGATCTGGCCGTAGAGCAGCGAGGCCGGGCCCTTCACGACCTCGACGCGCTGCACGTTGCCCGAGTCGACGTAGCGGTTGCCGACGAAGCCGTTGCGCTGCGGCGTGACGTCGCCGTCGAAGCCGCGGATCGAGAAGCGGTTGTTGCCCTGCGTGAACTCCTTCGCGCCGCTCGTCACGCCGGGGGCGAAGGTCGCGATGTCGATCAGCTCGAGCGCGCCGATGTCCTCGATGAACTGCTCGGTGAACGCGCTGAT
>CAYWTK010000018.1:0-17795 GCA_964460895.1 uncultured Opitutaceae bacterium
GTTGGGACATGGTGGAGGAAAGCACATGTCAGTCTATTAGGCGAGACTTAATAGTGTCCTGAGCGATTAAAGCGTGCAATAAGTGAGGGTCTCTGATTTTCTGCGCCATGGCTCTTGGAAGACCGTTGGCGGAACTGGTGTTGAGTGAGGAAGAAACCGTGAAGCTAACGACGATGGCACGACGGCCAAAGTCGGATCAGCGCACCGCATTGCGCGCCAAGATCGTGCTCGATTGCGCGAGCGGGATGAGCAACACGGCGGTGGCCGAGCGGCACGAGGTGACGCTGGCGACGGTGGGCAAATGGCGTCAGCGTTTCCTCTCCCAGCGCCTCGGCGGATTGGGCGATGCGCCGCGACCTGGCCAGCCGCGCAAGATCACCGACGCCAAGATCGAAGCGGTCGTCACCCGCACCTTGGAGAAGAAGCCGGTGGGGGCCACCCATTGGAGCACACGCTCGATGGCAAAAGCCAGTGGCCTGACGCAAAACGCCATCGTGCGCATTTGGCGCGCGTTTGGGCTGAAGCCGCACCTGCAGGAAAACTTCAAGCTCTCGAACGACCCGTTCTTCGTCGAGAAGGTGCGTGATATCGTTGGTCTCTACCTCAACCCGCCGGAGAAGACCCGTGCGATGGTGCTCTGCGTGGACGAGAAGAGTCAGATTCAAGCGCTCGATCGCAGCCAGCCGATCCTGCCCTTGCGCCCCGGCCAAGCGGAGCGCCGCACCCATGACTACTTCCGCCACGGCACCACCTCGTTGTTTGCGGCGCTGGACATCGCCACCGGCAAAGTCATCGGACGCTGTCAGCCCCGCCACCGCCATCAGGAGTTCCTTCGTTTCCTCCAGCAAATCGACGAGTCGGTGCCGGCGGGACTCGAGATTCACCTGGTGCTGGACAACTACGGCACACACAAGGCCCCGAAGGTCGCCGCATGGTTCAAACGTCGGCCACGCTATCATCTGCACTTTACCCCGACCAGCAGCTCTTGGCTGAACCAAATCGAACGCTGGTTTGCCAAAATCACCGAACAACGGCTGCGCCGCAGCGCCTTCCGCTCGGTGGCCGATCTGGAGAAAGCCATCCGTCAGTATCTCGAAGCCAACAACCGCAATCCCACTCCTTTTGTCTGGACCGCTTCCGCCGACCTCATTCTCGGCAGAGTTGAGTCACTATGCTCACGAATTAATCGCTCAGGACACTAGATCGGCGTCGCGTGGGTAGCCGGCGACCTCCGGGCGCCGGGGGTTGGGGAGGAGGCGGAAATCGCGCCGCGCGTGACCCGTGCTCGGAGAGCCCGGGCTCCCCCGGAATCCGCTTCCCTACTTGGGGGATGGCGATGCGCCCCTTGGGGATGCGCCGCCCTCGGCGCGTCACGCGCGTCGGGCGCGCGGGCCGGGACGGGGGCGTCCCGGCTCCAGGGGTTCGGACGGGCGGGTGCCCTCAGCGGCCATCCACGCGGGCGCGGAGGAAGGCGAGGACGTCCTGGAACTTCGGCGCGTTGGCGGCGTCGGCCGCGACGAGGTTCTCGTGGGCCTCGAGGACGAGGCGGGCGCGCTCGAGCTCGGACTTGCGCTCTTCGGTCAGCGGCACGGCCTTGATGCCGTCGAAGGCGAGCTTTTCCGCGCCGGTGTCCACCGTCGCGAGGCGGTGGAGGCCGAGGTTGCGGACGAGTTCGAGGTTGCGCGGGCCGAGGCGCAGGAGGGTCAGCCCTCCCGCCGGATCGCGGCGCCGCAGCGCGAGCGCCGCGCCCGCGAGGATGCCGAGGAAGGTGCTGTCCATCGACGCGCAGGCCGCGAAGTCCACGGCGCAGCGCGACTTCCCGGTCCGCTCGAGCTCGGCGAAGAAATCCCTGAGGGCCCCGGCGTTGAGGAACGACGCCCGGCCCTCGATCCGGACGAGCACCGGGTCGGTGTAGGCGTTGACCAGCACGGCCGGCTTCGCGGGGTCGCTCACGGGGGAAAAGGGAGGACCCGCGGGGACGCCGGTCGGGCGCCCCCGCGGCGACGGTCGCCTCGGTTCAGTTGCGGGCGACGATCTGCCGCAGCACGTACGGCAGGATGCCGCCGTGCTGGTAGTACTCGATCTCGATGGGCGTATCGATGCGGCAGGCGACGGGCACGTCCTGCACCGACCCGTCCTGGCGGGTGATGCGGAGCGTGAGGTCCTGCTGCGGCTTCACCGCCGGGCTGAGGCCGACGACATCGTAGGTCTCGGTGCCGTCGAGCTTCAGCGTCTGGGCGGTGACGCCCTCCTTGAACTGGAGGGGCAGCACGCCCATGCCGACGAGGTTGGAGCGGTGGATGCGCTCGAAGCTCTGGGCCACGACCACCTTCACGCCGAGCAGGTTGGTGCCCTTGGCCGCCCAGTCGCGGGAGGAGCCGGTGCCGTACTCCTGGCCCGCGAGGACGATGAGCGGCACGCCCTTGGCCTGCCACGCCATGGAGGCGTCGTAGATCGAGGTCTTGGCGCCGTCGGGCCCGATCGTGTTGCCGCCCTCCTCGCCGCCGAGCATCAGGTTCTTGATGCGGACGTTGGCGAAGGTGCCGCGGACCATCACGCGGTCGTTGCCGCGGCGGGAGCCGTAGGAGTTGAAGTCCTCGAAGGCCACGCCGTGCTCGAGCAGGTACTTGCCGGCGGGCGAGGACTTCTTGATGGCGCCGGCGGGCGAGATGTGGTCGGTCGTGACCGAGTCGCCGAAGATGCCGAGCGCGCGGGCGCCGCGGATCTCGCGGATCGTGCCGGGCTGCATCGAGAAGCCGGCGAAGAACGGCGGCTCCTGGATGTAGGTCGAACTGGCGTCGAACGAGTAGACGTTGCCCGTGGTGGACGGGATCTCGTTCCACTTCGGGTTCTGGGCCGCGAAGTCGGTGTAGAGCCGGCGGAAGACGTCGGGCTTGAGCGCCGCCTGCATCTGGTCGCGCACCTCCTGGATGCTCGGCCAGATGTCGCGGAGGAAGACGGGCTTCCCATCCCGGCCCGCGCCGATCGGCTCGGTCGAGAGGTCGATGTCGGCGCGGCCGGCGAGCGCGAAAGCGACGACGAGCGGCGGCGACATGAGGAAGTTCGCCTTGATGTTCTGGTGGACGCGGGCCTCGAAGTTGCGGTTGCCGGAGAGCACGGACGCGGCGACGAGGTCGTTCTTCACCACGGCCTCCTCGACCGGCGCGGCGAGCGGGCCGGAGTTGCCGATGCAGGTCGTGCAGCCGTAGCCGACGGTCTGGAAGCCGAGCTGGTCGAGGTACGGCGAGAGGCCGGTCTTGTCGAGGTAGTCGGTCACCACGCGCGAGCCGGGGGCGAGCGAGCTCTTCACGACCGGGTTGGGCTTGAGGCCCTTCTCGACCGCCTTCTTGGCGAGGAGGCCGGCCGCGAGCATGACGCTCGGGTTGGACGTGTTGGTGCAGCTCGTGATGGCGGCGATGAGGACGGAGCCGTGGCCGATCTTCGTGCCGGCGATGTCGGCCTTCACCGTGGCGAAGTCCTCGGCCTTCTTGCCGAAGCCGTTTTCGGTGACCGGCTTCGCGAACGACGTGACGAAGTTGTCCTTGAGCTTGTTGAGCTCGATGCGGTCCTGCGGGCGCTTCGGGCCGGCGACCGACGGGACGACGCTGCCGAGGTCGAGCTCGACCACCTGCGAGTAGTCGATCTGGCCCTTCTGCGGCATGCCCCAGAGGCCCTGCGCGCGGTAGTAGGCCTCGTAGGTGGCGACCGCGGCCTCGTCGCGCCCGGTGGCGCGGAGGTAGTTGGCGCACTCGGCGTCGATCGGGAAGAAGCCCATCGTCGCGCCGTACTCGGGCGCCATGTTGGCGATGGTGGCGCGGTCCACGACCGGCAGCGCGGCGGCGCCGGGGCCGAAGAACTCGACGAACTTGCCGACGACCTTCGTCTTGCGCATCAGCTGCGTGACGGTGAGGGCGAGGTCGGTCGCGGTGACGCCCTCGCGGAGGGAGCCGGTGAGGTGGACGCCGACCACGTCGGGCGTGAGGAAGTAGACCGGCTGGCCGAGCATGCCGGCCTCGGCCTCGATGCCGCCGACGCCCCAGCCCACGATGCCGATGCCGTTGATCATCGTCGTGTGCGAGTCGGTGCCGACGAGGGTGTCCGGGTAGTGGACGTCGCCCGCGGCGAGCACGCCCTTGGCCAGGTACTCGAGGTTGACCTGGTGGACGATGCCGATGCCCGGGGGCACGACCTTGAACGTGTCGAAGGCCTGCATGCCCCACTTGAGGAACTGGTAGCGCTCGCGGTTGCGGGAGAACTCGAGGTCGAGGTTCTTGCGCAGCGCGTCGGCCGAGCCCGCGAAGTCCACCTGCACCGAGTGGTCGACGACGAGGTCCACCGGCACGAGCGGCTCGATGATCTTCGGGTTCTTGCCCAGCTTCGCCACCGCCGCGCGCATGGCGGCGAGGTCCACCAGCAGCGGCACGCCGGTGAAGTCCTGCAGCACGATGCGGGCGACCACGAAGGGGATCTCCGCCGTGCGGGGCGCGTTGGGCTGCCAGGAGGCGAGCTCGCGCACGTTGGACTCGAGCACGCGCTGGCCGTCGCAGTTGCGCAGGACCGACTCGAGGACGAGGCGGATGCTCACCGGGAGGCGGGAGACGTTGAAGCCGGCCTTCTCGAGGGCGGGCAGCGAGTAGAAGCGCTTGCCGCCGGCGAAGGTCTGCAGGGTGTCGAAGGGGTTCGGGAGGGACACGGGAGTGCGGATTGAGGAATGCGGATTGCGGAATGCGGAGTGCGGATCGGCCCGGAGGGTCCGGCTCACCGGCGGTTCGACGCCGGGAGCGGGACGACGGCGTGATTCCGCGCGGCGCGGCGCGGGGACCGCGGCGGGGTCAATGCGCCAGCGCGGCCTTGACCTTCTCGAAGCTGGGGAGGTCCTTCGGCGTCGGGGTCTGCTCGGCGTACTTGATGACGCCGTCCTTGCCGACGACGAACGCCGCGCGCGCCGCGGTGTCGCCCACGCCCGCGAGGTTCGGGAACACTACGTCGTAGGCCTTCGTGACCGTCTTGTTCAGGTCGGAGAGGAGCGTGACCTTGATGCCGTTGGCCTTGGCCCAGGCCTCGTGGGTGAACGGGCTGTCGACGCTGATGCCGTAGACCGCCGCGCCGAGCTGCTCGTACCCGCCGAGCCCGCCCGAGACGTCGCACATCTCCTGCGTGCAGACCCCCGTGTAGGCCAGGGGAAAGAAGAGGAGCACCACCGGCTGCTTGCCGAAGTGGTCGCTCAGCTTGACGTCCTTGAGACCGTCCGCGGTCTTCGTCTTGAGGGTGAAATCCGGGGCCTTGGAGCCGACTGCGAGTGCCATGGTGGAGGGTGTGTTGAGTTGCGGTTGGGGCGGAGGAATCCGCCGGCGAAAAGAGGACCCAAGGTAGGGCCCGCCGCAAGCGACCCGCAACCCCCTTTTCGCGGCAGCAGCCCGGCTACTTTTTCGGCCGCCGCGGCCATTAGGCGGACGCGGGGCGGGACGGGACGGCCGAGGGGACGAGGGGCGAGCGTCGAGGGACGGGGAGAAGAGCCGAGCACCCAATCTTTCTCTTTCCTCTTTCTCTTTATCTTTCTCCCCGCCACGCGGCAGCCGCCGCCCCCACCCTGCTCCATCGTTCTCGTTCCTCGTTCTCCTTCTCGTTCTCTCTGCTTCCGCCACAAACGGGCGAAACCCTGACGGGTTCCGCTACACCCGATCACCCGTGCTCGGAGAGCCCGGGGTTCCCGGGTAGCCGGCGCTCTCCGAGCGCCGGACGGGCGGCGGACGGATCCGAGAGAAAGAGAACGAGAAAGAGGAAAGAGAAAGAGCCCGAACCGGGTATTCAGCCCTCCACCGCGCGCCCCCCTCCTCAACCTCGACCTCCCACCTCAACCCGCGCGGAGCGCGTCTTGCGCACTGCGCACTTGCGCCCGCTCCGGGGGCGTCCGTTTACTCGGCGACCGACCATGGACATCCTCGCCGAACTCGAGTGGCGCGGCCTCTACGCCGACAGCACCGACCGCACCGCGCTGGCCCAGCGCCTCGCCGCGGGGCCAACGACGCTCTACTGTGGGTTCGACCCGACCGCCGACTCGCTGCACGTCGGCAACCTCGTGCCGCTGCTCGCCCTGCGCCGCTTCCAGCTCGCCGGGCACCGCCCCATTGCCCTCGCGGGCGGGGCGACCGGCATGGTCGGCGACCCGTCGGGCAAGTCCGACGAGCGCAACCTCCAGACCCCCGAGCAGGTCGCCCACCACATCGCGGCGATCAAGGTCCAGCTCCGGCGCTTCCTCGATTTCGACACCGCGGTGAATCCGGCCCGGCTCGTGAACAACGCCGACTGGACCGCACCGCTCTCGTTCCTCGATTTCCTCCGCGACGTCGGGAAGTTCATCACCGTGAACTCGATGGTGGCGAAGGACTCGGTCCGCGCCCGCATGGAGGACCGCGCGTCCGGCATCAGCTACACGGAGTTCAGCTACATGCTGCTCCAGGGCTTCGATTTCTGCCACCTGCGGAAGGAGTTCGGCTGCGAGCTGCAGGTCGGCGCCACCGACCAGTGGGGCAACATCACCGTCGGCACCGAGCTCACCCGCAAGAAGCTCGGCGCCACCGTCTGGGGCCTCGTCTTCCCGCTCCTCACCAAGGCCGACGGCTCGAAGTACGGCAAGACCGCCACCGGCACGGTGTGGCTCGATGCGAAGCGGACCAGCCCGTACCGCTTCTACCAGTTCTTCGTGAACGCGGACGACGCCGACGTCGTCAAGCTGCTCAAGTTCCTCACCTTCCTCTCCCGCGACGAGATCGCGGCCCTCGAGGCCGAGCGGCAGGCCAACCCGGGCGCGCGCGCGGCGCAGAAGGCGCTGGCGCGCGAGATGACCACCCTCGTCCACGGCCCCGACGCCCTCGCCGCCGCGCTCAAGGCGAGCGAGATCCTCTTCGGAGGCTCGCTCGAGGGCGTGACCGAGGAGATCTTCAACGACGTCGTCGGCGAGGTGCCGACCAAGGACCTCGAGCGCGCCCGCCTCGACGGCGCCGGGGCCGGCATCGCCGACCTCGTCGTCCACGCCGGCCTCGAAGCCTCGAAGGGCGCCGCCCGCAAGTCCCTCGACGCCGGCGGCGTGTACCTGAACAACGTCCGCGTCGACCACACCCGCGCCGTCACCGCGGCCGACCTGCTCTTCGGGAAGCACCTCCTTCTCCGCAAGGGCAAGCGCACGTACGCGGTACTTTCCGCGAGGTAGACCGGGCGACAACGCCAAGCCGCGAAGGCGCGGAGCAGCGTCCTTCCTGGAGGGTCGGGTCTCCCCGACCCGGCCGCGACGACCGCCTCCGCCGGCGCGAATCTCCGACAGTCTCGCCCGGCTGCTGCCGTCGCCCGATCCGTCGACCTGCGCCGCAGCCAGGCCAATCCCGCCCGGTCGCGTCAACCACCCGACATTACCCGCGTCCGACCATCCGCAGGTACTCCTCCCGCGAGATTCCCGCCGTGCGCAGGTTGTTCCGGATGACGAACACGGGGACCGCGTCGTAGCACGGAATCACGATTGGGCGCGCGACACCGGGCTTCACATAGGACCGATGACTCCCCTGCTGGCGGGCGAACACGAATCCGACCTGCACGAACACCGCCTCCAGTGCCTTCCAGTGGACTGGGGTGATGCGCGGCACGACCCGCCTAGACGGAGAGCGAGGCGGAAGCCCGTTCCGTCTTGAGCCACCGGGGTCCCGACCAGCCTCGCGCTACCCTTCGGTAGCCCGTCTCTTCGAGCACCTGCTCGAGCGTTCCCTGTTGCTTCGCCGTGTCGAGGAACAGGGTCACCGCCTCCCCAAGGGCCCGGCGCGCCTTCGCCGGCGTCGAACCGCTGCTGGCCAGGTCGAGCGGCAGGGCATGCGCCACGTAGTCGTCTCCCTCCCGCCAGATTTGGACCGCGTAACTGAGTTTCACGCCGCGGAAGGATGCCGCCGGGCACGCCAGCGTCAATTCCGCCGAACACCCGAAATCGAGGATGCGCCGACAATGCCTGCAGGAGCGTCCGCCGCCCGGCTTGCGCGGTCCTCGCCCGGCACCCACCCTCGGCCATGCCTGGCCACGTCGTCTTCGCCACCTTCGGCTCGCTCGGCGACGTGCACCCGTTCCTCGCGATCGGGCGCGAGCTTCGCCGGCGGGGACATCGGGTGACGATCGCGACGAGCGCATACCATCGCGCGAAGGTGGAGCGCGAAGGCTGCGGCTTCCGGCCGGTGCGGCCGGACATAGCGGAGTTCGGCGGCCCGGCCGCGCTCTTCCGGGCCTTCAGCGCCGGACCCGCCGCCCCGATCCGCGTGCTGCGCGAACTCATCGTGCCGCGCGTGGACGAGACCTGCGAGGACCTGCTCGCCGCGTGCGCGGACGCCGACTTCCTCGGCGCGCACCCGCTCTTCTACCCCGCCCCACTGGTCGCCGAGAAGCTGCGGTTGCCGTGGGCCGCGACCCTGCTGCAGCCGATGGTGCTGCAGTCGGCCTCCGACCCCTCGCTCTTCCCCACCCTGCCTGCGCCGCTGCAGCGGCTCGTGATCCGCCTCGGCGGTCTCGCCACGCGCCGGCTCGTCCGCCCGGTCGCCGACCTGCGCGCGCGCCTCGGCCTGCCCCCCTCCGCGGCGCATCCGATGTTCGGCGGACAATTCTCACCGCAGCTCAACCTCGCTCTCTTTTCGGCGCGCTTCGCCGCACCGCAGCCCGACTGGCCGGCGGCGACCGTCGCGACCGGATTCCCGTTCTTCGACGATGGCGCGAGCACCGAGGAGGCGCCCGACCCGCGGCTCGAACGTTTCCTGCAGTCGGGTCCGCGGCCGCTGGTCTTCACCCTCGGTTCCACGGCCGTGGACCTCTCCGTGCGTTTCTTCGCCGACGGCCTCGCCGCGGCGCGGAGCCTCGGCCGCCGCGCGGTGCTGCTCGCCGGGACCGAAGCCTCGCGACGCCTCGAGACGGAGGCGGACGACGTGCTCGTCCTCGCCTACGCTCCCCACGGACGACTCTTCCCGCACGCGGCCGCCGTCGTCCATTCCGGCGGCATCGGCACGACCGCGCAGGCGCTGCGGGCGGGCCGGCCGCAGCTGGTCGTGCCGTTCGGTTTCGACCAGCCGGACAATGCGCGGCGCATCCGCCGGATCGGCGTCGGCGACGTGCTGCCCATCGGCCGTTTCTCGGCCTCCCGCGCGGCCGCGCGGTTGCGCCCGCTCCTCTCCGACCCGGCGCTCGCCGCGCGGGCCGATGAACTAGGCCGGGCCGTCGCGGCCGAATCCGGCGCCGCCGCGGCCGCCGACGCGATCGAGGGACTGCTGCGGTCGCGATCCTGAGAAGCGCCAAGCGCGAGCTCCGCCACGCGCCCGAATCCGATCTTATCCCCGGGGGATGCGACGCCCTCGTCGCTTCGGGCCCCGACCGGGACGAGGGCTTCCCGGCTCCAGCGGTGCGCAGGGAGCGACCGCCGGGCGCGCGTCGATCCGTCGCGGCCGGGCGCCACCGGCGACTGCCACAACGAAGGGAAACCGGCGGGGCCAAGGGGTCCGGAGCAGTCGCCGACTTGCCCCGAACGGACGGCGCCACCAGCATCCCGCCGGGATGAAGCTCGAGCGCACGTTCGCGGGGCTGGAGATCACGACCCGGGCGAAGGGGCTCGGGCGCTTCGGCGGCGCCGCGTTCCTCACGGTCTGGCTCGCCTTCTGGGCCGTGGGCGAGGTGCTCGTGCTCGGCCTGCTCGTCTGGGGAGGTTGGTCGCTGCTCACCGGTCAGCCGCCCCGTCCGGGCGACGCCCCGCTCGCGCCCGGTCCCGCCGTCGCCGGAGGACTCTTCCTGATCGTGTGGCTGTGCTTCTGGAGCATCGGCGGCTACGCCGCGATCCGCGAATGGCTGCGGCTCGTGTTCGGCCGCGCGCGGGTGCTGGCCGGTCCCGACGGCCTGACGGTCGAGGAGGGCGTGTGGCCGTTCGCGACCCGGCGCTTCCTCGCGCGCGCGGAGCTGCGCCGGTTCTTCGTCGCGGCCCGCCGCCCCGTCCTGTCGGTGCAGACCGATGCGGCGGTGGTCGAACTGCTGCAGGGCCCCACGGAAGCCGAGCTTCGCTCCGCCGCGGACGCCCTGCGTGCCGAGTACCGCCTTAGCGACGAAGCCGCGGTCGTGGCCGGTCTGCCGACAGGCTGGACCGAGCTGGTCTCCGCCGAGGGCGAACCGATCCTCGTCCGCGACCCGGCCGTGCGCCGGCGTCAGGCACGCGTGCTCGGGGTCGTCTTCCTCGTCCTCGCCGGCGCCACCGCGCTGCTCGTCGCCGAGACGCTCCGCGACCCGAACCTCGGCGCCTTGACCGCGATCGTC
Organism: uncultured Opitutaceae bacterium; assembly: GCA_964460895.1. Lineage (GTDB taxonomy): Bacteria > Verrucomicrobiota > Verrucomicrobiia > Opitutales > Opitutaceae > Didemnitutus. The sequence goes on from CAYWTK010000018.1 coordinate 10,318, forward strand.
GGCGCCTTCGCCGGATTCGCCGGCTGGGGCACGCGCCGCCTCGCGCGGCGCCGCGACGAGTGGGTCCTGGCGACGCGCGGCCTGCGCCTGCAGGTCCGCGAGGGCCGGCAGGCCGAGGCGCGGTTCTCCGCCGCCGCGCTCCAGCTCGACGAGTCGAGCGATTCCGACGGCGACCCCTACTACCGCCTGCTGGCCCTCCGCGGAACGGAGCCGGTTCCGACCGCCGACCGGAGCCGCCGCGGCGAGTACCGCGAGATCGCCGCGGGCGGCGGCGACCCCACCGAACTGCAGGCCTTCGGGCGCTGGCTCGCCGACCGGACGCGCCTCCCCTACCACGACCGCACCACCGCCGAGGCGAAGCGCGAGGACGTCGAGGACCTGCGGCGGAAGCTGCGGGAATCCGGACGCTTCGGGCGCTGGGTCGCCGACCGCCTGCCGGGCGCGAAGCCCTGAGGCGGACGACACCACGCGCGTCGCGCGACGCGTGGACGGTGCCTCGTCGGCGCAAAGCCCGCGGGTCCCCGTCCCTCCGCTCCGCGGACCGCATCCGAGATCGCGACCAACCACGCGTGCGCACGACGGCGCCCGTTGTAGGGCGGGGTCTCCCGACCCCGCCGTGAACGTGTTATCGCGATCGCTCCCCACCGCCGCGCGCGAACAACGGCGGGGTCGGGAGACCCCGCCCTACACTGACCCGTCGATCACGGCGCGGGCGGCAGGCCGAGCGCGCGCCGGGTCGCCGCGCGGGATTCGGCCTCGAGCTCGGCGTAGGTCTCGTTCGGGTCCACGATCTTGCGGCCGAGGATCTCCTCCAACTGCGCCTGCGAATAGGTCGGCTTGGCGCCGGCGGTGGATTGGGTGCCGTACTGCTGGAGGTTCGACGCGAAGATTCCCGCCGCGCTGACGGGCAGGAAGTCCTCATAGCGGATGCCCTCGACCGCGACGAGGCCCGCGCGCGCCAGGGCGACGAGGTCGGAGTCGCCGACCTTCCCCGCGCGGGCGGCGGCGAGTCCGGCCGCGGTGGGACGGAAACGCGCGTAGACGAGCCCCTGCTCCACCAGCTCCAGCAGCGTGCGCGGAAACGCGGCGAACGCCTCCTGCCCGAGCCGCTCGTAGGCCGCGAAGTCGCGGCGCGCGAGACCGGGCTCCTTCTCCTTGGCCGCGTCCGCCGCCGCGAGGCAGCGGTCGTAAAGCGCGCGCCCCTTCGGGGTGCAGGCGTAGAAGCGCTGCTCGATCTCGCCGAAGCGCGCCGTGTGCGTCGCGGCGACCGTCGTGCCGTCGGGATTGGCGAACTCCACCGGCTCCGTGAGCGCCTTGTACGAATCCTGGCGCAGGAAGACCGGCACGTTGGTCGGCGGACCCTCGGTCGAGTCCTTGAACCCGGAGTGCTTGTGGCGCGAGAGGTTGAGGTCGTCCTCGTGCAGGCGGCGCGTGAGCGCGTCGACCGTCTCCGTCACCGCCGCGGCGGGAACCTCGGCGGGCGCGAGGGCGTCGAGCTCGTCCGCGCGCAGGTGCCGGAAATGCAGGCGGAGGTAGTCGCGGTCGGCCTGGTCGAGGAAATGCCCGAGCGCGGCCGCGGCGTGCGCGCGGAAGCCGGCCTCGCCGAGCCCGCCGAGGCAGTACTTCATCGCGGAGGTGTACAGGTCGATCCAGAGCGTGTTCGGCGTGAGGTGGTTGAGGTGGTGCGAGCCGAAGCACGCGATGTCCGCCGCGATGCGGAAGCCGGCGCGGCTGAGCTCCGTGTACAGGGCGTGGTCGCGCGCGCGGCCGGTCCACTTGAAGATGCGGCCGGTCGCCTCGGCGATCAGCCGGTCCGCGTCCGCCCACGACAGCCCGCCGTCGCGCTCGCCCTGCTCGATCAGGCGCTTGGCCTCGGCGGAGAACACCTCGCGCGGCGCCAGCGCCGCCTCGATCCGCGCCCGCGTGGCCGGGTCGAACCAGTCGGTCATGAGCAGCGAGGTGAAGACGCGGTGCTCGGGGTCGAGGCGCGAGCGGAAGGCGGTGGCGATGATCGGCTGACTCTTCGCGCCCACGTCGGTCATGTCGTAGAACGCGTGCGGCTCCAGCGCGAACCGGGCGAAGAACCGGCCCACCCAGCGGTACTCGTCGGGCCGCCCGATGCGGATCGCGCCGTGGCGCTCCCCGCTCGCCTGCTCCAGCCGCTCCGGCGCGAGCGCGAAGCCCGGCCAGCGCCGCGCCAGCAGGTCGGCCAGGGCCGCGTTCACGACGCGGTTCACGAGCAGCGACTTGTCGTAGAGCGGCACCTCCCGCCCGAACATGCGCGAGAGTTCGGCGAAGAGCCGGTGCTGCATCTCGAGGGGATCGGCGTGGACGGAGGCGGTCATGCGGAAGGCGCGAGGAAATGCCGCCCGCGCGCCAAGGCAACCGCGCCCCGGCCGGCGGGGCCCGGAATCACGTTCCCTGAAGCCGGGCCGCTCCCGGGCTTATCGGGGCGCCGGGGCAGTCGGGGATTCGATCCGGGACGGATGGCCCGCCGCGATGGGACGTTTCATTGGCCACGGATGGCGACGGATCCGGCTCTTCCGTCGGAATCCGTGCCATCCGTGGCCAAGAAAAGCGTCGCAGCGCTCGAAACGCGCGCACGGGACAAGAGCCCCGGCCCCCATCACGGCCCGTCGCCGTTCAGCGCGGCCCCGCGACGGACGCGGGCGGTTCCTCCGCGGCGGGCGCGGACGCGGTCAGCTTCAGCCCGACGATGCCGGCCACGATCAGCCCGATGCAGGCCACGCGCGCCGCGGTGGCGGGTTCCTTGAACAGGATCATGCCCGCGATGGCGGTGCCGACCGCGCCGATGCCGGTCCAGATCGCGTAGCTCGTGCCGAGCGGCAGCGCGCGCACGGCCTGCGCGAGGCAGGCGAAGCTGGCGACCATCAGCACGACCGTGACGACGCTCGGCCACAGGCGGGTGAAGCCGTGCGTGTACTTGAGGCCGATCGCCCACCCGATTTCGAGCAGGCCCGCGAGGAGAAGCCAGAACCAGGGCATGCGGGAGGGGAACGGACCCGCGCCGGCATGCCAAACCGAAACCCCGGCGCCCGGAGCTCGCCGGCTACCCAAGCGATGGAGCCGCATCGGGTGACCCGGCCTCTCCGAATAGGCTCGATCGTGGACGACGCCACCCCACTTCTCGCCCCCGTCGCTCCGCCCCAAGCCACGTAGTAATACAATGCGTTACTAACGGGTCCGGCCGATGGCGGTGGAGTTGATCGGTCAACCGCCGGGATCCGGCGGCGCGGAATCGGTCCGCTCCCTCGGAAACCCCGGCGCCCGGAGGTCGCCGGCTACCCACGGTAATCGCGCCAAATCGGGTAGCCCCAAAGCTCTCCGAGCCCGGCTCGCGCGCGGCGCGCCCGCCCGACCAACCGCACCCGCCTTCCTCTCCTCCTTTCGGCGTAACGGCCGCTCCCAAGTCCTGCGCATCGTCGCGCAAGGCCTGCACAGTGCCGGGGGCGACCCGGGCCTACACTGCGGACAACCCAACCGCGTCGGCTCGCCGACTTCCACGTCCCGCGGCCGGCGCCCACCGCCCCATGTCCGCCATTGCCCGCCCCAAACCGTTCCTGCAGCCGGAATACTGCAAAGGCTGCCTGCGCTGCGTCGACGCGTGTCCGAAGCACTGCATCACCCCCGGCCACGAGATCAACCCCGCCACCGGCCTCGTGCCGGTCGAGCTGAACCTCGAGGCCTGCAACGGCTGCTCGCTCTGCATGCAGGCCTGCCCCGAGCCGTTCGGTCTCCGCCCGGAGACCGAACGGTGCGGGGCGGACTGCACCTGCGCGGCGGCCGAGGACTTCGACCTCCAGGACCCGGCCAAGCTCTTCGGGCCGAAGCCCGTCACGGTGGAGCCGGCGGCGGACGAGCCCGACGCCTTCATCGACCTGCCCGCCTGCGAGCCGATGGTGCTCAAGGGCAACTACGCCTGCGCGGTCGGCGCGCTGCTCGCGGGCTGCCGCCACGTCTTCGGCTACCCGATCACGCCCTCGACCGAGGGCGCGGAGCTGATGGCGAAGATCCTGCCCAAGCTCGACGGCGCGTTCGTCCAGGCCGTCTCCGAGACGGCCGCGGTCAACATGATGTACGGCGCCGGCGGCAGCGGCGTGCCGTGCATGACCTTCACCAGCGGGCCCGGCTTCAGCCTCATGCTCGAGGGCGTGAGCTACATGGTCGGCGCCGAGCTTCCCGGCGTCTTCGTCGACATCATGCGCGGCGGCCCCGGCCTCGGGAACCTCGGGCCCGAGCAGGCCGACATCAAGCTCGCCTGCCGCGGACTCGGCCACGGCAACTCCCACGCCATCGTCCTCGCCCCGGGCACGCCCCAGGAGATGCTCGACCTGGCGATCGAGGCCTTCGACCTCAGCTTCCGCTACCGCATCCCGGTCGTGATCCTCGGCGACGGCTACCTCGGCCAGATGACCGGCGTCGTGCGCCTGCCGCGCCGCATGGTCCGCCGCGGCAAGCCCGCCTGGGCCGTCTGCGGCGACCGCGGCCACCGGCACAACGTCATCACGTCCATCCAGCTCCTCGAGACCGACCTCGAGCGCCACAACGAGCACCTCAACCGCAAGTACGCCGCCATCGCGGCCGCCGAGCAGCGCGCGGACCTCTACCGCTGCGAGGACGCCGAGGTCCTCGTCGTCGCCTGCAACACCCCCGCCCGCATGGCCAAGGGCGCGGTCGAGGTCGCCCGCCGCGAGGGCCTCCGCGCCGGGCTCTTCCGCCCGCTCACGCTCTGGCCCTTCCCCATCCGCGCCCTCGCCGACCTGCTCCCGCAGGTCCGCCGTCTCGTCGTGGTCGAGGCCGGCCCGGGCCAGCTGGAGGACGAGCTCCGCCTCGCCCTCAGCCACGCGGGCTTCGCCGCCCCCCGACTCGAGCACGTCCGCCGCCACGGCGGCGTCCTGCCGTCCCAGGCCGAGATCCTCAACCAGCTGCTCGGCCAGCCCGCCAACCCCTCCTGAGACCGCCGCCATGAAGAACGCCTTCTACGAGACCTTCGAGCGCCACGCCCACGGCGAGGGGCTCAAGGCCCACAGCACGCACTACTGCCCCGGTTGCGGACACGGGGTCGTCCACCGCGACATCGCCGACCTCGTCAAGGAGCTCGGCGCGCAGGACCGGACGATCTTCATCTCGCCGGTCGGCTGCTCGGTGTTCGCCTACTACTACTTCGACACCGGCAACTCGCAGGCCGCCCACGGCCGCGCGCCCGTCGTCGGCCTCGGCCACAAGCTCGCCGCGCCCGACTCGCTCGTCGTCTGCTACCAAGGCGACGGCGACCTCGCCTCCATCGGCCTGGCCGAGACGATCTCCGTCGCGCAGCAGGGCCTGCCGCTCACGGTCATCTTCATCAACAACGCCATCTACGGCATGACCGGCGGCCAGCTCGCCCCGACCTCGCTCACCGGCCAGCGCACGGCCACCAGCCCGGAGGGCCGCAACCGCCTCATGGGCCAGCCGCTCAAGATGGCCGAGCTCATCGCCCAGCTCGACGGCCCGATCTACGTCGAGCGCGTGGCGCTCTACGACGCGAAGAACCGCGTCAAGACGCGCAAGGCGATCAAGAAGGCCCTGCAGCTCCAGCTCGAGGGACGCGGCTACTCGTTCATCGAGGTGCTCTCCGAGTGCCCCACCCACCTCAAGCTCTCGCCCGTCGAGGCCGAGAAATGGGTGCAGGAGAACATGGAGCCGGTCTTCCCGCTCGGCGTGAAGAAGGACATCAGCGCGACGACCGAGCCATGGTTCCGGGGCCCGCGCCCGTCCTTCGAGCCCGAGGCCGTCCTCGGCCTGAGCGGCGCCGAGCCCGCGGTCGCGGACCGCCCCGCCACGCCCTGGCCCGCCGCGATCGCCAAGCGCGACCTCGCGTTCAAGTTCGCCGGCTCCGGCGGCGACGGCGCGCAGACGGCCGCCCTCCTGCTGGTGCGCGCCGCGATCGAGCTGGGCTACGACGCGACCCACATTCCCGCCTACGGCCCCGAGAGCCGCGGCGGCACGAGCTACGCCGACGTCCACGTCGCGGCCGACGAGGTCCTCAACCCCGCCGCCCCCGAGCCCGACGTGCTCGTCGCGTTCAACGCCCCGAGCCTCGCGAAGTTCGGCCCGCACGTCGTCCCCGGCGGCACGATCCTCTACGACAGCACGGTCATCCCCGCCCCGCCGCCGGGACTCGAGGGCCGCCAGGTGCTCGGCCTCCCGTTCACGCGCATCGCCGCCGACCTCGGCAAGCCGATGGTGAAGAACGTGGTCGCGCTCGGCGCGCTGCAGGCGGCGACGCACCTGCTGCCCGACGACGCGCTGATCGAGACGCTGGCCCACGTCCTCAAGGACAAGGCCTCCGTCCTCCCCCTCAACCGCGCCGCCTTCGCCGCCGGCCTCGCCGCCGTCCAACCCGCCCCGAGCGCCTGACGTCCCGGCCGCCGCCCCGTAGCCGAGGTCGCCGCCCCCGGCGGAACGCCCCCGGGGAGCCGATGACTAGCCCACGATCCCGGCGACCGAGGCGACAGGACAACTCCCTCCGCTCTCCGCCCACCGTCATCCGCCCTCCGATTCCCCCATGTCCCCCTTCCTCCCCGAGCACACCGCCTACGCCCTCCTCGCGCGCGCGGGGCTGATGCCGCCGCGGCACGGGATGCTCGGGGACGCGACCCTGCCCTTCGTCCCTGGCGAGGCGATCGTGCTCAAGGGGTTGGGCGACGGGCTCTGGCACAAGTCCGAGCTCGGGTGCGTGAAGTTCCTCGCCTTCGAGGCCGAACGCGTGGCGCAGGAGGCGGCCGTGATGCGGGAGCGCGTGACGGCCGCGTCCCACGCCTGGCTCGGCGGACTCGTCTGCGAGCGCGTCGCGATCCAGCGCACGAGGGACCTGCCGTCGGAGGCCTTCGTGTCGCTCACCCGCACCGACGCCGGCTGGATCGTGCTCTGCGGCTTCGGCGGACTCCAGGCGAACGCCCTCGCCGAACTCGCGCCGCCGTGCCGGTGGCCGGTGGAGGTCGTGACCCCGGAGCGGGCCCGGCTCGAGTTCGCGGACCATCTCCTCGGCCGCATCTGGCGCGGCGCCCTGCGGGACACCCATGCGCTGACGACCGACGAGGACCTCGCCGCGTTCTTCGCCGCGCTGTGGCGGCTGGCCGCCTTGGCCGAGGCCGAGGGACTCGACCTCCTCGAGCTGAATCCCGTCGCCCTCGACCCCGCCGGCCGGCCGCGGCCGCTCGACGCGGTCGGCCGCCGCGCGTCCGCCCCCGCGCCCCGCACCGCGCCCCCGGCCGGATTCCTCGACGCCCTCCGGACCCCGCGCCGCATCGCGCTCGCCGGCGTCTCGTCGCAGCCCGACACCGTCGGCCGCACCATCCTCGACAATCTCCGCCGCTACGGCCTGCCCCCCGGCGACCTCGTCATTATCAAGCGCCTCGACCCCGCCGCTCCCACCCCCCTTAGCGGAAAGCGTGAGCTTTTCGCCGCCGCCGGCG
>CAYWTK010000018.1:17895-39226 GCA_964460895.1 uncultured Opitutaceae bacterium
TAGCGGAAAGCGTGAGCTTTTCGCCGCCGCCGGCGCCCCGCCCGATTCCCTGGATTCCGGTAGCCGAAAGCGTGAGCTTTTGGTCCCCGGGGACGCCCCCGCCCCTTCCGCCTCCGGCGCGACCGCGAGCCTCGTGGCATCCCCCACCTTCCTCGGCCTCCCCTGCGTCCCCGATGTCTCCGCCCTGCGCGCCGCCCCGGTGGACCTGCTCGTGCTGGCCCTGCCCGCTCCGGCCGCCGCCGCGACGCTGGAGGCGCTGATCGACCAAGGCGGCGGCGCGACCGCGGTGGCGCTCGTGGCGGGCGGACTGGGCGACGGCGCCGACACCACCGGTCTCGGCCACCGCCTGCAGGCGACCCTGCGCACCGCGCGCGCCGAGGGCCGCTGGACCCCGGCCGTGCTCGGCCCGAACTTCCTCGGTCACTGGGTCCCCGCGACCGGCCTCGATTCCTCGTTCATTCCGGTGGACAAGCTCGCCGCGCCGGCGACCTTGGGCGGCGAGCTGACGTTGCTGAGCCAGAGCGGCGCCTTCCTCCTTTGCCGGCGCTCGCGGCAGCCGGACCTCCGCTTCGGCCTCGGCCTCGCGCTGGGCAACCAGCTCGACGTCGCGCTCGCCGACGTGCTCGCCGCTCTCGCCTCCGAGCCGCAGCCCGGACCAGTGGCGTGCTACGTCGAGGGCTTCGGTCCGGGCCAGCTCGCGCCGTTCGCCGCCGCCGCCCGCGCGCTGTCCGTCCGCGGCGGTCGCGTCCTGCTGCACCGGGCCGGGCGGACGCAGGCCGGTCAGGCCGCCGCCGCCAGCCACACCGGGGCCATGGCCGGCGACCTCGCGCTCGAGCGCGCCCTGCTCGCGCGCAGCGGCGTCCGGTTCTCGGACACCCTCGCGGAGTTCGACGCCGCGCTCGCCTGGCTCGCGGCGTACCCGCGCCTCGCGGCCGGTCCGGTCGCGCTCCTCAGCAACGCGGGCTTCGAGAGCGTCAACGGCAGCGACCTCTGCGGCCCCGACCTGCCGGCCGCGGCGCTCGCCGAACCCGCGCGCGCCGCCCTGACCGCGCTGCTCGCGCGCCACGGGCTGGCCGGACTCGTCGCCCCGCGCCTGCCGCTCGACCTCACGCCGATGGCCGCCGAGGAGGCGTACCTCGAATCCGCCGACCTGCTCCTCGCCCACGCGGCCGTGCTCGTGGTCGGCCTCGTTCCCTTCACGCGGCGGCTCGGCACGGACGGCGAACCGGCCCGCGCCTTCGCCGCACGCCTCGCCGACCTCGCCCGCGTCCACGGCAAGCCCGTCGGCGTGGCGGTGGACGTCGGCCCCGACTACGAGGCGTACCGCCGGGCCTTCGCGACGGCGGGCCTGCCGACCTTCGACCGCGTCGAGTCCGCGCTGCAGGGTCTGAGGGTGGTGGGCTCCTGATTGTCCCGAGGAATCATTCACTTTCCTCTTTCTCTTCCTCTTTCTCTCGCCCGACCGCCGCGCACCGGAGCTCACCGGCCCATCGTTCTTGTTCTCTTTTTCGTTCTCTCACCCTGCGCCGCGCGCGGCCGAAACCCTCACGGGTTCCGCTACGCCCCGATTCCCCGTGCCCGCGGAGCCCAGCCTCCCCGGTCGGCTCTTCCCGTAGCGGAAGCCGTGAGGCTTTCGCGGATCGAAATGGCGCAACCGCATACGGCCCCGACAGGTTCTGGAACAGGAGGGAACGGAGGGAACAGAGATAATCCGGATCTCCGCGCTCTCCGCGGCCTCCTGTGAGATTCCGACGTCCCGTCGCGCGGCACCCCACGGGTCATGCGGGCGGGCGTCCGCGCCGGGGCGGGGGCGCAGCGGCTCCCTGATCCGTAGGGATGGGAGGAGCGTCGGCGGACCACTTCGGCCTTGGCGGGGGAAGCGGCCGGCGGTAGAAGGCTAACGCCCCGCCGTGCGCGGGACACGACTGGCCCGACGCCCTTCCGCGCGGGCGACGCGACCAGCCGGGAACTCCGTCCCCGGACCGTCGCATGAAATCCCCCGCCGCCGTCGCCTCCCCGCCCGCCGCTCCGACCGTCGCCGCGCTGCGGCACGCGATCGAGGACAAGCTCTTCTGCATGCTGGCCCGCTTCCCCGAGGTCGCGACGCCCCACGACCGCTACCTCGCGGTCGCCTACGCCGTGCGCGACGAGGTGCTGCGCAACTGGGTCGCCACGTCGACGACCTACTTCCAGCAGGCCAGCCGGACCGCCGTCTACCTCTCGGCCGAATTCCTCATCGGCCCGCAGCTGGAGAAGAACCTCCTCAACCTCGGCCTGCGCGACACGTGCGTCGCCGCCCTGCGCCAGCTCGGCTGGGACCCGGAGGCGGTCTTCGCCGAGGAGGAGGAGCCGGGCCTCGGCAACGGCGGGCTCGGCCGACTCGCGGCCTGCTACCTCGACTCCCTCGCCACACTCGAGATTCCGTCCATCGGCTACGGCATCCGCTACGAGTTCGGGATCTTCGACCAGGAGATCCGCGACGGCTGGCAGGTCGAGCGCAGCGACCGCTGGCTGCGCCTCGGGTACCCGTGGGAGGTGGCCCGGCCCGAGATCTCCTTCCCCGTCCGCTTCGGTGGAAGCACGGAGCATGTCCGCGACGCCCACGGCAACCTGAAGGTCCGCTGGGTGCCCGACCGACTGGTCCACGGGACGCCGTCCGACACCCTCATCCAGGGCTGCGGCGTGAGCACCGTGAACCTGCTGCGCCTCTGGCGCGCGCAGGCCACGGAGTCGTTCGACTTCGCGGCCTTCAACTCCGGCGACTACTACCGCGCCGTCCTCGACAAGGTCGCCTCCGAGAACATCACCAAGGTCCTCTACCCGAACGACGAGGCCCCGGCGGGCAAGCAGCTCCGGCTCGAGCAGCAGTACTTCCTCGTGTCCTGCACGCTGCAGGACATGATCCGCATCTACCGGCAGCGGGAGACCCAGCTCGACCACCTGCACCTCAAGTACGCGGTCCAGCTGAACGACACCCACCCCGCCCTCGCCGTCGCGGAGCTCATGCGCCTGCTGGTGGACGAGCACGAGATGCCGTGGGACCGGGCGTGGGAGATCACGCGCGCGACCTTCGGCTACACCAACCACACCCTCCTGCCGGAGGCGCTCGAGCGCTGGCCGCTCCCGCTCTTCGGCCGGGTCCTGCCGCGACTCCTGGAGATCGTGTACGAGATCAACCGCCGCTTCCTCGACGAGGTGCACCGGCGCTTCCCCGGCGACCACGCCCGCGCGCGGCGGCTCTCGCTCATCGACGAGGACGGCGAGCGCAGCGTCCGCATGGCCCACCTCGCCTGCGTCGGCAGCCACGCCGTGAACGGCGTCGCCGCCCTCCATTCCCAGCTGCTCCGCGAGACGGTCCTGCGCGACTTCCACCAGCTCTGGCCGGAGCGGTTCTCGAACAAGACGAACGGCGTCAGCCCGCGCCGCTTCCTCGCCATCGCCAACCCGCGCCTCGCCGACCTCCTCACGCGGCACCTCCGCTCCGACGCCTGGCTCCGCGACCTCGACCGGCTCCGCGGCCTCGAGCCGCTGGCCGAGGACCCGGCCTTCCGCCGCGCCTGGCGCGAGGTGAAGTTCGCCAACAAGACCGCCCTCGCCGACCAGATCCGCCGCGCCACGGGCGTGCCCGTGGACCCGAGCCTCCTGTTCGACGTGCAGGCGAAGCGCATCCACGAGTACAAGCGCCAGCACCTCAACCTGCTCCACCTCGTCGCCCTCTACCGCCGCCTCAAGCTCCGGCCCGGGCTCTCCGTCACGCCGCGCCTCTGCCTGTTCGGCGGCAAGGCCGCGCCCGGCTACCGGATGGCGAAGCTCATCATCAAGCTCGTCCACGGCGTCGCCGAGGTGGTCAACGCCGACCCCGACAGCAACGCCGCGCTGCGCGTCGCGTTCCTCCCGAACTTCAGCGTCAAGACCGCCCAGCGCATCTACCCCGCGGCCGACCTCTCCGAGCAGATCTCCACCGCGGGCTTCGAGGCCTCGGGCACCGGCAACATGAAGTTCGCCCTCAACGGCGCGCTCACCATCGGCACCCTCGACGGGGCCAACATCGAGATGCTCGAGGCGGTCGGCGCCGACAACTTCTTCCTCTTCGGCCTCGACGCCGCCGAGGTCGCCGCCCGCCGCGCCGCCGGCTACCGGCCGCAGCAGGTGCTCGAGGCGTCGCCCGAGCTCCGCGAGGTGCTCGACCTGCTGGCGTCGGGCCTGTTCTCCCGCGGCGACCGCGAGCTCGTCGCGCCGCTCGTGCGCAGCCTGACGGAGCACGACCCGTACTTCGTGCTGGCCGACTTCGCGAGCTACTCCGCCGCCCAGGAGCGCGTCGCGGAGCTCTACCTCGAGCCGGACGACTGGTCCCGCCGCTCGATCCTCACCGTCGCCCGCATGGGCCGCTTCAGCTCCGACCGCGCGGTCCGCGAGTACTGCCGCGACATCTGGTGCATCGAGCCCGTGCCCGTCCCGGAGCGGCCGCCGGCGCCGAACCACGGCCGGCGCCGGGCCGACTGGACCTGACGCGCCCCGACCGTCCGGAGGGGGCGCCCCCGAGACGCGCCGCAGCCCGGGGTTCCGCGGGGCGCCCGGGAGAGGCCCGCGACCACCGGTCGCCGGGCCCCGCCACCCCGTCGGCATCCCGCCGCCCCGGGGCACATCCTCCCCACGTCCGGCGGCCATGGCCGCAGATTTCGCGAAAACGCTCTAGCGCCGGACCGGCCGGCGCCTAGGGTCGGAGCGTGTCCGACGCCTACCTCGAGCACCCCGACGGCACCCGCACCCGCCTCGACCGCCCCTTGTCGCTGGGACGCAGTTCGTCGTGCGACATCGTCGTCAACGAGACCGAGTGCTCCCGCCGCCACGCCCTCCTCAATCCACAGGCCGGCGGCGAGATCTGGATCGTGGACTTGGGCAGCACCAACGGCACGCAGCTCAACGGCAAGCGGCTCTCGCGTCCGACGCGGCTGACCGACGGCGACCGGCTGACCTTCGGCCGGAAGGAGTTCGTCTTCCGCTCCACCGCCCCGCGGGCCGCGGAGGCGACCGCGGCGGCGGTCACGCAGGCGCTCACCCAGCCGCTCGTGCGCGTGGAGCGCGCCTGGCTGCTGCTCGCGGACATCGAGGGCTTCACGCCCTTCTCGCAAAGCCACCCGCCGGCGGAGGTCGCGCGCCGCGTCGGCGGCTGGATCGCCGCCTGCTCGGCCCGGTTCGCCGCGGAGGGGACGGAGATCCAGGTCTTCCTCGGCGACGGCTTCCTCTCGTTCCTGCCGCTGCGCGCCGACGCCACGCCGCGGTTCGTGCGGCTCGTCGCGGCGCTGCGCGCCCTGCAGGAGGACACGACGCACCTTCCGTTCCGGCTCGTGCTGCACCAGGCCGAGATCTCCCTCGGCCGCGCGCTGGTCGCGTCCGGGCCGGAGAGCGTGCTCGGTCCCGGGGTGAACTTCCTCTTCCGCATGGAGAAGGCCGCCGGCGCCGCGCGCGTGCGCTGCGCGCTGACGCAGGACGCCCTTGACGCCTGGCCGGCCCCCAAGCCCGCCGTGCGCGCGCTGCCCCCGCAGGCCCTCAAGGGCTTCGCCGGCGAGCACCCGCTCTACGCCCTCGAATGAGCGCCGCGCCCTCCCGTCCCCCGAGTGTAGGGCGGGGTCTCCCGACCCCGCCGAGGTTCGCGCGTGGCGATGGCAACGAGGCCAGCAGCATCGTTCGCGGCGGGGTCGGGAGACCCCGCCCTACAATTCTGTCACCATGAAATCCCTCCACGTCTTCGGCCTCTTCCTTCTCCTTATCGGCCTCACCGCGTCCGCCTCGGCCGCGATCAACCCGGCCCACTTCCAGCGCATCGCCTCCGACGTCGTGCGCGTGCGCGAGGTCGCGCGCATCGTGCACGCGTCCGATGTCGGGGGCGACAAGCTCCGCCGCACGACGATCGTCGGCGTGGTGCTCGAGGTCCAAGAGGGACTCCGCACCCGGATCGGCGAGACGATCGTCATCGATTTCACCGTGAACCTCAGCGCCCGGGACCGCGCCGCCGCCGAGCACCAGAAGCGCCAGGGCAACATGCCCGGCCGGCAGTTCCTGGCGGAACCCGAGCCGCCCACCCTCGACGAGAAGGGCGAGTTCTGGGCCCACCTCGCGAAGGCCGGCGGACGCCTCGGCAACGTCAACCGCCACGCCGGCGCCGTCGTCGGCGTCGGCGACTACGACGTGAAGGGCGAAGTCTACGTGCCCGTGGCCGGACCCTACTCGTTCCTCCCGCCGATGTAGGCGGCCGCGAGGGTTCGGCCGGAGCGGAAGCCGTGAGGCTTTCGAGCCGCGAAGTCGCGCATTTCCCACGCGAGCCTGACAGGGGCCGGGGAACAGGAGGCAACGCAGGAAACGGAGAGCGCCTCCGAACCTCCGCGCTCTCCACGGGGTAGCGGAAGCCGTGAGGCTTTCGCGGCTCGCGCCCGCGGAGAATCTCTGCGCTCCGCTGCCGATTCCGATCCGCCGTCGCTCTCCGGGCGCCAGTCGCACCGCGAACCAAGCCAAGAGAAAGAGAACGAGAAAGAACAAAGAGAAAGATGCCGATACTGCGCGCCGGCCCTCTCCGGATCAGCGCAGATCAGCGAAGATCAGTGTTCCCCCCCCACCCCACCCGCCTACCGGCCGCCGTTGCCCGACTTCCGCAGCAGGACGAGCGACCGGATCGCGGTCGTCGTGTGGCGCATGGAGCCGCCGGCGGAGACGAACTCGAGGTTGCCGCCGCAGAAGAGGGCATTCGGCTTGATCGTGGTCGAGCGGCCGAAGGTGCAGCCGTGGATGACCACGGTGCCGCTCGGACGGTCCTGCCGGTTGGTCGCGAGGACGACGGTGCCGTCGGCGCGCCACTCGAACCCGTAGCGGGTGTGCAGGGTCTCGACCACCAGCCGGTCGCCCGGACGCAGGTCGGCGAGGTCCACCTCCGGCAGCCCCAACGCCCGGTGCTGGCGGAGGAATCCCTCCCAATCCCAGGCGGGGGCGGCGTCGGATGGTTCCATACGTGAAGTCATGAGACCCTGCCGGGCACGAACCGTGCCAAGACCACCGTCACGTTGTCGGGCCCGCCGGCCGCGTTGGCGGCGTCGATCAGGCCCTGGTTCCCCTCCGTCACCGTCCCGGCGAACGCCTCGGTGAGGCGGCCCGGCAGGATGTCCTCGAGCGGCCCGTGCAGGCCGTCGGAGCACAGCGCGAGCCGCGAGCCAGACCCCCAGGCGAACTCCAGCAGCTGGGGCTCGATGGGCGCGCCGTCGCCGCCCATCACCTGCTCCAGCATGGACCGGTAGCGCAGCCGGCGGACGGCCTCGGCCGTCATCTCCCCGCGGCGCACCATGGCCGCGCCCACGCTCTGGTCCTCGGTGAGCTGCACCCAGTCCCCGCCCGCCGGGGCGTGGTAGATGCGGCTGTCGCCGACGTGGGCGATGAAGCCGCGCCCTTCGGGCCGCAGCCACACGGCGGACAGCGTGGCGCCCATGCCGCGCAACGGCGGCGTCGCCTCGGCCGCCGCCCCGAGCGCGGCGTGGATCGCGAGGAAGACCTCCTGCAGCCCCTCCAGCGGGTCCGCCCCCGGCGCGAGGGCGCCGACGCGCGGCCCGAGCTGCTCGATGCACAGGTGGCTCGCCACCTCGCCGCCGGCCGCGCCGCCCATGCCGTCGCTGACCGCGAGCAGCACGCCGCGCGGCGGCAGCGCCAACGGGCCGGCCGACAGCGGCGTCGCCGCGGCGGCGCCGAGGGACCACGCGCCCCACGAGTCCTCGTTGTTGGTGCGGCGGCGGCCGACGTCGGAAAGGCCGGACCATTCCAGGGTGACACCGGACTGCGGCAGGGAATCGGCGGAGGGCATCAGCGGGATCCTTTCGAAGGCTTGAGGCCGCGCATCGCGGCGGCGGCTTGCTCCGGCGTGCGCGGCTCCAGCTTGGGAGGACTAGACAGCGAAAGCACCAGCTCGAAATGGTTCGTCTGGCCCGGCGCCACCTCGATGACGGCGTCCGACTCCTGGCGCCCCTTGCCGATCGGAGCGTATTCCGAGGTGCGGACCGCATGGCGTCCGGGCGGCAGCTGGATCTCCTGATAGGTCCCATCCGGGAGGTACACGATGTTGCGGCCGTCCTTCTCGACACCCAGGTCCACGCCGATGCCGACGAGCAGGTTGTTCTTGCGGTAGAACCGCACGGGCACGCTCGCCACGGGCGCGGGCGGCGCACCGGCGGCGGGCAGCGCCGACGCGCCCGTCTCGGGGGTCGCGATGAACTCGGCGCGGGAGGTGGTGTCGAAGGTGAACGTCGGCGTCGCGGCCTCGGCCGCCCGCGAGACAGCCAACCCGACGAGGCCACTGGTCACGGCCGTGCGGGCGCCCGTGCCCCCGCTCTCGTTCTTGCCCGGGATGACGAGCTGCTGACCGACGCGGAGTTGAATCGGGAAGCTCAACTTGTTGGCAACGACGAGCTGCTCGACGCTGACCCCATGCTGACGCGCGATGTTGAAGGGGGTTTCGCCCGCGGCCACGGTGTGCGTCACGTCGGCCGACGCCGCCCCTGAAGTGATCCGCATGCTGGAATCGAACACCGCGCGCGAGACGTACTTCCGGCCGACCTCGACGCGCGCGGTCAGCGTGCCACGGCCTTCGATCCGGGTCGATCCCACCATGGCGGTCGCGGCATTCGTTTGCTGCATGCCGGCCACGTCGAAGCGGTATTCGACCTCCGCCCAGGTGTCGTCCCCTTCCCCGCCGACCGCCCGCACCGTCGCCCGCATCGAGCCGGTCGGCGCGACCAGCCGCCAGCTCTGCAGGAGGCGGCCCCACGAGGACGGGGGCACGTCCCACGACTTGCCCTGTTCCAACGGGATCGCGGGCAGGGCGTCGGCATCGAACCAGAGCGCGGGGTAGCTGGGCGCGAGGATGTCGGGCGACATGCCGGCCGTGGTGAAGCCGCCGCGCACGAAGCGCGGTTGCCAGCCGCCCGGCGTCCGGTCGAGCGCGACGAGCGTGCCGGGCTGGAAGGGGTTCGTGGGCGTCAGCTCCCGCGTGTCGCTCACCACCTGCGACCAGCCGCCCTGACCGTCGTCGCCCGACATCTCGTAGAGCGAAGCCATCGTGATGGTCGATTCGTTCGGCGGCACGTCCTGCGTCTCGCCGTTCACGACCATGCGGCCGCGGGTCGAGGTCGTGACGCTCGTCCGCAGGAGCACGCGCCGCGGTCCCTCGATGAACTTCGGGCGCAGCGTGAAGTCCGGGAGCTTCTCCAGCGTCACGTCCCACGCCTGCGGTTCGTCCGCGCCCTTGAACTGGATGGCGCGCGCCGCCGGCTTGAACCCGGGCGCGGTCACCGTCACCTGCCCGAGCAGCCCGTAGGTCAGGCCGTCGCGCTTCAGGGGCGTCACGCCGAGGGTCTCGCCGTCGAGGGCGACGGTCGCGCCGGACGGCGTGCTCGTGACCTCCAGCGTCGCGCCGCGCACGTCGGCCTGGATGGCCGCGGTCTCGCCGCGCCGCACCGCCACGCGTTGGCGGACGAAGACGTCGCTGCCCTCGCGGCGCGAGGCCACGAGGACCTCGTACTCGCCGGTCGGAAGGGTCAGCGCCGCGACCGGCAGCAGGCCCTGCTTCAACGGCTCCTTCGCCGCCTCGCCGTTCGGGTTGACGGCGTAGACCTCGAAGGACGCGTCGGCGGGCACGCTGGCGACCGCGAGGGAGCCGCTCGAGCGGACCAGCGGCAGCGTCCATTCGGCCTGCCCCTTCTCCGTGACTTGAAGGGCGAATTCGAGGTCGTCGTGCCCGGCGAGGCGGGCCACGACCTTGTGCTCGCCCAGCGGCAGCGGCAGGC
This sequence comes from uncultured Opitutaceae bacterium, assembly GCA_964460895.1. GTDB lineage: Bacteria > Verrucomicrobiota > Verrucomicrobiia > Opitutales > Opitutaceae > Didemnitutus. The sequence continues at coordinate 27,717 of CAYWTK010000018.1, forward strand.
CTACGACGGGGGCGACGCCGCGCGACTGGCCGGCGAAGAATATCTCGGCCCCGGAGGGCGTCGTGCGGAGCGTGACCGGGACGCGCAGCGCCGCGAGGCGCGCGGTCTCGCGTCCGTCGCGGAGCGCGGCCTTGAGCTCCGCGAGGGCCGACTCCCATTGTCCGGCCCAACCCGCGGGCTTCGTGCGCGCCGTGCGCTCCATCACGTTGAGCGCGGCCTCGGCCGAGGCCCAGTCCGCGCGGGCCAGCAGCCCGCGGACCGCGTCCACCGCGCGCGTGAGCTCGCGCTCCTCCGAGACCCGCGCCGCCTCCGCGGCGGCCTTGGCCTGCGCGGGCACGTGCAGGCCGAAATACCAGCCGAGGCCGGCCGCGACGAGGACGACGGCGGCGAGGGCGCCCCACAGGACCTCCTTGGGCAGCGGACGCTTGGGCGCGGGCGGGGCCGCCGGAGCCGGCGCCACGCTGGGAGCGGCCTTGGGCGTCGCGGGGGCGGGTGCCGCGGGCGGCGCGGAAACGGCCACCGGCTTCGCAGGCGCGACGGGCTCCGGGGCCGCCGCGCCGAGCAGGCCGAGGCGCTGCGCGACCTCGCGGGCGGTCTTCGGGCGCTCGGCGGGATCCTTCGCGAGGCAGGCGGCGATGGTCGCCTCCCACTCGGGAGGCACGGCCCGATCGGGACCGAACTCCGCCGTGCGCTCGCCCAGCGGGGCCGGCACCTTGTTCTGCACCTGCATCAGGATGTTGCCCGAATGGAACGGCGGCTTGCCGGTCAGCAGGTCGTAGAGCGTGGCGCCGAGCGAGTAGATGTCGTCGGTCACCGCCGGCTTCTCGCCCATCATCTGCTGCGGCGACATGTACACCGGCGTGCCGGAGGTGCCCTGGTTGCTGACGCGCGAGACCGAGTCGCTCACGCTCGCCGCGATGCCGAAGTCCGCGATCTTCAGGTCGCCACGCGCGTCCACCATCAGGTTGGCCGGCTTGAGGTCGCGGTGCACGATCTGCGCCTTGCCGTGCGCGTAGTCCAGCGCCTCGCAGAGCTGCCGCACCCAGCGCCCGAGGTCGGCGGCGGCGAAGCAGTGGTGCGCCTGGTCCACCTTGAGCGCGGCCAGCGTGTCGCCGGTCACGAACTCCATCGAGATCGCCGCGGTGCGGCCGTCCTGCACGAAGTCGTAGATGCGGATGATGTGCGGGTGCGTCAGCTCGAGGCTGCGGCGGGTCTCGCGCTTGAGCTCGAGGATGGCCTGCTTGTCCATCGCCACCACCTCGGGCAGGAACTTGAGCGCGACGTCGCGCTCCAGCTCGTCGTCGCGCGCCAGCCACACGACCCCCATGCCGCCGCGGCCGAGGATCTTCTGCAGGGTGTAGCGGCGGAAGGCCTTCTGCCCGGGCGAGAAGCCGCGGATGGTTGCGCCGATGTCGAGGTCGTCCATGGAAAGGGTGTCGAAAGGCCGATCCTCAGGCCCCGGGTCGGTCGGCCGCAATCCTCGCCTGCACGGCGGCGGTGAGGTCGGGGGCCGCGCCCGCGTTCGCCACCAGCCGCGTGCCGTCCGGGCCGGCGGCTCCCCGGTCGATCACGAGCATCAGGCTCCGTGCCTTGGCCTCCGTGGCGACCAGCGCCGCGACCTCCTCGAGGATCAGCCCCCGGTGCGTGCGCTCGCGCGCGGCGATGCTGGTGGCGATGTTCTGCCGGAATGTCCGGAGTTCCTCCTCCTTCCGCGCGACGGCGTCCGCGGAGTCGGCGCCGGCGTTCGCGCGCAGGGCGGCGAGCTCCGCCTCGAGCCGGCGGGCATCCGCGTCGGCGGATGCGCGCGACGCGGCCAGCTTGGCGCGCATCTCCGCGAGCTTGTAGTGGCCCTCGACGACGGCTCGCACGTCCACCAGCCCGACCTCGACGCGCGCCGGCGCCCCGGCGTCCGAGCCGGACTCCGTCGCGTCGAGCGACGGGTCGGCGTACACGACCGCCATCCGTCCTTCGGCATCCGGCGCGCTGCGGTCGAGGACCAGGTCCGCGGCGGCGAGCGCGGGACGCCGAATGGTCTCGGCCACCAGTTCGCGCAGGATGGACTCGCGGGCGGCCAGGACGTCGCCCTTGATCCGCTCCTCAGTCGAGCGGTGGAAATCCCGTGCCTGACGTTGCTTCTCCTGAATCCCCTCCAGCAGGCGGCCGGCCTCGGCCGACGCCAGGCTCCGCGCGTCGGCGGTCAACACCGGATTCTGGACCTTTTCGGTCTCCTCGCGGTACCGCGCGACCAGGGCGTTTCCCTGCGCGTTCAGGGCGGCGAGTTCGGACTCCGCCCGCCGCACCGCCTCCGCGATCTCGGCATTGCGCCGCACGGTCCGCGGGTCCGCATCGTACAGCTTCGCCATGTCCACGACCCGCACGCGGGCACCGGACAGGGGCACGGCCACGGAGCCGTCGGCGCGGAGAAATTCCGCCGCGGAGCGTAGCACCCAGGGAAAGCCGAAGGCCGACGGTGTCCTCGGGCTCAGCCGCAACCCGCTCTCCGGAGCGGTCGGGGTCGTCGGAGCGACCCGAGGCGCGGCGATCGCCGGAGCCGCGGACGGCAGCGGCACCAGCGCCGGCACGGGCGTCGAGGTGGGCGCGGGCCCCGGCGCGGCGGCCGGACTTGGTGCCGCGATCGCGGGCACGCTGCCGGCGACGGTGGAATCAGGCGGAACCGGCCGCGCGAGCACCCACCAGACGAGGGCGGTCACTCCCACCACGCCGACGCCCGCCAGCGCCAGCGGCCAGCGGCCGGAGGCGCGGGAACGCGGGGGCGAGGCCGCTGCGGCCGGTGCAGGCGGAGGCGCGGGCTTCCGGTCGACCGGCGGTTCCTTGGCCTGCAGGCGCTCCCCCAGCGCGCGGGCGCTCGCCGGCCGCTCGGTCGGATCCTTCGCGAGGCAGGCGGCGACGGCCTCCTCCCACGCGGCGGGAATCGGATCCGCCACGATGCCGAACTCCGCGCGGCGCGCCGCCATCGTCGGCGGGACCTTGGTCTGGGCCTGCGCGAGGATGTTGCCGGAGTGGAAGGGCGGCTTGCCGGTGAGCAGTTCGTAGAGCGTCGCGCCCACCGCGTAGAGGTCGTCCGTCACCGCCGGCCGCTCGCCCATCATCTGCTGGGGCGACATGTACACGGGCGTGCCCGAGGAGCCGGCCTGCTTCGAGACGCGCGAGACGCTGTCGCTGATGGACGCCGCGATGCCGAAGTCCACGACCTTCAGCCGGTCCTTCGCGTCCAGCATGAGGTTCGACGGCTTGAGGTCCCGATGGACGATCTCCGCGTGCCCGTGGGCGTACTCGAGGGCGGACAGGAGCTGCTCGACCCAGGGCGCGAGCTGCGCGACCGAGAGGACGCGGTTCGGCTGCTCGATCCGCCGCTGGGCGAGCGTGCCGCCGGGCGCGTACTCCATCGAGACGGCGGCGAGGCGTCCGTCGGTGACGAAGTCGTTCGTCTTGACGATGTGCGGGTGCGCGAGGTCGATCGCGCGCCGCACCTCGCGCTTCAGCTCGTCGATCGCCGTCGGATCGGCGGCCACGACCTCCGGCAGGAACTTCAGGGCGACCTCGCGTCCGAGCACCTCGTCGCGCGCCAGCCAGACCACGCCCATGCCGCCGCGCCCCAGCGTCCGCTGCAGCGTGTAGCGCTGGAAGACCTTCTGCCCCGAGGTGAATCCCTTCAGGGTCGCGCCGTGGTCCAGGTCGTCCATGGGCGGTCGGTCAGGGCTCCACCGAGAAGCCGAACGGCACGACGACGCGCACGGCGACGGGACGCCCGTCCTTCTCCGCCGGGCGGAAGCGCCAGCGGCGCATCGCGGCCATCGTCGGCTCGTTGAGCTCCGGGCTGGTGCTCTTGAGGACGCTGACGGAGGTGACCGTGCCGGTCCGGTCCACGATGGCGGAGACCTCGACGTCGCCGCGGATGCCGAGCCGGCGGAAGCTGGCCGGCACGTCCGGGCTGATGCGCGTCGTCGGCGTCGGCCGGCGCGTGACCTCGTTGAGCTCGAAGATGCGGTTGTAGTCCACGGTCGCCGGCGCGGGCGCCGGCGGCGTCGGAACCGGGGTCGGCGTCGGCGCCGGCACGGGGGCCGGCGTGGGCGGGGGGACGACCGGGGCGGCGGGCGGAGTCTCGGGCTTCGGCTCGACCGCGGGCTGGAAGCGGAGCTCCAGGGTCTGGCCGACCTGCACGAAGACGCGGCGCTCCTCCTTGCGTCCGCCCGGGTATTCGACGCTCAGCACGTGCTCGCCCGGGGGCAGCCCGAGGTCGAGCGGGGCCATGCCGCGCAGCACCCCGCCGACGGAGAACAGGGAGCCGTCGGGGGCCTGGGCCTTGAGGCGGCCCTCGGGGAAGCGGGCCTCGACCTTGGCCGTGCCGGCGGCGCCGACCTCGACGCGCTGCTCGATGGTGCGGTGACCGGCGCGCTCGAAGGAGACGCGGTACTCGCCCTCGGGGAGCGTGAGGTCCTGCGGCGTGACACCGCGGGCCACGACCCCGGCGGTCGCCACGGACACGACCTCGAACGCGTCGCCCGAGGTGTTCGACTCGACGCGGAGCGAGCCGCGGGCGCGCACGAGCGCGCCCTGCCAGACGGCGGCGCGGCCGCCCTCGACGTCGGCCTCGACCTTCTGCACCGCGTAGCCGGGCGCACGCAGCTCGAACGCGAAGCGTCCGGCGGGCAGGTCGGCGAGCAGGAGCGGCGTCGTGCCGCGGCGCTCCGCGCCGACCCAGACCTCGGCGCCGGAGGGGTTGGACTTGATCTCGAGCGAGCCGAGCGTCCGCGCGGCGCGCGACCGCTCGATCTGCTGGCGCCTCTCCTGCCAGGCGGTCTGGAGCGGACCCTGCTCACCGAGCGGCAGCTGCGCGAGGATGGCGCCGAAGCGGATCTGGAAGGCGGCCACGGCCTGCTCCGACGCGTCGAGCGGGAGCGCGGCGATCTCGCGCCGCAGGTCGTCGGCCACGGCCGATTCCGACGTCGGGGTCGTCTCCGCCGGCGCATCCGACGGCTGGGCGTTGAGGAAGTAGAGGACCGCCACGATCGCGACGAGCGCGACCGCGCCCCCGATCGCCAGGCCCTTGTTGGAACCGGGCTTCTTCTCCTCGCCGTACTTGAGGGACGACACCGGTTTCGGCGCCGGCTTGGCCGCCGGCTTCGGCTCCGGACGCTCCGCCGGTTTCTCCGCGGCCGCAGGCGCGGCCGGGGGCGGGGCGGGAGCGACCGGCGTCGCCGGAGTCGGCGGCGCGGCCGGCGGGGTCGGAACGACCTCGGCGGGTGGAGCCGCGACGGGAACCGGCACGGGATCGGGAGCCACCACCGGAGTTGGCACGGCAGCCGGAGGAGGCGGCGGCGCGACGACCGCGGCCGGAGGAGGAGGTGGTGGTGGTGGTGGCGCGGGCGGCGGAGGGGGCGGCGGAGGCGCCTCGACCACCGGCGGCGGCGCAGGCGGAGGCGCGACGGGCGCAGGCGCCGGTGCAGGAGCGGGCGGAGGCGGCGGTGCGGCGACCGGTGCCGGCGGCGGGGGCGGTGCGGGCGGAGGCTCGGGTGCGACGACGGCGGGCGGAGGAATCGGCGCAGCGGGCGCGGGAGCCGCGGCCGGCGCCGGGGCCGCGGCCGTCGGCCCGGCGACGCCGAGTCCCCTGAGGACGACGGCGAAGGAAGCGGGGCGCTGGCCCGGTTCCTTCGCCAGGCAGCGCATGACGAGCGTGTCGAGGGGTTCGGCGATGTCGACCTCCGCGACCCCGGCCTCGCGGCGGCGCACGGAGATGCGCGCGGGCGGCTTGCCCATCTGCTGCATGCCCACCGCGTTCGCGGGGATGGGCGTGCGGCCCGCGAGCAGCTCGTAGGCGATGGCGCCGAAGGCGTGGATGTCGTCCGCGGCGCCGCCGGGCTCGCCCATCGCGCGCTCGAAGCTCCAGTAGGGCATCGCGGCCATGACCGCGACCTGGCTGCCGAGGCGCATGAGCGCCTCCCCCACCCACCAGGCGCTGCCGAAGTCGCCCAGCAGGACGCGGCCGTCCGCCGCGACGAAGACGTTGGTGGGCTTGAGCGCGCCGTGGAAGAGGCCGGCGGCATGGACGCGGTGCAGCGCCTGCGCCAGCGGTCCGAGGATCGCCTCGGCCTCGTCCGCGCCGAGGCAGCCCGTCGCGTTCTCCGCGCGCAGGTCCGCGAGCGAGCGTCCCTCCGTCCAGGGCAGCACGATGCCCGCGCCGCCCGGCGCGGTCACGAGCTCCTCGGCCGCGACCACGCCCTCGAGGCGCGCGGCGGCGTGCCGCTCGATGGTCGCGCGCAGGTCGCGCTCGCTGCCCGGCGCGAGCAGCATCGTCTCGGGCAGCAGGCGCAGCGCCTTGGCCGCGCCGGTGCGGAGGCAGGTCGCCTTCCACACCGTCGAGCCCGCGCTGCGGCCCACCTGCGTCTCCAGCTTGAAGCGCTCGGCCCAGATGCCTCCGGCCTCGGGCTTGCCTCGTCCTGTCGTCGTGTTGTCAGCCATCGGAATTGGATCGGGTGAAGGGTTTCCTCAGTTCGGCGCGTCGGTGCGCAGCGGCTGGCCGTCCACGGTGTTGCCCGAGCCGAAGCGCGGGGAGCCCTGCGCGGTGTCCCACCAGACGGCCGTCAGCTTCTTGGCGGTCCGCGTGACGGTGTTGCCTTCGATCGTCACGCCTGACGAATTCGAGACGTTGATGCCGTTGCCTTCGTTGGTGGCGAGGTCGTTCCGACGGATGGCGACGCGCGCCGCGGCTTCACGCACGCTGATGCCGCTCTGCCCGTTCGATCGGATCCGGTTGTCGGCGATCTCCACGTCGACCGACTTCCAAGTGGACAGGCCGCTCCAGCGGTTGCCGTGGATGTGGTTGCCCCGCACGACCACCCGACCGGGGCCGTCGATTCCGATGCCGTCGCCATTGCCGTTCGCCACCTCGTTGCTCTCGAAGGCCACATCCGCCTCGTTGATGGAAACGAGCCACGTCCTCCGCTCCAGATCGGCCGTATCCGTGTGGCGAAACGTCAGGCCACGCACCACGACACCCTTCGTCTTCCTCACCCGCAGCACGTTCCGGTCGTGGGGCCCCTGCACCACCGCGCGGCCCTGTCCCGGGCCGATGAGGTCGACATCCTTGTCCACCACGAGCGACTCCGCGTAGGTCCCGGGGCCGATGACCACGACGTTGCCGGGGGAGGCCTCCCGGATCGCGTCGCCGATGCGAGGGAACTCCTGCGGCACGAGCAGCCGGCCGCCCTTGGCGCCCTCGGGGCTGGCGCGCAGCGCGCGGCGGAGGTCGGCGTCGGACCACGCGGGATTCGCGACGGTCTGGCGGACGAACTCCTCCTCGGACTCGGCCGACGGGCGGCGATCGAACACGTGCGAGTAGGCCGCGCGCACGCGCCCCAGGGCCCGCTCCCGAACCTCGGCCAGCCGCTTCTCCTCCTCGAGTCGGGCCTTCTCCGCCTCGCGCCGCGCCTCCTCCTCCTGCCGCTGGCGGATCTCGGCGCGGCGGTTGTCCTCCGCTTGGATGATGTCCGGCAAGCCAACAAGGGCGAAGTACAGGGCGTGGACGAGCAGCACGCCGCCCACCACGCCGGCGAACGGCAGCAGCCGCGCATCGATAGTCGTCGGCCCGCGGACGAGGTAGTGGGAAATCAAGCCAGCCAGGGCCCACAGCGTCGCGCTCGCCACGACGCCGCGGACGAGGTCGGCGCCGGTGAGGACCAGTTCGAACGGCAGCGCGAAACCCGAACTCCAGACCAAGAGGCCGAGCAGCGCGCCGATGGCGGCCATGACGCCGATCACTGGGCCGAGCTTGCGGTCATCGCCCCCGACGACCGCCTTCTGGACCACGAGGTAGAACCCGGAGACGAGCACCCAGCCGAACAGCAGCGCCACCGCCAGCACCAGCTCCTCGCCGGCGACGGTGTAGTCGCTCGCCCGGCTCCACACCCACCCGGCGAACAGCAGGTAGGGGGGAAGGGAGCCGGCCAGCGCGGCTCGCGCCTCGCGGTTCCTCTGCCGCCGAAGGACGCGTCGGGCCTCCCGGCGCGCGTGCTCCGCCGCCAGTTCCTCGGCCGTCGACTCGGGCCGGACGACGAGCACGTGCAGTCCGAGCAACGGCAGCCACGAGACCAAGGTCGAGATCAGGCCGAACATGACCGCCACATCGACGCCGGCTTCAGGGTCCCCGAGCAGGATCATCACCGCGACCGCGACGCCGACGATCAACGCCGCCCGCGTTGCCCAGCCGGCCCGAGAAGACCGCGCCCGGGCGGGTGCCGGTGGCGCCGGGGAGGCGACCGGCGCGGGAACCGCGGCCGGAGGGGGGGCCGGCGGCGGCGGGACCGGAGTCGCCTTCCGCCCGGTCGTGGCATCCAAACCCACGAGAGCGAGGAGGTCGGCGCCGGACTGCGGCCGCTCCCCGGGGGACTTCGCGAGGCAGGCCGCGATCGCGGCCTCCCACTCGGCCGGCACCGGCTCGAGGCCGAGGGTGCGGCGGCGCTCGTTGACGGGCGGCGCGGGCTTGTTCTGGACCTGGAGAAGGATGTTGCCGGCGTGGAAGGGCGGCTTGCCGGTCAGCAGCTCGAAGAGCGTCGCGCCCACGGCGTAGAGGTCGTCGGTCCGCGCCGGCGGCTCGCCCATCATCTGCTGCGGGGACATGTACACGGGCGTGCCCGAGGACCCGGCCTGCTTCGAGACGCGCGAGACGCTCTCGCTGATCGAGGCGGCGATGCCGAAGTCCACGATCTTCAGGCGCCCCTTGGCGTCGAGCATGAGGTTGCTCGGCTTGAGGTCGCGGTGGACGACCTCGGCGTGCTCGTGCGCGTAGTCGAGCGCCACCGCCAGCTGCTTCACCCACGGGGCCAGCCGGTCGGGCGTGAACACCTGCCCGGGTTCGTCCAGCCGGACGGAACTGAGCGTGCCGCCGGGCGCGTACTCCATCGAGACGGCGGCCATCCGGCCGTCGGTGACGAAGTCGTTCGTCTTGATGATGTGCGGGTGCGCGAGGTCGATGGCGCGCCGGACCTCGCGCTTCATCTCCTCGACCGAGGCGCGGTCGTTGGCCACGACCTCGGGCAGGAACTTGAGCGCGACCTCGCGCCCGAGCTCGTCGTCGCGGGCCAGCCAGACCACGCCCATGCCGCCGCGGCCGAGGACGCGCGCGAGCGTGTAGCGACCGAACACGCGCTGGCCGGGGGTGAACCCCTTCAGCGTCGCGCCCAGGTCGAGGTCGTCCATCGCCGGGTCAATTGGCCGCGGCGGAGCCGAGGCCGAGGCGGTTGCGCAGGTCGCGCTCGATCGGCCCGGCGGCCGCCGGCGTCACGCCGGAGCCGCGCCACAGCAGCGCGAGCGACCAGGCCCGGTCGAGGCCGCCCAGCGGGTCCTGGTCCTCGAACTTCCTGCGGCCGAGCGCCTCGAAGGTCGCCGTCGAGAGCGTGCCGAGCAGCGGGTCCACCTTGCCGGCCTGCCCGGCGAGGTCGGAGGCGAGCGAGGCGTCGATCTCCGCCGCCGACGGGTACTGCGGCACCTGCACCGGCACGCCGCGGCTGCGGTTGCCGTTGACCTCCACCGTGCGGTGCGAGCGCTTGGCGGTCAGCGGCAGGGCGCGGAGGGCGCGGCCGTCGGGCGAGAGCGGGGTGACGGTGAACTCCGCCGCGTAGCTCATGTTGTGGGTGATGAAGTCGTAGGGCTCGTCCGCGTAGACCGGCTCCTGCAGCGTGCGCGGCGTGTTGTTCAGCTGGCTGCGGAGGTTGTTGAGCCGGTTGACGGCGTCGCTGTAGGAGGACTGGGCGGCGGCGACCGAGATGCCGCCGGCGAGCGCGATGCCGAGGGCGCCGCCCATGCTGACGCCGGACTGGCCGGCCTGCTGGGCGAGCCGGTTCGCCTCGGCCTTGACCTGCTCGACCGCGCGGGCCCGCTGGTTCACCGTGTCGCGCGCGTCGTTCACCTGGTTCACCAGGTAGTCGTAGTTGTTGTTGTTCACCGAGCGCGTGCCGCTCTGGTAGCGCGACGAGCGGCGCTCGACGGTCGGCTGGTCGGCGGAGGTCGGTCCCTTGACCGCGAGGCGGAGCCGCAGCGTGTTGTCGCCGCGCTCGGTCTCGGCCACGAGGGGCAGCCAGGCGCCGGTCCGCTGGCCGAGCGCGTCGCGCAGGGCCTTGAGCGGGTCCGCGGCGAGGCGCGGAGCCTCGCGGGTGGCGCCGGCGAGCGGTTCGAAGGCGAGGCGGAAGTCGACCCGGCCGGCCAGCTTCGCCTGCTGGCCCGCGGCCCAGCGCGCGTCGGCGGGAGCCCCCTCGCGCCGCGCGGCGTCGTCGAGGTAGAGGGCGAGCGCCGGCAGGCCGCGTCCGGCAAGCTCGCGGCTCCAGCGCGCGTAGCCGTCGGCGAGGAAGGCCTTGACCGCCGCCGCGTCGCTGAAGCGCGCCCGGGTGTTGGCCACGAGCAGGAGGTCGCGCCAGTGCGTGCGGGGCGCGTCGGCCGCGGGACGGATGCGCAGCGCCTCGAGGGTCGAGAGGAAGCGCCCGAGGTCGCGCTCGCCCACGAGCTGGTCGCCCCCGACGGAGATGGGCGTGCCGGTGTACTTGCCGTAGTCGGCCAGCGCGGCGGTGGTCTCCTCCGCCCTGCCGGCCGTGATGGCCGCCGCGAGGCGCTCGAGCGTGTGGGTCTCGGCCGCGGCCAGCACCTTCGTGCGCGCCGCCGCCACCTCGTCGGCGAGGATCCCGCGGGCGGCCGTCTTGTCGAGGTCCGCCAGGGCGTCGTCGAACTTCGCGGCGTCCGACTGCGCGAGCGCCGCCGCGACCTCGAAGCGCACCTCGGCCTCGCGCACGGCCTGCAGGGTGGTCGCGTGCTCGGGCACGAGGGTCGCCGGGGCCTTGACCTTCTGCAGCCGCTCGTACGCGACGGAGAACTCGTTGCGGGCCGTGGCGGCGCGGGCCTGCTCGACGGCATGGCTGAGCTCCTCGACCTGCACGGCGCGCTCGACGACCGCGTAGTCGTCGCCGACGAGGGTCGCGTAGGGCCGCATCAGGTCGAGGTGCCCGTAGGCGGCCGCGTAGTCGTGCGCGGCCGCGCTGGCGCGCGCGGCGGCCAGGCCGCCCCGCACCATGTCGGTGGCGGCCTTCGTGAAGCGCTCGGTCAGCTCCCGCCAGCGCCCCGCGTGCACCTCGTCGAGGAGCGCCGCCACCGGCGCGTGCGTCGGCAGGCGGTCGTAGGCGAAGCCGGGGGCGAGGCCGACGAGCTCGAGCTCGGTCTCGCGCAGCCAGCGCGACTGGGCCTCGCGGTAGGCGTCGCGGTGCGCGAGGTCGGTCGGCCGCAGCCGCACCGCCTCGCGGCGGGCGGTGAGCGTGCCGACCCAGTCGCCGGCCGCGACCTCGGCGGCGGCGGCCTGGCGCGAGGCGAGGAAGCGGTTGGGGACGTCGCCGAGCCACAGGGCGAGGACGACGGCCGCGACGCCGGCGCCGATCCAGACGCCGACCGGGATGTGGACGGGCGGACGCGGCGGCGGCGGGGGCGCGGCGGGGGCGGGCACCGTCGGCGCC
>CAYWTK010000019.1:0-37830 GCA_964460895.1 uncultured Opitutaceae bacterium
TTTGCAGGGGCGTGGCTTGTCCACGCCCGCGCGGGCGGACACAAGGTCCGCCCCTACAGTGCCGATCCGAGCCGTCGATGGTATGCGCGGTCCGCCCGCCCGGAAGGATCGCTCCTCGCGCGCCCCCGCCCGGGAGCCCGCGAAGAAACTCCGACCGGGCTCCGCGAGACCGGCCACGCAGGAATCGAATCCGCTTCGGACCTCTACCGGCCGACGGAGCTCAGCGCGACGCGGAGACCGCGGAGGTCCGCGTTGACGTACTGGGGCGCCCACCAGCTGCGGTACGCGGAGCGACACTGGCCATCGGTGTTGCCCCACCCGTCGTCGCGATTCTCGAAGCTGCCGCCCCGGTAGATCCTGCCCTCGCCGGCCTGCGGGCCCGTCGGGTCGGTGACGCTGCCTCCGGGATACGGCCCCTTCCAATCGAGGCACCATTCCCAGACGTTGCCGTGCATGTCGTGGAGGCCCCAGGCGTTGGGCTGCTTCTGGCCGACCGGCTTCGTGGACCCGCCGCTGTTGCCCTTGTACCACGCCAGGGCGTCGAGTTCGCCCGCGTAGTTGCCGGTCGTGCCCGCCCGGCAGGCGTACTCCCACTGGGCCTCGGTCGGCAGCGTGTAGGCGTAGCCCTCGGGCAGCCGGCCGGCCGCCCGTTCGCGCTCGGTCAGCTTCCGGCAGTACTCGTTCGCCTGGTCCCAGGTGACCCGCTCGACCGGCAGGTTCGGTCCAACGAAGCGCGACGGGTTGCCGCCCATCAACGCCTGCCATTGCGCCTGGGTGACCTCGGTCTTCCCCAGCCAGAAGGGACGGCTGATGGTCACCGCGGTGGCCGGCCGCTCGTCGGCCCAGTCACCCTCCGCGCTGCCCATCCGGAACGTGCCCGGTGCGAGGGGAACGAGGTCGATGTCGAGCCCCGGTATCCTGAATGCCTTCCCCTCCTCGGGACCGAGGATCCGCTCCAGCGCCACCGTCCGCTTCGACTCCCGACCCGGGACGACCTCGAGGGAGGCCCTCGCCGCGTGATGACCGCGCAGCCGCAGTTCGTACGCATAGGTCCCGGGAATCGCGTCGCTCACGGCGAACGGAGTGGTGCCGACCCGCTGGCCGTCCCGCCATACCTCCGCGCCCGTCGGAGCGGAGGAGAGTTCGATCGAGCCCGCGAGGAACTCCGCCCCGGCGGAGACCGATTCGTTGCGCGTCACCTCGACCGACCGCCGCTCGGCCGGCCAGCCCGGTCGCCGGAACGTCAGGTCGTACCCGCCCGTCGGCAGCCGGAGCTCCGCCGGCGCCGGCACCTCCTGACGCGGGCCCGGCGGCGGCTGACCGGACACGGCGCGTCCGACCACCTCGACCGCGACGCCCGCCGGTTCGCCCGTGAGGACGAGCGTGCCGGTGCTGCGCACGAGCGCGACCGCGAGGTCGGTGAATTCGTTGTCCTTCACCTCGACCTCGCCCGACCAATCCTCGTACCCGTCGAGCCGGATCCGCACCGGGTACTTGCCGAGTCGCTGGTCCTTGAGGGTGAAGGGCGACTGCTCCAACGCGATGGCGCCGACCCGGACCTCGGCCCCTGCCGGCACCGTCCGCACCGTGAGTCCGCCTCGCGCCGCGGCCTGCCGCGCGGCCGCCCAGGCGGCCTGGCGGGCGGTCCAGCGGGCCTCCGCCTCGCCGCGGAACCGCTCCGGCGCGGCCGCGACGTAGGCCGTCACGGCGCCGTCGATGGAATCGCGCAGGGCCGCCGGGGAGCCGTCCACCAGCGTCTCGATCCGCGCCGCGATCTCCGCGAAGGTCCGCTGCTCCGCCTCGGCCTTCGTCCGCGCCTCCGCGGCCGCGCGATCGCGCTCCTCCTGCGAGCGCTTGGCCTCCCGGAGCGTCTGCTCCTGCTGCGCCTTCTGCGCCGCCACCCGCTCCCGTTCGATCCGCCGCTGCTCGGGCGCATGGAGGCCGAGGTACCAGCCCAGTCCCGCCACGGCGAGCACCGCCGCGGCCACGCCCGCGACCAGCGGGGCCTTCGACGCGGTCCGGCTTGCTCCCGCTCCGTCGCCGTCGGCGTTCGTCGACGGGCGGGGGACCGCGGGAACGGCCGCCGGCCCGGGTCGGGCCCCCTCCGTAGTCCTTCCCCCGCCCGCCGTACCCCGGCCGCCCGCCGAGAGCCCGAGGCGCTCCGCCACTTCCCCGGCGGATCGGGGGCGGTCGGCCGGATCCTTGGCCAGACACGCGGCGATGGTCGACTCCCACGCCGCGGGGATCGGGGCGCCGGCGCGGCCCAGCTCGGTCCGGCGGGCGGCGAGCGTCGGCGGCACCTTGCCCTGCACCTGCATGAGGATGTTGCCGGAGTAGAACGGCGGTTTCCCCGTGAGCAGGTCGAAGAGCGTCGCGCCGAGGGCGTAGATGTCGTCCGACACCGCGGGCTTCTCGCCCATCATCTGCTGGGGCGACATGTAGACCGGCGTGCCGGAGGTGCCCGCCTGCCGGGAGACGCGGGAGACCGATTCCGAGAGGCTCGAGGCGATGCCGAAATCGGCGATCCGCAGGTGCCCGCGGGCGTCCACCATGAGGTTCGCCGGCTTGAGGTCGCGGTGCACGATCTGCGCGACGCCGTGGGCGTAGTCGAGGGCCGAGCAGAGCTGGCCGACCCACGCGGCGATCTCGTCGGGCTCGAAGCAGCCGCGCTCACCGTCGGATTTCCGCGCGGACAGCGTGTCGCCGGCGATGTACTCCATCGAGATCGCCGCGGTGCGCGCGTCCTGGAGGAAGTCGTAGATGCGGATGATGTGCGGGTGCGTGAGCTCGAGGCTCCGCCTCGTCTCCCGCTTGAGCTCCCTCACCGCCTCCCGGTCGGAGGCGACCACCTCCGGCAGGAACTTGAGCGCCACCTCGCGCTCGAGCTCCTCGTCGCGGGCGAGCCACACGACCCCCATGCCGCCGCGGCCGAGGATGCGCTGGAGGGAGTAGCGGCCGAGCACTTTCTGGCCGGCGATGAAGCCCTTGAGGGTGGAACCGAGATCGAGTTCGTCCATGAAATGTTGGTGGCGGGGCGGCGACGGAGCCCGGACTTCTGGCAGATGCCGTGCCAAGGGGAAGCGGGAAGCGGCGGGTGCTCCGCTGTCTCGATACCGGGGCGGCGCGGGCGGGCCCGGCCTTCGTTCGCCCGCGGCGCCATCCGGCGGTTCCGACCGCTGCCTCCCGCCGGAAGAACGAGGAACCCCTCTAGTTGGCCGTGTACCCGCCGTCGACGGCGAGGTTGGCCCCGGTGATGTAGCGGGCCCCCTCGCCGAGCAGGAAGATCACGGGCGGCCCGAGGTCCTCGTCGTCGGCCATCCGGCGCAGGTAGGTCTTGCGCTTGTAGCGCTCGACGAACTTCTCGGGTTGCCCGTCGTAGTAGCCGCCGGGGGAGACGCAGTTCACGCGCACTCCCCTGGGCCCGTAGTGGGACGCCAGGTAGCGGGTGAGGTTCAGCATGCCACCCTTGTGGAAGAAGTAGTCGGGCGCCGCACCCATGGCCGTGTCCTCGTAGAGCGTGAAGTCCGGACCGACCATGCCCTGGATCGAGCCGATGTTGACGACGCTGCCGCCGCCCTGCGCCGCCATGACGTCGCCGAACGCCCGGCTGACCAGGAAGAGACCGGTGGCGTTGGTCCGCATCGAGGCCTCCCAGCAGGCGACCGGGTCCTGCATCCGCTTCATCGGCCGGCCGACCGCGTTGTTCACCAGGCCGTCGACGCGCCCGAAGTCCTTCAGCACCGAATCGCGCAGGCCGAGCACCGACGCCTCCTGGTCCTGGTCGAGCGGGCGGACGTGGACGTCGAAGCCGCGCTTCCGCTCGGCGTCGGCCACCTTTTCGAGGGCCTCCACGTTGCGCGAGGCGAGGACGAGGGTGCTGCCCGCCGCGGCCAGCTGGGCCGCCAGGCCGTGGCCGTAGAGGCCGGCGCCTCCGGTCAGGACGACGACCTTGCCGGAGAGGGAGAAGCAGCGGCGCAGGAACGAGGGGGTGTCGGGGTTCATCGGGGAGAATGCTCCGGCCGCTTCAGGCCGCGGGACGCGCGTCGGTGCCCGCGGCGGGGCGCACCAGCAGGGAGCCGAGGTGCGCCACCAGCAGCGTCACCAGGCAGGAGACGAGCGAGACCCACAGGTTGGCGATGACCGAGTAGCCGACCGCCATGCCGGAAAAACAGCCGACGAACATCGCGACGATCAGCACGCGCCCGTTCACCGCCCGGCGCCCCACCGTGCAGATCATGCAGCCCATCATCGGGCCGAGGAAGATGCCGTAGTACAGGTTCATGATGTTGAACAGCGTCCCCAGATGCTCCACGAGGCCGGCGCCGAGGGTCGACGCGAGGCCGATGACGGCCGAGGTCACGCGCGCGTGCCGGAGCCGCGCCTTCTCGTCGGAGGCGATGTGGGCCCTGAAGTCGTTAAGCAGCGCGCCGGACAGCGCGCTGATGCCGCTGGTCACGCTGCTCATCGTCGCCGCCAGTATCCCCGCGGCGATCAGGCCCACGAACCCGACCGGCATGTGGGTCGCCACGAAATGGGGGAACACCCGGTCGGGATTGCCCGGCAGCGCCGGGTCCGGGTGCAGGCTGTACCAGGCGCCGAGCGCGAGGCCCACCACCGCCAGCATCAGGAGCACGCCCACCTGGGAGACGATCGAGGTCCCGACGGCGCTCGCCGCCTCCTTCTGGTTGCCCGCCGCGAGGTAGCGCTGCAGCAGCATCGGGTCGGAGGTGTAGTAGACCATCATCTGGGCGCCGCCCCCGAGCATCATCGCCATCACGGTCATCGTCTCGGTCAGGCTCAGCGACCAGTTGAACGCGAGCAGGTTGGTGTTGCCCTCCACGTAGGCGGTCACCTCGGAGAACGAGAGCGGGATCCGGAAGACGATGTAGAGGATCGTCGCGATGAGCACGCCGGCGATGAGCAGGAACTGCAGCGCATCGGTGATGATGACGCCGCGGATGCCGCCGATCACCGTGTAGACCGTGCTCGACACCCCGATCAGCATCACGACCGGCCAGAACCACTCGCGTCCCAGCATCCCGCCCGTCGTCAGCAGCAGGGCGGGCACGTAGATGACCGCGGACATCCACACCACGCGGCAGGCGATGAACATCCCGGAGATGACCCGCCGCACCGGCAGGCCGAAGCGGCGCTCCACGATGTCGTAGGGGCTCTGCTGGGGCTTCGCCAGGTAGCGGGGCAGGAACCACCAGCGCATCAGGACATAGAAGAGCGGCCACATGAACAGGCCCGACATCGCCGTCACGCCGAAGGTGAACGCGTTGCTCGGGATCGCGACGAACGACAGCCCGCTGAAGAGCGTCGCCCCCACGCTCAAGCCGACGATGACGGACCCGAGGACGCCCGCGAAGCCGCCCTGGGACGTGAAGTAGTCGCGCGTGTTGTCCTGCTTCCCCCGGTAGAGGATGCCCACGGCGACGATGACGAAGAGGTAGGTCGCGACAATGAGCAGGTCGATGATCGTCATGCAGGTGGGGAAACGATGGCCGGGGCTCGGGCACACCTGGGGGTCAGGCGTGAGCGGGGACGAGCGCCCGACGCGTGTGACCGTTCCCGCGCACCTTGGCAATCCCTACCGAAGCCCGCGCACGCGACACCCGGGCCTCGACCGCCGCACCGACACGAACGCGCGGCCATGGTGGCGGGACCGGATCCACCGGCGCCCGACCCGAGCCCGCCGCCCGCTCAGTAGCTCCGCCGGAACTCCGGCGGCAGGGGCGCGACGGCCTTGAACGTGTTCGGCCGGCCGGCCCATTCGTAGGAGAACGCGGTCTCCAGCGAGTGGAGGAAGAGCCGGTCCTCGCCGGTCGCGCGCGCGAACGTGCGGTTGAGGCCGAAGTCGCCGTAGGTCTGGTCGCCCACGATGGGCAGGCCGCGCTTGGCCGCCTGCACGCGGAGCTGGTGGCTGCGGCCGGTCTGCGGTTCCAGCCGCACGAGCGCGGTGGAGAACGCGCCGCGCGCCTGCGTGAGCAGCGAGAACTGCGTGACGGCGGGGATGTTGCCCGCCGCGCCCGACGTGCGGATCTGCCCGCCGCGCTTCTGCACGGCGAGGAGGTCGCGCCAGAGCTGCACCCGCTCCCGCGGGGCGCCGAAGACGAGGGCGTTGTAGACCTTGCGGACCCGCTTGCGCGCGAACTGCTCGCGGATGGCGGCCGCGAGCGCGGCGTCGGCCGCCACGAGCAGCACGCCCGAGGTCGCGCCGTCGAGGCGGTTGAGCAGCCACAGCCGCCGCTCCGCGCCGTCGGCGGTCCAGCGGTAGCACTGGGCCTCCTCGTCGTAGGGCACCTGCAGCAGCGAGCGCGGCTCCTCGCCGCGGCGGTTCGGGTGCGAGAGGATGCCCGCCGGCTTGTTCAGGGCGCCGACCCCGTGGACGTCGTGCTGCAGGACGGACACGCCCTCCCCGAGCGGCAGCATGGTCCAGAAGTCTGCGGCCGGCGCGCTCACTCAGTAGTAGTAGAAGCCGAACGTGATCGTCTGCTGGTCGCCCAGCACGTCGATCATCGCCTGCGACCACCTCTTGTAGGGCATGCGGTTGGTGATCGCGGCCTGGCACTGGCTCACGGCGACGCGGCCGGCCGTCTCCTCGATCTGCGTCACCTTGACCTCGCCGTCGGCGTTGAGCGTGAACGTGACGACGACCCGTGTGCCGGAGGCGATGTGGCCGCGGTAGCCGCTGGTGATGGTCTGGAATTCGGCGTCCACCGACTCGATCAGCTCCGCCATGTACTGCCCGAACTCGTTCCAGCGCGCGTCGATCCCGAGCGCGCGGAGGTTGGGCGTGCCGGCGAGGCGGTTCTGCAGCGGCGAACTGCGGGCGGTCGAGGCCGAGGCCAGCCGCGGACGCTCGCGCGGGACCATGCGCGGGGTCTGCTTCTGCTCGACCGCCCCGCCGTCGCGGTTCGGGCTGTCGCGCACGCCCTCGACGAAGTCGTCCGCTCCGGTCGACGGCGTCTTCTGCGCGGAGACGTTGGTGCCGACGCCGTCGGGCGACTCGCCGGCGAGCTTCTCGAAGCCCGGCAGCGGCACCTGCTCCGCGCGGGCCTGCTGCGCCTCCTTGGCGTCCTGCGGCACCATCTCCTCCAGCGCCTGCTGCAGGGGAACGGCCGGCGCGCCGGGCGACGGGGGCGCGCGGTTGCCGGAGACGATGGCCCCGCCCTGCACGTCGTCGCGGCCCTGCACGCTCGGCCGGTTCTCCGGGTCGATCTCGGTCGGCTTCTCCAGCTGGCCGGACTGCTGGTTGCGGTTGCTGAAGTTGGCCGTGCGGTCGGGCTCGTTCTCGGGCGCGTCGGGATTGGTCTCGACGAATTGGAACGGCGGCGGGGGCGCCGGCTGGGCCTCCGGGACCGCCGCGAGCTCGATGTTGAAGTCCTGCACCCGGTCCTGGCCCGACCGGGCCGGGAACATCGCCCC
Source organism: uncultured Opitutaceae bacterium (assembly GCA_964460895.1). GTDB lineage: Bacteria > Verrucomicrobiota > Verrucomicrobiia > Opitutales > Opitutaceae > Didemnitutus. Next base: position 7,432 of record CAYWTK010000019.1, read on the forward strand.
TCCCCCGGTCAGCCGGTCCGCGGGCAGGAGCGGCGCGAGGAGGACGAGGAACAGGTGGAAGAGGACGGTGCACGCCACGCCGATGCGGATGGAGCGGTTCTCCCGACGGCGCTCGGCGGCGGCGAGCGACGGGGACGGGAGCGGCGAGGGCGGCGAAAGGGCGGGCACGGGCGTCGGGATTTCAGGCCCTGAGACCCGCGAGAGTCAAAATTTGTTTCGTCTCTTCGAGGGGCAGGCCGACGATATTCGAGAGCGACCCGGTGTAGCCCGCCACGATGAGGTCGCCGTGCTCCTGGATCGCGTACCCGCCGGCCTTGTCGAGCGTGTGCACCCGCGCGAGGTAGGCCTCGATCGTCGCCTCGTCGAGCGCGCGGAACGTCACCTCGCTGGCCACGCCGCGGTCGAGCCGCAGCCCGTCGCGGCCCCGCCGGACGGCGAGGCCGGTGAAGACGGTGTGCGTGCGTCCGGAGAGCCGGCGCAGCATGTCCCGGGCGTCGGCCGCGTCGCGGGGCTTGTTGAGGACGACGCCGTCGAGGAACACCGTCGTGTCCGCGCCGAGTACGACCGCGCCGGGGTGGCGCGCGCTCACCCACTCCGCCTTGGCCGCGGCGTTGCCCGCGACGAGGGCGCGCGGGTCGGCGTCGGGGGCCTCGTGCTCGACGATGTCGGCCACGACCACGCGGAACGGGAGGCCGAGCTGGCCGAGCAGTTCGCGGCGCCGGGGCGAGGCGGAGGCGAGGAGGAGTTCGTCCATGGGCGGCGCACCGTAGCGCTCCCGGGCCGGACGGCCAGCCGCTTCCGCGAGCTTCGGGTTGCAGTCGCCCGGGTCCGGCCCCACGTTCGCCGGGTCATGCGGCTCGGCCTGGCCCAGATCAATCCCATCGTCGGCGACCTCGCGGGAAACCGCGGACGGATCCTCGACGCCTACCGCCGGCTGGCGGCCGCGGGCGCGGAGCTGGTGCTCTTCCCCGAGCTCGTCGTGTGCGGCTACCCGCCGCGCGACCTGCTCTTCAAGCGCCGGTTCGTGGCCGACGTCGAGGCCGCGACGCGGGAGATCGCGGCCGGGATCGGCGAGATTCCGGCCGTCCTCGGCTTCATCGAGGAGAACCGGTCCGGCCAGGGCCGCCCGGCGTACAACTCCGCCGCCTTCTGCCACCGCGGCGCGGTCGCGCACGTGGCGCGCAAGTGCCTGCTGCCGACCTACGACGTGTTCGACGAGGACCGCTACTTCGAGCCGGCCCCCGCCCCCACCGTCATCGAGTTCGCCGGGCGCCGCATCGGCCTCACCATCTGCGAGGACATCTGGACGCACGCGCTCGTCTCGACGCGCCGGCTCTACGCGGCGGACCCGGTGCGGCACCTCGCCGGCGCCCGGCTCGACCTGCTGCTCAACCTCTCGGCCAGCCCCTGGCAGGTGGCGAAGAACGACCTGCGGCGCACCCTCGTGGCCGACGCCGCGCGCGCCTGCGGCTGCCCGGTCGCCTACTGCAACGCGGTCGGCGGCAACGACGAGCTGCTCTTCGACGGCCGCAGCATCGTGGCGGGCGCCGACGGCGCCGTGCTCGGCGCCGCGGCCGCCTTCCGCGAGGACCTGCGCGTCGTGGACCTCGCGGCGGACGCGGCCCCCGCGGTCGACCCGACCTACGACCGCGAGCCGCTGGCCGACCTGTTCGACGCGCTCGTGATGGGCGTGCGCGACTACGCGCACAAGACGGGCTTCCGGAAGGCGCTGCTCGGCCTCTCCGGCGGCATCGACTCCGCCCTCGTCGCCGTCCTCGCCGCCGAGGCCCTCGGCCCGGCGAACGTCCTCGGGGTCAGCCTGCCCTCCGCCATCTCCAGCCAGCACAGCCGCGACGACGCGGCCGCCCTCGCGCGCAACCTCGGCATCGAGTACCGCTCGCTCGGCATCGCCGACGTCGTCACCGCGGCCGAGGCGACGCTCGCCCCGCTCTTCGCCGGCCGGCCGCGCGACATCGCGGAGGAGAACATCCAGGCCCGCGCCCGCGGCCTGCTGCTGATGGCGCTCTCCAACAAGTTCGGCAGCCTCCTCCTCACCACCGGCAACAAGAGCGAGCTGGCCGTGGGCTACTGCACGCTCTACGGCGACATGTGCGGCGGACTGGCCGTCATCTCCGACGTCTACAAGACCCAGGTCTACGCGCTGTCCGAGTGGGTCAACCGCCGCGGCGAGGTCATCCCCCGCAGCTCGCTCACCAAGCCGCCCAGCGCCGAGCTGCGGCCCAATCAGACCGACCAGGACTCGCTGCCGCCGTACGAGGTGCTCGACGCCATCCTCCGCGGCTACGTCGAGGAGGGCCTGGCCCGCGCCGACCTCGTGGCCCGCGGCTTCGACGCCGCGGTGGTCAACGACGTGGTGCGCAAGGTCGACCTCAACGAGTACAAGCGCAAGCAGGCCGCCCCCGGCCTCAAGACCACGCCCCTCGCCTTCGGCGTCGGCCGCCGCATCCCGATCGTGCAGAAGTACGTCAGCTAGCCCCTCGCACCCGCCGCATGATCCCCGCCGCGACGCCGCCCACTGGAACCGGGACGCCCCCGTCCCGGCCGTTCCGCGAACGGGTGGGCCCGTCCCGCCCGCGGCCACGCTCCGCGACCGCGGCCGAGGCGCACGTCGCCCTCCGCCTCCCCGACCCTGGCTTCTCCGCTTCCTGATCCTCCCGTGAACGACGTCTCCTCCCAACTCTTCGCCCGCGCCCAGCAGCTCATCCCCGGCGGCGTCAACTCGCCCGTCCGGGCCTTCCGCTCCGTCGGCGGCGCCCCGTTCTTCACCCGCTCGGCGCAGGGCGCCACCCTCACGACGGCGGACGGCCGCGAGCTCATCGACTTCGTCTGCACCTGGGGTCCCGCCATCCACGGGCACAACCATCCCCGCATCCGCGCCGCGATCGCGGACGCGCTCGACCGCGGCACGTCGTTCGGCACGCCCAACCCGCTCGAGGTCGAGATGGCCGAGCTGATCGTCCGGTTCTTCCCGTCCATCCAGAAGGTCCGGATGTGCTCCAGCGGCACGGAGGCCACGATGTCCGCCGTCCGCCTCGCCCGCGGCTTCACCGGGCGAGACAAGATCGTGAAGTTCGCCGGCTGCTACCACGGGCACAGCGACTCGCTGCTCATCAAGGCCGGCTCCGGCGCGCTCACGCACGGGCACCCGGACAGCGCCGGCATCCCGGCGTCGTTCGCGCGCGAGACCATCGTGCTGCCGTACAACGACCCGGCCGCGCTCGACGCCGCCTTCGCCGCCAACCCGGGGCAGGTCGCGGGCGTGATCCTCGAGCCCTACATCGGCAACGTCGGCTTCATCAAGCCCGACCCCGGCTACCTCGCCCATGTGCGCCGCGTCACGGCCGCGCACGGCGCGGTGCTCATCTTCGACGAGGTCATGACCGGCTTCCGCCTCGCCCGCGGCGGCGTGCAGGAGCTCGAGGGCATCACCCCCGACCTCACCACGCTGGGCAAGATCATCGGCGGCGGCCTGCCCGTCGGCGCCTTCGGCGGCCGGGCGGACATCATGGACCGCCTCGCCCCGCTCGGGCCGGTGTACCAGGCGGGCACGCTCAGCGGCAACCCGCTCGCCATGGCGGCGGGCATCGCGTCGCTGCGCATGCTCGAGGAGCTGAACCCGTACGCGCGGCTCGACGCGCTCGGGCGGCAGGTTGTCGAGGCCGCGCAGGCGGCGGCCCGCCGCAAGGGACTGCCGCTGCAGGCGCCGCAGGCGGGGTCGATGTTCAGCCTCTTCTTCACGCCGGAACCGGTGCGCGACATGCCGACGGCGCTCGCGTCCGACGCCGCCGTCTTCCGCCGCTTCTTCCACGCCTGCCTCGACCGCGGCGTCTACCTCCCGCCCAGCGCCTACGAGGCGTGGTTCCTCAGCACCGCGCACGAGGGCCCGGCCATCGACCGCGCCTGCGAGGCGATCACGGCCGCGATCGCCGGACTCTGACCGCCGCCCGTCCGCGTCCCCGCCCCGATGCTTCCGTCGCGCCGCCTCCTCCCGCTCCTCGCCGCCGCCTGCCTCGCCGCGGTCCGCGCCGCGGCGCAGCCGGCGGACGCGCCCGTGCTGCCGCTCGACGAGCTCCGGCCGGGGATGAAGGGCGAGGTCTGGACCGTGTTCCGGGGCTCGGCCCCTGAGCCGTTCTCCGTCGTCGTGACCGGCGTGCTGCGCAACACGCTCGGGCCGGGCAAGAGCATGATCCTCTGCGAGCTGACCGACCCGCGCGTGCAGTCGATGGGCGCGGTCGCCGGCATGAGCGGCAGCCCGCTCTACGTCGACGGCCGGCTCGCGGGCGTGCTCTCCTACCAGATCCAGCGCTTCGAGACCGTGCGGCACGCGGGATTCACGCCCATCGCCGACATGCTCGAGGTGAGCGCCCTGCCCGCCGCGCTGCCGGCCCCGGCGTCCACCCTGCCGATCCCCGTCAAGACCGGCCGCGACGACCGGCATCCCGCCGCGCCGCGGTCCGACGGCGGCGGCGACTGGCGCCCCTTCCGCCCCGTCTTCGCGCTCGGCGGCGTGTCGCCGCAGGTGCTCGAGATCGTGGCGCCGTACTTCGAGGCGGTCGGACTCTCCGCCGTCGCGCTCGGCGGCACGACGGGCGCCGCATCCGACCCCGCTCCCTCCGCCGAGCTGCGTCCCGGCGGCGTGGTCGCGGCCGCGCTCGCGGTGGGCGACATCACGCTGGCCGCCGGAGGCACGGTCTCGCACGTGCGGGACGGACGCGTCCTCGCGTTCGGCCACCCGCTCATGACCCTCGGTGCGACGGAGGTGCCCATGGCCGAGGCCGAGGTCGTCGCGATCCTGCCCAGCTCCCTCAATTCCGTGAAGGTCAGCAACACCGGCCGGGTCATCGGCACCTTCAGCCAGGATCGCCTCTCCGGCGTGTACGGCGAGGTCGGCCGCGAGCCGCGGCTCGTGCCGGTGGAGATCAGCCTGCCCGCCCGGCTGAATCGCCAGAGCCTCCGGTTCTCCGTCGTGCAGCACGAGATGCTGCTCCCCGCCATCGCGGCCGCCGGACTCACGCAGGCCGTGGTCGGCTCGAACGAGGCCGGCGTCACCCGCGGCCTCCGCATGACGGCGACGGTCGAGTACGAGGGGCGCGAGCCGGTCGAGTTCAGCCAGCTCTACCCGGGCCCCCAGGGCTTCACGCAGGGGCTCGGCGAGGTCACGGCCAACCTCCAGCAGTGGCTCTTCAATCCCTACGAGCGCCGCTTCCCGAGCCGCATCCGCTTCGCGGTCGAGGAGACGCCCGACACCCCGGTCGGCTACGTCGAGCTCTTCTCGGTCTCGCGCGCCACCGCGGCCGCGGGCGAGACGGTCGTCGCGACCATCGTCTGGCGCGCGTTCCAGGCGGGCACCACGACCGAGCGCGTCGAGATCCCGATCCCGGCCGACTGGGTCGGCCGCGAGCTCGACGTGGTCCTGGCCAACGGCCGCGCGCTCGACGAGCAGACCGGACGGCCCCGCTCCGTCGCCGTCGGCCAGCTGCGGTCGTTCGACGACTACCTCGCCTTCCTCCGCGCCAGCCGCGCGACCGACGGGCTGCACCTCGCCGTGGTCGAGCGCGCCGCGCTCTTCACCGACCAGACGGCCGCGACGGTCGAACTGCCCGGTTCGCTCGAGCGCATCGCGCGGGGGGCGGACGCCGCGCGCTTCCAGCGCCGCGAGGCCGCGGTGCCCCTCCTCGAACGGCATGTGCTGCCCGGACGGCTCTTCAACGTCGTCCTGCGGCGCCCGCTCCGGGTGACGGACAGCTGACCGCGCCGGCGCCGGCGTCCCCGCGCCCGAACTCCTCCCCTTCCATGCGTCCCGTCCTCCTCGCCCTGCCGCTGCTCGCCGCGTTGCCGCTCCCCGCCGACCCGCTCTCGCGGTCGCTCGAGGTCGACTTCTTCCGCGACACGCCCGCGCGCAACCTGCAGGGCCTCGCCGTCCGCTCCGACGGCCGCGTGCTGGCCGGCCCGTCGCAGCGCGAGATCCCCGGCACCCTCCCGGCCGGGCTGCTCTGGTGCCTCGCCCCGACGGTCGACGGCCGGCGCTGGCTCGTCGGCACGGGCCCCGACGGCCAGGTGCTGCGGGTGCACACCGAGGTGCGCGGGGACCTCGAGGCGGAGGTGGCCGTGGACCTCGACGCCACGCACGTGTTCGCCGTCCTGCCCCTGGCCGACGGCGACTTCCTCGCCGGCACGTCGCCGCAGGGCACGGTCTCGCTCGTGCGGGGCGGCCGGGTCGTCGCGGCGGTGGCCCTGCCGGCCGATTCGGTCCTCGACCTCGTGCCCGCGCCGGGCGCCCCGGGCGCGGTCCTCGTCGCGACGGGCAATCCCGGACGCATCTACCGGCTCGACCTCGCGGCCTTCGCGGCGGCGGGCGTCGCGACCGGGCGCGCGGACGACGCCGCGTTGGCGCGCGCGGGCGTGACCCGCTTCGGCGAGGTCCGCGACCGCAACGTCCGCCGCCTGCTCGTGCTCGGCGACGGCCGGGTCGTCGCCGGCTCGGCCCCCAAGGGCAACGTCTACGCGTTCCCCGCCGCCGGCGGCGCGCCGCGGCTACTGCTCGAGAACCGCGAGGCCGAGGTCACCGACCTCCTCGCCGACGGACCCGGGGCCTTCTACGCCGCGCTGACCCTCGGCGGCGCCTCGGGCGAGTCGCGCGTCAACCGCCCGGCCCCGCCCGCGCCGGCCCCCGGCGCCCCGGCGGTCGCGCCTCCGCCCGAGACGCCCGAACCCGAGCGCACCGAGCGGTTCGCCGGACGGGCGCAGCTCGTGCATTTCCCCGCCGACGGCCTGCCGGAGGTCGTGGTGAGCCGCGCCAACACCGCCTTCTACGCGCTCGCCTGGCACGAGGACGACTCGCGCCGCTGGATCCTCATGGCGGGCGGCGAACTCGGCGAGCTCGCGGCCTACTCGCCCGCCGAGCGCCGCAGCTTCACCCTCGGCGCGGCGCCGTCGTCGCAGGTCAACGCCCTCCGGCCCAGCCGCGCCGGCACGAAGGGTCTCTTCCACCTCCTGCGCAACAACCCCGCCGGACTCTCGCAGCTCAACTTCTACAGCGCCGCCGAGCGCCGGCTCGAGACGCGCAAGCTCGACCTCGGCGCGCCGGCCGAGCTCGGCCAGCTGCGCTTCGCGCAGGTCGCGGGACCGGCCGACCTCGTCCGCGTCGCCGCGCGCACGAGCTTCGGCAGCGACGAGCTCGAGGGCTGGTCCGAGTGGACGCCGCTCGCGCCGGTGGACGGCGGCTGGTACGCGCCGGGCCTGCGCGGCCGCTGGGTGCAGCTGCGCGTGAGCCACGCGCGCGCCGTGCTCGACCCGCCGGTCGTGGACAAGGCCACGCTCCACTTCCTCCCGCAGAACCGCCGGCCCCAGCTGACGGACTTCCGCCTGCTGCCCGCCAACCTCGGCCTCGTGCCGGTGACGGAGCCGAATCCCGCCGCGGCCACCCCCACCCTGGGCCAGGTGCTCTTCCCGAACCCGCGCGAGGGCAAGGACGACGCCCGGCGCAAGGGCGGCGCCCTCAACAGCCCGGTGGTGGCGGCGCCCGGGGCGCAGGTCGTCTTCTGGACCGTGATCGATCCCGACGACGACAACCTCGCCGTCACCTTCGCGCTCTCGCCCGAGGAACGGGAGGAGTGGACCGACCTCGCGATCGACTCGACCGAGACGTTCCTGCAGTTCGAGGTCGGCCACCTGCCCGAGGGACGCTACCGCTCGCGGCTCACCGTGCGCGAACTGGCGCCGCGTCCGGCGGCGCAGCGCCTGACGCACGTCTTCGAGACCGACGCCCTCGTGGTCGACCGCACGCCGCCCGACATCCTCGACGCCCGCGTCGAGCGCACGGCCGACGGCTGGCGCGTCGTCGTCGCGGGCCTCGACCGCCTGAGCCTGCTGGAGGGCGCGGAGTTCGTGCTCAACAACGGCGCACGCGCCGCGGTCGAGCAGCCCGACGACGGCGTGCGCGACAGCCGCCGCGAGACCTTCGCGGCGGAGTTCCCCGCCGCGCGCGCGGCCGGAGCGACCTCGGTCGAGGTCCTCCTCTACGACCGCACGGGCAACAGCGCGTCCCGCCGCCTGCCGCTGCGGTGAACGGCGGGCGGTGGCCGCGGGCGCGTCGCCGGCGGTCGCTCAGGGAACCGTGACGGAGACGACGCGCAGGCGGCGCAGGCCGCCCGGCGTCGGCCACTCGATCTCGTCGCCCGCGCGGTAGCCGATGAGCGCCGCGCCGACGGGGGCGAGGACCGAGATGCGCCGCTGGTCGACGTCGGCCGTGGCCGGCAGCGTCACGACCCAGTCCTCGACGTCGCCGTCGGCCAGGTCCTCGAGGCGGACGCGCCGGTCGAGCGCGACGACGTCGGCCGGCAGCGCGGACGCGTCGACCACGACCGCGCGGTCGAGGTCGGCGCGGAGGCGCTGGAGGGATTCGGTGCGGGGAACGACGGCGCCGAGGAGCAGGCGGATGGCCTGATGGTCCTGGGAGCAAAGGAGAAGGGAGGGAGGATTCATGGGCAGGTGGATCGGGCGGAGGTTTCGGTTTGTGATGGGTCGACGCCGTCGAGGCGGGCGAGCTGGGACGGTTCCAGCCGGAGGGAGACGGCTCCCGCCGCCTCGCGCAGCTGCTCGGGCGTGGCGACGCCGAGCAGGGGGATGACGGGAGCGTCCCGCGCGAGGATCCAGGCCAGGGCGACCTGCGCGCAGGTCGCCTCCGTCTCCGTCGCCACGGCCTGCAGGGCATCGAGCAGGGCGGACCCGCGCTCCTGGCCGTAGCGCTCCCGGAGACGTCGGGCGCGCGCCACGGAGTCGAGCGCGGGGGAGCCGTAGAGGCCCGTGAGGAAGCCGCCGGCGAGCGGCGACTGGGCGAGGAGCGCCAGGCGCTGCTCCCGCGCGAGTTGGAAGCCCTCCGGCTCGAACGAGCCGCGGTCGGCCAGGGAGAAGTCCGCCTGCAGCGACTCGAAGCGGCAGGTGCCCAGCCGCATCGAGCGGCCCAGCGCCTCCATCAGCCGCCAGAGCGGGAAGCCGGCCGCGCCGACGTAGCGCAGCTTGCCGGCGCGCATGAGCTCGTCGAGGACCCGGAAGACCTCGTCGAACGGCAGCGCGGCCGGACTCCAGTCGAGGACGAGGAGGTCGAGATGGGACACGCCGAGCCGGCGCAGCGACTCCTCGGTCGCATGCCGGATGCCGACCGCCGACTGGCCGGCGGAGGTGCGGGGGAACGCCAGCCGCGTCGCCAGCACGAGGCGCTCGCGGCGACCCGGCTGCGTGCGCAGCCAGCGCCCGACGATCTCCTCGGAGCGGTGGTCGCCCGCGTCCCCGGGTCGGGCGCAGGCGACGGTCTGGATGAAATTGCCACCGGCTTCCCCGTAGGCCTCCAGCACGGCGCGCGCCGACGGTTCGTCGACGCGCCAGCCGAACGGCAGGGCACCCAGGGCAAGCTCGGACACCGGCAGGCCGGTGCGGCCGAATCTTCTCGATTGCATGGTCAGGAGGGGAGGAGGTCCGCCCGGAGGCGGAAGCGAACGAAGGCGCGCACGCGGCGCGGCGGGAAGCGCACGGCCCGGCGGGCGGCGCGCGGTCAAGCGGTGGTCAGCCCGGTGTCGGGCGGTCCGGGCGCCCCGCGGATCCTCGATCCTCAGAAGCCCACGATCGCCCCACCGGGCACACCCGGAAAGATGCCGGGTACGCCGTGGCTGGGACGGGAAAGTGGGAGGACGGACGTCATGACGAGGCCCTGACCCAACGTAGAGGCACGACCCGAGTCAAGCCCTCCGGCCGTCATCCGCCCGCGCGTCCGCCCGGACGGCGCGGCCGCGCCGCCACCGGGCCACGAGGCCCTCGCGCGGCGCGGCGACCCACGCGAGCGCGAAGAGGCCCGAGCCGGCGACGACCATCGCGGCGCCGAGCGAGCACTCCAGCCAGATGCCGAGGTGCGTGCCGAGCACGGCGCTCAGCGCCGCGTGCGCGACCGCGAGCAGGTGCATCCGCGGGAGGCGGTCGGTCAGCAGCAGCGCGGTGGCTCCCGGCAGCACGAGCATGGCGATGACGAGGATCGCGCCCACCGCCTCGAAGGCGCTCACGACCACGACCGACAGGACGGCCATCAGGCCGAAATGCGTCCACGTCGGATTGAGCCCCACGCTGCGGGCGAGGCCGGAGTCGAAGGACGTCACGAGCAGCTCCTTGTAGAAGAGGACCACGAGCGCGCCCACGCCGGCGAGCACCGCGGCCATGCGCACGACCGGAATCGGGCCGAGCGCGATCCCCGCCACCGACGCCGTCGGCGCCAGCGGCACGAAGGCGATCTCGCCGAAGAGCACGCATTCGGCGTCGAGGTCCACCTGCGCCGTGAACACCGAGGTGAGGAACACGCCGAAGGCGAAGAGGGTCGAGAACGCGATGCCCATCGCCGCGTCCGGCTTCACCCGCGACGACCGGTGGATGAACTCGATCAGGGCCGTGGCGAAGAGCCCGGCGGCGAGCGCGCCGGCGAACATCGCGGCCGTCCCGCGCGACTGGCTCAGGAGGAAGGCGATGACGAGTCCGGGCAGGACGCTGTGGCTCACCGCGTCGCCCATGAGGGCGAGCCGGCGGAGGACGAGGTAGTTGCCGACGAGGCCGCAGGCGGCGCCGACGAGGAAGCCCATCAGCATGATCCAGCCGAAGACCGGCAGGTCCGTCGTCCACGGGTCCACCACGACCCGCTGCCAGTCGAACGGGGGAATGAGCTCGCTCACGGCCGCCCTCCCCCGTCCCGCCCGTGGATGTCCGCCGCGGTCGGGATGCGCCGGCCGTGCGGGTCGCGTTCGGCATGGTTCAGCCGGCGCTCGAGCTCGCGCACCTCGGCCTCGCCGAGCACGTGCTCGATCTTCTCCGCGTCCTCGTGCACGTGGTCCGCCGCGAAGTTCGCCGAGTTGGCGAGGTAGAGCTCCCAGAGGCGGTGGTTGCGCACGATCTCCGCCGCGCGGCGGCGGCCCGCGGGCGTGAAGTGCACACGGCCGCCCGCGACGGTGGCGAAGCCGTGGGCCACGAGGGCGTCCGCCTCCGCCTGCGCCGCCGCCGCGCCCAGGCGGCGGCGGGCGGCGAGCTCGCCGAGGCCGGCGCCGGCCTCGGGAGCCCCGGCGTCCTCGCCGATCCGCCAGAGCGTCTTGAGGGTGTTCTCCCGCCCCACCCGCGCGGCCCGGCTGCGCCGCCGCCAGGCCCGCGCGACGAGGCCGTGGCGCGGCGCGAAGAGGAAGGCCGCGGCGAAGGTCGCCCCCGCCGCAATCACCACCAGCGGACCGGTGGGCAGGCCGGAGCCGAGGAACGAGACGAACGCGCCCGCGACGCCGGCGAGGACGCCGAGCAGCGCGGAGAGGGCGAGCAGCCGGTGCAGGCGGTCGGTCAGGAGCGACGCGGCGGCGGCCGGCGTGACGAGCAGGGCCGAGACGAGGACCGCGCCGACCGCCTGCAGCGCGACCACCACGGTGAACGCGAGCAGCAGCATGAGGCCCCGCTCCACCCACGCCACCGGCACGCCGCTCGTCCGCGCGAAGGCGCGGTCGAAGCTGGCCACGAGCAGCTCCTTGTAGAAGAGGCCGACCAGCGCCAGCACGAGCGCGGTCACGACGGCCATCAGGACCACGTCGTCGCGCCCGATCGCCGCCGCCTGGCCGAAGAGAAAGCGGTCGAGGCCGCTCTTCGAGCCGGTCGGCAGCCGCTGGATCATGGTCACGAGGCAGGCCCCGAGGGCGAAGAACGACGCGAGCACGAGCCCGAGCGCGGCGTCCTCCTTCAGCCGCGTGGTGGCGGTCAGCGCGCGGACGACCGCGGTGCCCGCCAGCCCCGCCACGGTCGCGCCGATGAAGATGGCGAGCGGGTCCTTGCTCAGGTTCCAGAGGAACCCGAGCGCGACGCCGGGCAGCACCGCGTGGGAGAGCGCGTCGCCCACGAGCGCCATGCGGCGGACGACCACGAAGCCGCCGAGCACGCCGCAGCCGACGCCCATCAGCACGACGCCCGCGACGGCGTAGCGCACCGCGGGGTCGCGCAGGCTGAGGAAGCGCAGCGCCTGCGCCGACCAGTCGGTCGCGGCGACGGAGCCGACGTCCGCCCCCCGGGCCGTCGCCGCGAGCGCGGCGGCGGCGGCCAGCAGCAGGCAGGTGCGGCGGACGGACCTCATGCGCGCGGGGCGGACGGCCGCCTCAGGGTTTCCGGCCCTCGGGCGCGTCGGCCGCGCCGACGGCCTGCGCCACCTCGGAGAGCAGCGTCAGCCGGCCGCCGTAGGTGCGCTGGAGGAGCTCGGCGGTGAAGACCTCCTCCGTCGGCCCGAAGGCGACGACGTTGAGGTTGAGCAGCAGCAGCCGGTCGAAGTAGGCGCGCGCGGTCGTGAGGTCGTGGTGCACGACGAGCAGCGTCCGACCCGCGTCGCGCAGCTCGCGCAGCACGCCGATGATGGCGGCCTCGGTCGCGGCGTCCACGCCGGCGAAGGGCTCGTCCATGAAGTACAGGTCCGCCTCCTGCGCGAGGGCCCGGGCGAGGAAGACGCGCTGCTGCTGGCCACCGGAGAGCTGCGAGATCTGCCGGTCGGCGAGCGGGCGCAGGCCGACCTTGTCGAGGCAGGCGACCGCCACGGCGCGGTCGGCGGCCGACGGACGCCGGAGGAGGCCGAGCCGGCCGTAGCGGCCCATCAGCACCACGTCCATCACGTTCACCGGGAAGTCCCAGTCCACCGACTCGCGCTGCGGCACGTAGCCGACGCGGGTGGCCGCCGCCGCCAGCGGACCGCCGAAGAAGCGCACCCAGCCGCTGGCCGCGGGCACGAGGCCCATGCAGGCCTTGATGAGGGTGGACTTCCCCGCGCCGTTCGGACCCACGATGCCGATGAGCTGCCCCGCGGGCACCACCGCGTCCACGCCCCACAGCACCGGCTTCTGGTGGTAGGCGACCGTCAGGTCGTGGATCTCGAGGGGCGGGACCGGGGGCGCGTGCATCGGTCAGAAGCCGTAGTTGAAGCGCACGACCGGGTTCCAGTCCGGGGCGTTGCGGTTGAGGCCGCGGTAGAGGGCCAGGTCCCAGGAGAGGAAGGAGGAGACCGAGAGGTAGACCCCGACGCCCAGCGTCGTCTGCCAAGGGCTGCCCCCGGAGCCCTTGGTCGCGTCGAGTTCGGCGTAGACGGTGAGGAAGCGGGTCAACTGCTTGCTCGCCGCGCTGGAGGCGTAGAGGAGCGCGTCGTAGCCGTCGTCGGCCGCGTTGCGCACGAGGTTGAGGTCCACCATCGAGTTGAGGGTGAGCGCGCCGAAGAGGTAGGTCTCCCACGGGACGATGACGCCGCCCTCGACCGAGTCGTTGCCGACGTCGTTCGTGTTGGTCGGGACCTTGACGTACGGCAGGACGGCCGCGCTGAGGTACTCGCTCGAGTGGAAGTTCCACTTCGTCCGCACGTACACGTCGCCGGTCCCGGTCCGGCGGTCGGTGAACGCGCCCGACTCGAAGCGCTGGCTCAGGAAGAGCTCGGCGCCGACCTGCACGTCCCAGGTCCGGGTCAGCCCCGTCGTGAGGAACACCGTGCCGGCGCCAACGCCGGTGAACCTTTCGGAGCCGTCGCGGTCGACGACGACGGAGAGCGCGTCGATCTCGAGGAGGAAGCGCCCGGGCGCGACGGTGGCCGGCACCTCGGTGTACTGGGCGGAGGCGGCGCCGGCGAGCAGCAGGGCGGCGACGGCGGCGGACAGGGACTTCATCGGGGCGGCGGTGGAGGCCATGGCAGCGACGGGTGCGGCTTGGGGCCAGACCTATTTGAGGGCCTCGACGATCGTGGCGAGGTTGTGCCGCACCATGCCCTCGTAGGTCCCCACGTCGTGGCCATGGACGACCTCGCCCGGCGCGCCGAGCGCGTCGGAGAAGAGCTCGCCGCCGATGCGCACGCCCGCGTCCGCGGCGACGCGCCGGAGGGTGGCGGGGGACACGCTGCTCTCGACGAAGATGGCGCGCACCCCGCGCTGGCGGATGAAGTCGGCCAGCCGGGCGACGTCGGCGAGTCCGGCCTCGGTGGCGGTGGAGATGCCCTGGAGTCCGACGACCTCGAAGCCGTAGGCGCGGCCGAAGTAGTTGTAGGCGTCGTGGCTGGTCACGAGCACCCGCCGCTCCGGCGGCAGCTCGGCGGCCTTGGCGAGGGCCCAGGCGTGCAGGGCGGCCAGGCGCGCGCGGGCCTCCTCCGCGCGCCGGGCGTAATCCGCGGCCCGGGCCGGGTCGGCGGCGGCGAGGCCGCGCTCGACGGCGTCGACGCATGTCCGCCAGAGCTCCACGTCGAACCACACATGGGGGTCGGGATGCCCCTCGTGCCCGTCGGGATGGAGCAGGCGCGCCTCCGGCACCGACTCCGTGATCGCGTAGACGTGGCGCTGGCCGCGGGCGAGGCGGGTGAGGAGGTCGGACATCTTCCCCTCCAGCAGCAGCCCGTGGTAGAAGATGACGTCGGCGCGCTGCAGGCGGAGCACGTCGGAGGCGACGGGCTTGAAGAGGTGCGGATCGACCCCGGGTCCCATGAGGGCGGCGACCTCGGCGCGGTCGCCCGCCACCTGGCGGACGAGGTCGGCGACGAGCGTCGTGGTCGCCACGACGCGCAGGGGCCGCCCCGGTCCATCGGCGGCGACGGCCGCGGCCGCCGGGAGCAGGGCGAGGAGCAGGAGCGACGGGAGACGCATGGACGCGCAGGACATACAGGTTTTGCCAGCCGGCAATAATAAACTTAGTCTTACCTAAATCGTCACCCGTACGACCGGGGTTTTCGGCCTTGTGTCGGGCGGCGGCGTCCGACGACATCGGCGCGCATGTCGCGCGGATTCGCCCGGGTCGTCCTCGTCTTCACGCTGCTCTTCTTCGCGGCGTTCTTCCTCTGGCCCATCCTGCAGATCCTCAAGGGCGGGTTCGTGGACGCCGACGGGCGGGTGACGTTCGCCTACCTCGGGGCGCTGCTGACCGACCCGATCTACCTCGGCGGGCTGGGCAATTCGTTCCTGCTCGCGGTGACGACGACCTCGATCGCCCTGCTCATCGCCCTGCCGCTGGCGGTGGTGTCGGACCGCTTCCTCTTCCCGGGCAAGAACCTCCTCGGCTCGCTCATCCTCGTGCCGATGATCCTGCCGCCCTTCGTCGGCGCCATCGGCATCAAGCAGATCCTCGGGCAGTACGGCGCGCTCAACAGCCTGATCATCTCGCTCGGGCTGCGGCCGGAGGGCTGGACCTTCGACTGGCTCGGGGCGAACCAGTTCCTCGGCATCGCCATCGTCACGGCGCTGAGCCTCTACCCCATCATCTACCTCAACGCCGTCGCGGCGCTGGCCAACATCGACCCGGCGATGGAGGAGGCGGCGGAGAACCTCGGCTGCGTCGGCTTCCGGCGCTTCTTCAAGATCACGCTCCCGCTCATCAAGCCCGGCCTGTTCGCGGGCGGCACCATCGTCTTCATCTGGGCGTTCACCGACCTCGGGGTGCCCCTGATCTTCGACTACTCGCGCGTCACCTCGGTCCAGATCTTCTACGGCCTGAAGGACATCGGCGGGAACCCGTTCCCCTACGCGCTCGTGGCGGTGATGCTCGGCAGCTCGGTGCTCTTCTACGCGGTGGGCAAGGGCCTCTTCGGGCGCGACGCCCACGCCATGATGGCCAAGGCGACGCATTCCGGCGGGCCGCGCGCGCTGCCGGCCGGCCGCGCGTGGCTCTGCACGCTCCTCTTCGGCGGGGTCACCTTCCTCGCCATCCTCCCCCACCTCGGCGTGGTCGCGGTGGCGTTCTCGAACGACTGGTACGCCTCCATCCTGCCCCGCGAGGCGACGCTGCGGAACTTCGAGCTGGCGCTCGGGCACGAGCTGACCGTGCCGGCCATCGCCAACAGCCTGAAGTACGCGAGCATCTCGACCCTCATCGACCTCGTCCTCGGCGTTGCCCTCGCCTACGTCATCGTGCGCTCGAAGATCCGCGGCCGGCAGGTGCTCGACTTCCTCGCGATGATGCCGCTCGCCGTGCCCGGCCTCGTCCTCGCCTTCGGCTACCTCGCGATGAGCCAGGAGGGGAAGTTCTTCGCGTTCCTTAACCCGGTCGCCGACCCGACCATCCTCCTCATCATCGCCTACTCCGTCCGCCGCCTGCCCTACGTCGTCCGCTCGGCCGCGGCGGGCTTCCAGCAGACGAGCGAGACGCTGGAGGAGGCGGCGCAGAACCTCGGCTGCCCGCCGGTCAAAGCCACGTTCAAGGTCACGCTCCCGCTCATCATCCCGAACCTCATCGCCGGCGGACTGCTCGCGTTCTCCTTCGCCATGCTCGAGGTCTCCGACTCGCTCATCCTCGCGCAGAAGCAGGTCTATTACCCGATCACGAAGGCGATCTACGAGCTCTTCCAGCTGCTCGGCGACGGCAAGTTCATCGCCTCCGCGCTGGGCGTCTGGGCCATGGTCTTCCTCGGCATCACCATCGCGGGCATGACCGTGCTGCTCGGCAAGAAGCTCGGCGCGATCTTCCGCGTCTGACGCCGCGGCCGCCATGCCGTACCTGGTCGCGGTCTCGCTGCTCTGGGCCTTCTCCTTCGGGCTCATCAAGGGGCGGCTGGCCGGGCTCGACCCGTCGTTCGTCTCCGCCGCCCGGCTGGGGCTCGCCCTGCTGGTGTTCCTGCCCTTCCTGCGCCTCCGCGGCGTGCCCGCGGGGCTGGCGGCGCGCCTGGCCGCGCTCGGGGCCGTGCAGTTCGGGGTCATGTACCTCGCGTACAACGCGAGCTTCCGCCACCTCCAGGCTCACGAGGTCGCGCTGTTCACCCTGACGACGCCGGTCTTCGTCACGCTCCTCGCCGACGCCGTCGAGCGGACCTTCCGCCCGGCCGCGCTGGCAGCCGCGCTCCTCGCGGTCGTGGGCGCCGCGGTGCTCGTGGCGCCGGCCGCCGTGCCCGGGCCGACGCTGCTCGGGCTGGCCCTGATCCAGGCGTCCAACCTCGCCTTCGCCGCCGGTCAGGTCGGCTACCGCCACCTGCGGCGCCGCCACCCGGACCTGCGCGACGCCGCGATCTTCGCCCTGCCCTGCCTCGGGGGCTTCGTCCTCTGCGCGGCGGTCGCGGTCGCCGCCGGCCTGCCCGCGCCGGCCTCCGTGACCGCGGAGCAGTGGGTCACGCTCCTCTACCTCGGCCTCCTCGCGTCGGGCGCGGGCTTCTTCCTCTGGAACGTCGGCGTCACGCGCGTCTCCGCCGGCACGGCGGCGGTCATGAACAACGCCAAGGTGCCGCTCGGCATCGCGTGCGCGCTGCTCGTCTTCGGCGAGAGCGCCGACCTCCCGCGCCTCGCGGGCAGCTTCGCGCTGCTCGCCGCGGCGGTGTGGCTGGCGGAGCGCCGTCCGGCCCCCGCGCGGCCGGCGGCCTAGCCGACGACCTCGAGGTCGCGCCGCGCCGCGGCGTCGAGGCGGCCGAGCGCGGCGTCCACCGACGCGTCGTCGGGTCCCTCGACGAGGAGCCGCAGCTTGGGCTCGGTGCCCGAGTAGCGCACGAGCACGCGGCCCCGCGCGCCGAACGCCGCCTCGAGCTCCGCCACGCCCGCCGCGAGGGTCGGCAGGCCGGCGAGGGGGCGCTTCTCCCGGACCGTGAGCGCGGCGGTGCGCTGGGGGAACTTGCGCAGGGCGCGGCGCAGCTCGGAGAGGGGCCGCCCGGTGTCGCGCATCACCGCGAGCACGCGCAGGGCGGCGACCAGCCCGTCGCCGGTCGGCGCGACGTCGCCGCAGATGACGTGCCCCGAGGACTCGCCCCCGAGCAGCGCCCCCTCGGCGCGCATGCGCTCGATGACGTACCGGTCGCCCACCGGCGTGCGCACGACGCGCCCGCCCGCGGCCGCGACCGCGGCGTCCACGCCGAGGTTGCTCTGCACCGTGACGACGAGCAGGCCGCCCGGCAGCCGGCCGGCCGCCAGCGCGTGGAGCGCGAGGACGGTGAGGATCTCGTCGCCGTCGAGGACGCCCCCGGTCTCGTCGCACAGGACGCAGCGGTCCGCGTCGCCGTCGTGCGCGACGCCGAGCCGGGCGCCGTGGGCGCGCACGGCCGCGGCGAGGGCCTCGGGGTGCTCGCTGCCGACGTCGGCGTTGATGTTCCGGCCGTCGGGCGCGTCGCCCAGCCGCACGAGTTCGGCCCCGAGTCCCCGCAGCACGGCGGCGCTGGTCCGGACCGACGCGCCGTGCGCGGTGTCGAGCACCACCCGCCAGCCGCGGAGGGCGCCGGCCGGCAGCAGCGCGGACGCGGCCTCGACGTAGGCCGACTCGCCGTCGCGCTCCGCGGGCGCCGCCCCCAGCGGGCCGGCGGCGGCGGGCAGGAGCGCCTCGATGCGCGCCTCGTCGGCGTCGGTCAGCTTGATGCCGCCCGGGCCGAAGAACTTGATGCCGTTGTCGGCGGCGGGATTGTGCGACGCCGTCACGACGGCCCCGAGCACGGCCGCCTCGCGGCGCAGGGCGAGGCTCACCGCCGGCGTGGGCACGACGCCGAGGCTGACCGGCTCGAGGCCGGCGTCCGCCAGGCCCGCCGCCAGGGCGCGGACGAGGCTCGGGCCGGAGGCGCGGGTGTCGCGCCCGAGGAGGACCCGGCCTCCCGCCGGATGCGCCGCGCGCGCGAACCGACCCGCCGCGGCGCCGAGGCGCCAGGCGAAGGACTCGTCCATGAGGGCGCTGCCGTAGGGTCCGCGGACGCCGTCGGTGCCGAAGTATTTCCGGGTGCTCACCCGGCTAGGAACGATAGAACTCGCGCGTCGCGGCAATCCTTTTGGCGACGGCGCCGCCGACCAGCGCGTCCCGGGCGGCCGGGATCGCCGCCCGCGCGTCGGGCGCGCGGCCCGCGACCCAGGCGGCGACGGCGGCGTTGAGCACGATCGTGTCCTCGAGCCCGCGCGGCCCGCGGCCGGCGACCAGGGCCTCGGTGAGCGCGACGTTGGCCGCCACGTCGCCGCCGACCAGGTCGGAGAAGGGCGCCGGCTCCAGGCCGAAGTCCGCGGCCTGCCAGCCTCCGGCGGCGCCGCGCAGCGCCCCGACGCCCTCCGCCTCGTTGCGCGTGGCGGTCGTGAGCTCGTCGATGCCCCCGCCGTCGGGCCGCGCGCCGTGGACCACGAGACCGGCGCGGATCCCGAGGGCCTCGAGGGCGTCGCGGAAGACCGGGCGCAGCGCGGGCGAGGCCACGCCGAGGACGGTGCCGCCCGGGCGGGCGGGATTGAGCAGCGGGCCGAGGAGGTTGAAGATCGAGCGCTGGCCGCGCGCGGCGAGCGCCCTGCGGGCGCCGGCCACGTGGCGGAACGCCGGGTGGTAGGCCGGCGCGAAGAGGAAGCAGAAGCCGAGCGCGTCCACCGCGGCCCGGACCTTCTCCGGCGGCGCCTCCAGGTCCACCCCGAGCGCCGCCATCAGGTCGGCGCTGCCGCACTTCGACGTCACGCCGCGGTTGCCGTGCTTGACGACCGTGACCCCGAGGCAGGCCGCCGTGAAGGTGGCGAGGGTCGAGACGTTGAATCCGCCGGCGTGGTCGCCGCCGGTGCCGACGAGGTCCAGCGCCGCGGCCGCCCGGCCGTCCAGGCCCGGGTCGCGCGCGAGTTCGCGGTAGGTGCGGGCGAACTCCGCCAACTCCCCGGCGGTCTCGCCCTTCGCGGCGAACGCGGCGAGGAAGCCGACCTTGTCCTCGTCGGGCAGGTCGGGCCGCGCGAGCGCGCGAGCGGCGGCGGCGCAGTCGGCGGCGTCGAGGTGGGCGCCGGCGCGGACCTTCGCGAGGAACGGGGTGAGCATCGGAGGCGGGAAGGCAGGCGGACCCGCGGCCGTCGCAAGCATAATTCTCGACAGGTCCGGAGCCGTGGCCGACGTTCGCCCGGTGCGCCTGCGTCCTCCCCGCCGCCTTTTCCCTGTCATAGCTCCGGCCCTCCTCGCCTCGTGGCTCGCGGCGGCGGAACCCGCGGCCGACGAGACGGCGCGGCTCTCCGTGCGCGACGCGGTCGTGCTCGGCGTGGTGGAGGGCGTGACCGAGTTCCTGCCCATCTCCTCGACCGGCCACCTCATCATCGCCAACGACCTGCTCGGCCTGAACTCGGAGCGTCCGCTGGTCGGCGCCGACGGCCAGCCGCTCTGGCACAAGCGGCCCTCCGCGGAGCATCCCGCCGGCGTGCCGCTGACGCTGAAGCTCGCCGCCGACACCTACGCCGTCGTGATCCAGGTCGGCGCGATCGCGGCGGTCCTCGGCCTCTACCGGAAGCAGTTCGTGGACATGCTGCTCGGGCTGCTCGGCCGCAGCGGCGCCGGGTTCCGCCTGCTGCGCAACGTGCTCCTGGCGTTCCTGCCGGTGGCGACGTTCGGGTTCTTCGCCCACGGCTTCATCGACCGCCACCTCTTCTCGGTCCCCGCGGTGATCGTGGCGCTGGTCGCCGGCGCGCTGCTGATGTTCTGGGCCGAACGCTGGCGGCGGCGGAACGCCGGCATCGGCTTCTCGAAGGGCGACCCGTCCAACCTCTCCCCGGGAAAGGCGCTGGGCATCGGCCTGTTCCAGTGCCTCGCCCTCTGGCCGGGCACGAGCCGCTCGATGGTGACGATCGTAGGCGGCTACCTCGCCGGGCTTTCGCCGGTGAAGGCGGCCGAGTTCAGCTTCCTCGTCGGCCTGCCGACGCTCGCCGGCGCGGCCGTGTACAAGGCGGCGAAGTCCGGGCCGGCCATGATCGAGGTCTTCGGCTGGTCCAACGTCCTCCTCGGCGGCGCCGTCGCCGCCGTCTCGGCCGCGGTCGCCGTGCGCTTCCTCGTGTCCTTCCTCGCCCGGCGCGGACTCGAGCTTTTCGCCTGGTACCGCCTGGTCCTCGCGGCGGCGCTGGCCGCGCACCACTTCCTTTGAGTAAGTCGGCGGCCCCGGCTGGTTTAACGTCTTGACGGCTCCGGAGGCCGAACCTTACCTCCTCGCCCTTCCCATCAACGCTCGCGTCGGTTCGTGAGGACCCACGCACCATCAACCACTTACCATGGCCAATCCGAAACGTAAGCAGTCCAAGCGCCGCAGCGCGAATCGCCGCGCGGCCAACAAGTTCAAGGCCCCGCAGCTCGCCAAGGATCCGACCGACGGCAGCGCCTTCCGCCCCCACCGCGTGAACCCCAAGACGGGCATGTACCGCGGGCGTCAGGTGCTCGACGTCTCGGTCTGATTCCCGGGCTGCCTTCCGCCATCGACTCCGCAGCCCCCAGTCCCACGGCCGCTCCCGCGCGGATCGCCGTCGATGCGATGGGAGGCGACCTCGGACCCGCCGAGGTCGTCGAGGCGCTGAAGCTCGCCTTCGCGGCGGACCCGGCGCTCGCGCCCATCCTCCTCGTCGGCCAGCGCGAGGTGCTCGACCCGCTGCTGGTCTCCGGCGGCCTCGCCGCGGACCCGCGGGTGACCGTCGTCCACGCCTCCGAGGTGATCACGATGGACGACAAGCCCCTCAAGGCGCTCAAGACGAAGAAGGACGCCTCGATGGTCCGCGCCCTCGAACTGGTGAAGACCGGCGAGGCGCGCGTCGCGGTCAGCTCCGGCAACACCGGCGCCCTCATGGCCGGCGGCACGCTGCGGCTGCGCATGATGAACGGCGTCGACCGCCCCGCGCTCGCGGCCGTCATCCCGCGCGAGGGCGGGCACTTCGTCCTGATCGACGCGGGCGCGAACCCCGAGGCCCGGCCCGAGCACCTGATGCACAACGCCATCCTCGGGTCCGACTACGCCCGCGTCATCCTCGGCATCGAGACGCCCCGCGTCGGCCTGCTCACCATCGGCACCGAGGAGGGCAAGGGCAACGCGCTCACCACCGAGACGCACGAGCTGCTCAAGCGCATCAACGGCGTGGTCCACTACGTCGGCCCGATCGAGGGCTTCCAGGTCTTCCGCGACCACGTGGACGTGGTCGTCTGCGACGGCTTCGTCGGCAACACGCTGCTCAAGACGTGGGAGTCGCTGGCCAAGTTCATCACCGGCATGCTCAAGACCGAGCTCCGCCAGGGACCGGTGCGCATGGCCGGGGCGATGCTCGCCAAGGGCGCGTTCGACGCGCTCAAGGGACGCATGAACCCCGACCGCTACGGCGGCGCGCCGCTCCTCGGCGTCCGCGGCAACGTGCTCAAGGCCCACGGCTCGAGCAACCGCCACGCCTGGGCCAGCGCGGTCCGCGCGGCCAACCAGATCATCCGGCAGGACCTCTACCACCGGATCGAGGAGCACGTGGCCAAGGCCAACGCCCTCGCCCAACCCGCCGGCGCCCCGCCGGCCTGACCGCCTTCCCCATGGCCTCCGTCATCATCGCCGGCGTCGGCGCCTACGCCCCCGAGCGCGTGCTCACCAACGACGACCTCGCCAAGATGGTCGACACCTCGGACGAGTGGATCCGGACCCGGTCGGGCATCCGCGAGCGCCGCATCGCGGCGCCGGACCAGGCCTGCTCCGACCTCGGCATCCGCGCCGCGAACGCCGCGCTGCAGGACGCCGGCGTCGCCGCCTCCGAGATCGACCTCCTCATCGTCGCCACGGCCACGCCGGATTACCCGCTGCCCTCCACCGCCTGCGTGATGCAGCACAAGCTCGGCATCCCGCCGCACGCGACCGCGTTCGACATCGCCGCCGCCTGCTCCGGCTTCGTCTACGCGCTCGAGATCGCCTACGGCCAGCTCCTCACCGGCCGGTACAAGTGCGCCCTGATCGTGGGCGCGGAGAAGCTCTCATCGATCGTGGACTGGTCCGACCGCACGACCTGCGTGCTCTTCGGCGACGGCGCCGGCGCGGCCGTGCTCAAGAAGGTCCCGACCGACGGCATCGGCATCATCGGCTGCGACCTCGGCGCCGACGGCGAGCTGACCGAGTACCTCTACACGCCCGCGGGCGGCTCCCGCTGCCCCGCCTCCGCCCAGACCGTCGCCGACAAGGGCCATTTCCTGAAGATGAAGGGCAAGGAGATCTTCAAGAACGCCGTCCGGGTGATGGAGAAGGTCGCGCGCGAGATGGTGGAACAACACCACCTGTCGCTTGACCAAATCAACCTCGTGATCCCCCACCAGGCGAACACCCGCATCGTCGAGGCGCTGGCCGGCAACCTCGGCCTGCCGATGGAGAAGTTCTACGTGAACATCGACCGCTTCGGGAACACGTCGTCCGCCTCGATCCCCATCGCCCTCGACGAGGCCCGCCGCGCGGGCCGGATCAAGCCCGGCGACCTCACGCTCCTGGTTGCGTTCGGCGCGGGTTTCACCTACGGCTCCACCCTCATCCGCTGGTAATCTCCGCATGCGCCGCCCCACCCTTCCCCTTCTCCTCGCCCTCCTGGCCGCCCTGCTCCTGCCCGCGCGCGTCGCGGCCGAGCTGGTCTGGACCCCCGGCCAGGGCTGGCGCGTCGAAGGCGGCGCGCTCGCCGGCCTGACCGGCGAGGAGGGCCGCAACGCCCTCGAGCAGATGAACAACGCGCGCGCCGCCGAGGAGGCGGGCGACACCTCGAAGGCCATCAAGGGCTACGAGCGCGTCTCCAAGCGCTACCCGAACTCGGTCTACGCCGCCGAGGCCCTCTACCGCACCGGCATCCTCCGCGAGAAGCGCCGCGAGTACTACAAGGCCTTCGACGCCCTCCAGGAGCTCCTGCAGAAGTACCCGAACAGCGAGCGCTTCAACCAGGTCATCGGCGACCAGTACCGCATCGCCCAGAACCTCGCCGACGGCCGCCGCGCCTACATCTGGGGTATCATCCCGGGCTTCCGCAACCGCGAGCGCGCCATCGAGTACTTCGAGCAGGTCGTGCGCAACGCGCCGTTCAGCGACTACGCGCCCCTCTCCCTCATGAACGTGGCCCGCGGCCACCAGCGCATGAACGCGACCGAGGAGGCGATCGACGCCCTCGACCGCATGATCAACAGCTACCCGGGCAACGTCCTCACGCCCGACGCCTACCTCAAGCTCGCCCAGACGCACGCCTCCCTCGTCGACGGCGCCTACTACGACCAGGCGTCCACCAAGGCCTCCATCACCTACTACGAGGACTTCCTCATCCAGTTCCCCGGCGACGCCGGCGCCGCCTCGGCCGAGAAGGGCCTGGCCGAGATGAAGTCCATGCTCGCCGAGAGCAAGATGCTGCTCGCCGACTACTACTACCGCTACCGCCGGAACTACAAGGCGGCCAAGGTCTTCTACAACGAGGCCATCACGACCTACCCGGACTCCCCCGTCGCCGCCCGCGCGCGGACGATGCTGGCGGACGTGGACGCCCGGCTCGCGGGCGAAAACCCGCCCCCGGTCGCTCCGGACGCCAAGGCCAACGAGCCGAAGCGGAAGAAGCGGTTCTGGCTGTTCTGAGCCCGCCGCGCCGGCTCCCCGCGTCGATGCGCGCGCTCCGCCTTTTCGCCCTGCTCGGCTGCCTCGCGGCCGTCGCGGGCTGCGGCCACTACCGCCTCGGCACCGGGGCCGAGCCGACCTTCGCCACGCTGCACGTCGCCGTCGTTTCGTCGGAGGTCCTGCTGCCGCAGACCACCGCGCTCGTGACCGCCGCCGTGCGCGACGCCTTCGCGCAGGACGGGCGCGTCCGGCTGGTGGATTCGTCCGAGGCGGCCGACGCCACCCTGCGGCTCACGCTCGTGAGCTACGGCCGGGCGGTCTCGGTCGTGCGCCCCGACGACACCGGGCTGGCGCGCCGCTTCGACCTCACCCTCACCGCCCGCGCCACGCTCACCGACCACCGGCGCGGGACCGCGCGCTTCACCGACCGCGCGCTCGTCGCCACGCGCGGCGCGTTCACCGACAGCGGGCAGGTCCCGGCCGAGCACCAGGCGCTGCCGCTGCTGGCGGAGCGGCTGGCCGAGGAGGCGCGGAAGGCCGCCCTCGAGGTTTGGTAGACCCGCCGCGCTTTTCGCGCTTGGTGCCGCCGGGCGATTCGCTTGAGTCCCGGCCGATGCACCCGCCGCTCCTCGCCCCGTCGCTGCTCGCCGGCGACCACGCCGCCCTCGGCGCGAGCGCCCGCGCCGCCGCCGACGCGGGCGCGCCCTGGCTGCACCTCGACATCATGGACGGCCGCTTCGTGCCGAACCTCACCTTCGGACCGGAGGTGCTCGCCGCGCTGCGCCGCGCGGGCGTGGGCACGTTCTTCGACACCCACCTGATGCTCGCCGACCCGCGGCCGCACCTCGAGGCGTTCGCCAAGGCCGGCGCGGGGCTCATCTCCATCCACGTCGAGCCGGACTACGACCACGCCGCCGCCCTCGCCCGCATCCGCGCGCTCGGCTGCCGGAACGGCATCGTGCTCAATCCCGGCACGCCCGCGGACGCGGTGCGGCCGTTCCTCGGCCTCGTGGACCTCGTACTGGTCATGACCGTCCAGCCCGGTTTCGGCGGTCAGCCGTTCCGGCGCGACCAGCTGCCGAAGATCGCGCAGCTCGCCGCCTGGCGCCGCGAGGGCGGGCACGCCTTCCGGCTGGAGGTGGACGGCGGCGTGGATTTGGCGACGGGCGCGGAGTGCCGCGCGGCGGGCGCGGACACCTTCGTCGCCGGCACCTCGTTCTTCCGCGCGGCGGACCGCGCGGCCTTCGCGCGCGCGGTCGCGGCCTGGTGAGCCGCGCGCCGGGCGTTCACCCGGCGGCGGCGGCGGGCATCACTCGGGACGGGCGAGGCGGAGCAGCACGCGGCGGCTCGTCTCGATGCCCTTCTTCATCACCCCGAGGTGGAAGCTCTCGTTCGGGGCGTGCAGGTTGTCCTCGGGGAGGAACAGGCCCATCATCACGGCGTCGAGCCCGAGCACGGACTTGATGTCGGCGATGAGGCCGACGCTGCCGCCCTCGCGCAGGTAGAGCGCGGGCCGGCCCCAGACCTCCTGGGTCGCCGCGTCGAGCGCGCGGAAGCAGGCCGCGAGGCGCGGCGACTGGTTTTTCGGCGTGTTGGAGCGGTCGGGCGGGGTGACGACGTAGGGCAGCGCGACGTGCTGCTCGGTGAGCTTGAGCGTCACGCCCTTCGGGCAGCGCTTGCGCAGGGCGGCGAAGACCGCGTCGCGGACCGCCGCCGGGTCCTGGTTCGGCACGAGGCGGCACGTGACCTTGGCGCTGGCCTTGCTGGGGATGACCGTCTTGGTGCCCTCGCCCTGGTAGCCGCCGCTGAAGCCGTTGAACTCGAGCGTCGGGAGGAAGCGGATCGCCTCGAACGGATTGTAGCCCGGGGGCGTGTGGAAGCGGGAGACGCCGAGGAATTTCTGGTAGTCGGCCTTCTTCAGGCCGGCCTTCTTCAGCTGGGCGCGCTCCCAGGCCTCGGGCTCGACGACCTGCTTGTAGAAGCCGGGCACGTTGACCCGGCCGTCGGGCGTGTGGAGGGTCGCGCAGAGCTCGGCGAGCGCCTGCAGCGGGTTGAGCAGCACGCCGCCGTGCATGCCGGAGTGGAGGTCGGACTTGGGCCCGGTGAGCTCGATCTCGAACGCGAGCATGCCGCGCAGGCCGACCGTGACGACCATCTGCTGGGGCGACGGGATGCCCGTGTCGGACATGAAGATGAAGTCGCCGTCGAGCCGGTGGCGGTTGGCCTTGAGGAAGGTCTTGAAGTTCTTCGAGCCGATCTCCTCCTCGCCCTCGACGACGAACGTGATGTTGAGGGGCAGGTCGGGCTGCTCCTCGAGCAGCCGGGCCACGGCGGTGAGGTGGACGAGCAGCGGGCCCTTGTTGTCGGCCGTGCCGCGGCCGTAGATGCGGTCGCCCTTGATGACGGGCTCGAACGGCGGCGTGTCCCACTTCGCGAGCGGGTCGGCCGGCTGCACGTCGTAGTGGCCGTAGATGATCACGTGGGGCGACGTCTTGTCGACGATGCGCTTCGCCACGATCACGGGGTGGAGCGCGGTGGGCACGGCCTCGACGCTGAAGCCGATCTCGGTGAAGAGCCGGGTGAGGAACTGCTGGGCCCCGGTCATGCCCTCCTTGAACTTCGAATCGGCGGAGACGCTGGGGTGGCGGACGTATTCCTTGAGCTTCTCGATGGGGTCGAACATGCGCGCAGCTTGTCCCCGATTCGGGGGACGGGCTAGCCGAAAGGTCATTTTCCACCCGCGCTAATGGCGCGGGCGGGCGGCCTCATAGACCGGCAGGAGCTCCGGGATCCAGCCCTCGAGCCGGGCGATGCGGTCCCGCTCCGGGGGGTGGGTGGAGAGCCACTTCGGCGGCCGCGGGCCGGTGGCGGCGGCGGCCATCTTGCGCCAGAAGGTGACGGACGCCCGCGGGTCGTAGCCGGCGCGCGCGGCGTAGCGGAGCCCGATGTAGTCGGCCTCCGATTCGTGGACGCGGGAGTAGGCCAGCGTGCCGAGGGTCGCCCCCACCCCGTAGCCGATCCGCCAGAGGTCGCGGTTGGAGCTCTCCTCGGTCGCGGCGCCGACCACCGCGCCGCCGACGGCCGCGGCCAGGGCCTGCGACATCCGCTCGGCGCCGTGCCGGGCGGTGACGTGGGCGATCTCGTGGCCGACCACGACGGCGAGCTCGTCGTCGCTCTCCGCCAGCGCGAGCAGGCCGGTGTAGACGCCGACCTTGCCGCCCGGGAGGGCGAAGGCGTTGGCCTGGGGCGAATCGAAGAGCACGAACTCCCACGCCGCGCCCGGCAGGTCGGCCCCGACGGCGTCGCGGATGCGGGCGCCGACGCGCCGCACGCGCTCGGTCTGGCGGGGGTCGGTCGCGAGCTTCTCCTTCTGCTTGATCTCCTCGAAGGCCGAGAGGCCCATCGCGGCCTCCTCGGCCGGGGAGACGAGCAGGAGGCGGCGGCGCCCGGTCTCGGCGACCGTCTGGCAGCCGGCGAGCAGGAGCGCGCCCACGGCCGCCACCAGCGGAAGGAATCGCCGCACCGGGCGCATCGGGGCAGCGGCGGCCGGCCTCAGAGCGCGAAGCCCGAGGGGATGGCGGCGCCCTTGCAGACGCAGAGGATGCCGTCGCGGATGACGATGCCGTGCGGGTAGTCGCCGTCGGGCTTGCCCTCGGGCGTGAGCGTCACGTCGTCGCCGATGCGCGAGTTCTTGTCGATGATCGCGCGGCGGATGCGGCAGTTGCGTCCGAGCCCGAAGTGCGGCCGGCCCGCGGCGCGGTCGGCGGCCAGCTCCGCCTCCGTCTGGTAGAAGTCCGCGCCCATCATCACGACGTCCTCGAGGTGCGCGTTCTCGCCGAGGATCGAGCGGATGCCGATGACGCAGCGGTGGAGGCGGGAGTCGGTCACGATGCAACCGTCGCCGATGACCACGTGGTCGATGTCGCAGCGGTTGATCTTCGACGCCGGCAGGTAGCGGGCGTGGGTGTAGATCGGCGCGTTGCGGTCGAAGAAATTGAAGGGCGGGAGCGGCTGCGCGAGGGCGAGGTTGGCCTCGAAGAAGGCGCGGACCGTGCCGATGTCCTCCCAGTAGCCCTCGAAGATGTGCGCGGAGAGGCGGGCGCCGCCCAGCAGGCTCGGGATGACCTCCTTGCCGAAGTCCTTCATCGAGTTGTCGAGGGCGCGCGCGAGGACCTGGCGGCTGAAGACGTAGATGCCCATCGACGCGAGGCAGCGCTTCTCCTCCGACTTGGTCTGCAGCCGGCCCTCGAGCGCGCCGCTCAGGGCGAGCCCCTCGATCACCGCCGGGTCCTTCGGCTTCTCGACGAACTCCGTGATGGACAGGTCGTCCGCCACGCGCATCAGGCCGAGGCCCTCGACCTTCGAGACCGGGACGGGAATGGCCGCGATGGTCACGTCCGCCTTCGTCTCCAGGTGCTGCTGGACGATGCGCTCGAAATCCATCCGGTAGAGCTGGTCGCCCGAGAGGATGAGGATGACCTCGTGCCGGTGGGAATTGAAGTGGACGAGGTTGCGGCGGACCGCGTCGGCCGTGCCCTCGTACCAGGCGTTGCTCTTCTCCGTCTGCTCCGCGGAGAGGATGTCGACGAACCCGCCGCTGAAGGGGTCGAAGTGGAAGCTCTTCTGGATGTGGCGGTGGAGGGACGCCGTGAGGAACTGCGTGAGCAGGAAGATGCGGTTATATCCCGAGTTGATGCAGTTGCTGATCGGGATGTCGACGAGGCGGTACTTGCCGGCGAGCGGCACCGCCGGCTTGCAGCGTTCCTTGGTCAGGGGAAAGAGGCGCGTGCCTCGACCGCCGCCCATGATGACAGACAAGACGCGTTTGGAGTCAGGCATGGTGAGGTAAATCCTTGCGTAGCATCCGCGCGGAACGTCGAATCGCGAGCCCAAAACCTCCCCCTCCCCCATGTGTGGTATCGTCGGCTACGTCGGCAGGAACAAAGCGGCCCCCCTGATCCTGGAGGGGCTCAAGCGCCTCGAGTACCGCGGCTATGACTCCGCCGGAGTCGCCGTGTGGCAGGGCGGCGCCTTCGCCATCGCCAAGAAGGTCGGGCGCGTGGCCAACCTCGAGCCCGAGGCCGCCAAGCTCAAGCTGACCGGCACGCAGGGCATGGGCCACACGCGGTGGGCCACCCACGGCGGTGTGACCGACGCCAACGCCCACCCCCACCTCTCCAGCGACGGGCAGGTCGTCCTCATCCACAACGGCGTCATCGAGAACTACTCCTCGATGAAGAAGTTCCTCCTCGGCAAGGGCTACACGTTCCGGTCCGAGACCGACACGGAGGTGCTCTGCAACCTCATCGCCTACCACCTCGCCAAGGAGCCCGCGCCCGCCGACCCCGACGAGAGCCGCTTCGTCACCGCGGTGCGCAAGGCGCTGCTCCACGCCGAGGGCACCTACGGCATCGTCGTCATGTCCGCGCAGGCCCCCGGCGAGCTCGTCACGGCCCGCAAGGGCTCGCCGCTCATCCTCGGCATCGGCGACGGCGAGAGCCTCGTCGCCTCCGACGTCTCCGCCATCGTCAGCCGCACGCAGAACGTCGTCTACCTGAAGGACGGCGAGATCGCCCACCTGACGGCGCAGCGCTTCTCCATCACCACCCTCACCGAGGGCGAAGTCGCGCCCGTGATCGACAAGGTCACGTGGAGCATCAGCGACGCCGAGCTGAACGGCTACGCGCACTTCATGGAGAAGGAGATCTTCGAGCAGCCGGCGGCGCTCGAGAACGCGATGCGCGGCCGCTTCGCGGAGGACGGCAGCACGGCCAACTTCGGCGGGCTCAACATCTCGCCGAACGAGTTCCGCAGCTTCGGACGGTTCATGTTCTGCGGGTGCGGCACGGCCCTCCATGCGTGCATGGTGACCGAGCACCTGATGGAGCGCTTCGCCCGCGTGCCGGTCGAGTGCGACTACGCCTCGGAGTTCCGCTACCGGAACATGCCGCTGTTCAGCAACACGCTGTTCTTCGTCATGAGCCAGTCGGGCGAGACCATCGACACGCTCGCCGCGATGCGCGAGGCGAAGCGCAAGGGCTACAAGGTGCTCGCGATCAACAACGTCGTCGGCTCCACCATCGCCCGCGAGGCCGACGGCGGCATCTACCAGC
>CAYWTK010000020.1:0-37702 GCA_964460895.1 uncultured Opitutaceae bacterium
CGACACCGGCATCGCCATGGTCTTCGCCGTGCAGGTCTTCTGCACCCCGCACCCGCCGGGCTTCCGCGTCGTGCGGCGATAGATCGGACCGTCGGAGATTAAGGCGGCCACGGATTTCGCGGATCGCACGGATCGGGAACCGAACGACGCGCCCGCTTTTTTCACGAACGTCGTGTTGATTCGGCGTCGATGTACCGGCCTCGGATCCGAATCATCAGTCAAGAGTCAAGACATGGGACCCCTTCTGGCGGTCCCAGCAAACTGCAGCGCTATGTTGTTTCGCCATTCGCGGAAGAATTCTCTACCGAGTTTGCCTATGACGATTCGCGCCCTGATTGCCTCCGTGCTGTTATCGGCCGCTTCGATCTTGCTCAATGGGTGCGCTCTTTCGCTCCAAGGACGGTCCACCCAGTTTCACACCTTGCCGACCAATCTGACCGGGACGACGTTCGCGATTCTTCCGACTGCCGAACAGAAGGGCAGTCTTGAATTCAAAGCGTATGCGGACCTTGTGGCAGCCCAGTTGGGTCAACACGGCATGAGGAGAGTAGATGGCAGCCCCGTGGATTTTGGTATCATGCTCGACTACAAGATTGCGGATGCTGGCCGCCGAACTGGTTCTGTTCCCGTTTTCGGCCAAACCGGCGGAGGCCAGTCCTATGTTTCGGGTGTGGTCGCAACTCCTCAGGGACCCAAGTACGTTGGTGCGAACGTGTACCAATCCCCTACGTTCGGGGTCGTCGGTTCGAGATCGTACAGCGAGAGGGAGTTCGATCGTGAGTTCCGTGTAGTCGTTGCGGACATGAAGGTTGACCCACCGACCGTCGTATACGAAGGCCGAGCAAGCAGCACCGGCAGCACAGGTGAGTTCTCTGTGGTCGCGCCGTACCTTATCGAAAAGCTACTGGAAGAATTCCCCGGTGAGAGCGGCAAGTCACGCAAGTGGACGACACCGATGACGAAATGACCTCTCGGACTGACCACCGATATCAGATGAACCAAGTATCATCCCTTCGAGTTGGGTGCTTGTCTTGGCAGTCAGGCCTCGCGGCAGACCTGCGGGGCTGGCTGTTGATGGTTGGTCGCCTTCGCTGCGGAATGCATGCAACGACATTGAGGCGTGATTGAGCTCAGCTCACCGAACCGCGCGTAGTTGCTCCTACCCAGAAGACGTCAACCGCGACCAGCGGCCTACGCCTTGGGATAGTCGGAGATGGATATGAGTACACGTCCGATTCGAGCAGTCTGCATCGATGACGGTTCTTCGTTTCTGAACCTCATCGACGAAGTTTTGTCCCAAGAGCGCCTGCGGGAGGAAGTTCGGCAGGAATGCCGGCGTAGCGAAGATAGCTTTCGCACCTGCTGGCGATGGCTGGAAAGTCGCGACTGCTCCGCCCCCATCGCCACGAGCGCCTTCAACTGCCTACTGGCTGAACTCAGTGGGGCCGTAACCCACGTCCACGCTTTTCACGGGTGCAGAGTCACCCAAGATTCCACCTACGATGTTGATGGCATCAAGCCTCTCACGGGTGATTTCATTGCGAAGGAAGTTACGAAGTGGGCTGGCACACTTCCCAATCCTTATTCGGAGGCCGGTAGATTGCTCGAAAGCTACCTGGCCGGCTATTCCGGAAGGGTCTGCGCCGTCAAATCGCTGGTCACGCACCAAGAGAACGGCGGATATGGCCACTCCCTTGGAAGTGAGGCGCTTAGGAACATCCTTGCTCTTCATTGTCCATCCGCGTTGGCGCGAATGCTACAAGCAGGGGAACCGACAATCATTGAGTTTCGCATTCCCGTACCCGAGCTGAAATCGAATGCGTGGCCAAACTACGTGGCCGACCTATTTCGGCTCTGGTTGTCGAAACAGGTCGAATTCTCCCGCCCCAGCGATCCACGTCAGGGCGGCATCGTTCTTGGTCGGCCAGTCCCCCCGCAATGGCTACTTAGACGCCACGTCTGCGACGTCAGCGGGAAGCTTACTGGAGAAGTCCACGAATACTCAGTGGGCAACCAACGGGGTCATGCTGGGTATGACTAGACGCCCTCGGTGCGTGCTTTAGCAGCAACAGCGCCCTGTTTTTCTCGCGGAGGCTGATTGGACGTGCCGCGCGACTGCGTGCGGTCGGGGGCCCGGAGCGGCGGGGTCGGGAGACCCCGCCCTACAGGGGCGCGCGGAGCTTTTCGAGGGCGGCGAGTTGGCGGGTGCGGCGGGACTCGCGGTCGCGGATGGTGGGCGGGACGGCGCGGGACTCGCAGTCGGCGAGGGCGCAGCGCTCGCAGGTGTCGCCGACCTCGGTGACGGGAAGGGCGGGGTCGTTCCAGAAGTTGACGCACTTCTGGAGCGCCGGGTCCACGAGGAAGCCGAGCGTGACGCAGGAGTTGAGGTGCGGCTCGATGGTGTGCGGGTGGGCGAGCGAGATGCTGAAGTACTCGGCGCCCGTCGCGTGGAACCGCGAGCGCTGGGCATGGGCGAGCGTCGAGGCCTGGCCGGTCGCGGTCTGGCGGCGCTCGAACTCGAGGAGGGAGCGGACCGAGACCCAGCGGCGGCAGTAGTGCTCGTTGACCCCGATGCTGTGGGCGGCGTGCATCCGCTGGTAGTGGAGCTCCTTGCCGATGCGGATGTCGCCGGTGCCGCGGCGGTGGTCGAAGCGGACGAAGTACATCTGCGCCAGGCCGAAGAACCGCGGCACGATCTGCGAGAGCCGGTGGAAGAACATCTCGGGCGTGGCCGAGTAGCGGCGCTTGATGGCGACGAGGGCGGCGCCGTCCCACTGCGAGCGGGCGAAGAACTGCCGCATGTCGTTCACGAGCAGGTGGCGGTCGATGAGCACGGCGCCGGCGAAGTAGGAGGCGCGGAAGTTGTTCAGCAGCTGCTCGAACGACTGCACCCGCACGATCGGGGTCGTGGTGGTGTCCTCGCGCAGCCCCAGCTCGCGGTAGGCGATCTCGCGCGCGAGCTGGAAGGAACGCTGCCACTCGGTCAGGCGCGGATTGAGGAGCATGCGCGGCGCGCCGCTCTCGCCGCCGAGGGTGATGGCGCGGAGCCCGGCCAGCTCGGGGTCGGTGGCGAGCGTGAGGTCGTCGAACGTGTAGTGGTGGCGGCGCACGAGGTGCTCGCGCAGGCGGGCGTGGTCGGGCGTGGCGGCGCGGGCCCACTCGTGGCGGTGGCGGAACTTCTCGGCCGCGAGCTCGATCTCCTCGAAGTAGTTCCGGTTCTGCTCCACGTAGGAGCGCATGGCGGCGAGCAGCAGGTGCTCGATGGTCACGTCGAACCGGTGGGCGATCTTCACGAACGTGTCGAAGAGCGCGCTGATCTTCTCCGGCGACGCCGCCATCAGCTCGAGCAGGCCGGTGGGCGTCAGGCCGAACACCTCCAGCGGGATCTCCTCGAGCACGCCCGACTGGAGCACGCCGGAGAGCGGGTGGAGGCGCTCGCCGAGCTGGAGGGAGACGAGGTCGTCGTAGGTCGTCCCGAGGGCGCGGGCGAGGGCGAGGATCTTCTCGGGCTTGGGGTACTTCTTCCCCTTCTCGATCTCGTTGAGGTAGGAGATGGCGACGCCGGCGCGGCCGGCGACCTCCTTGAGGGAGAACCCGCGCTGCTTGCGCAGCTGGTTGAGCTTGAGGCCGAGGATGAACCGGAGGTTCTGCTCGGAGGCGGTCGGGCGGGTGGCGGCCGCGGGGGCGGCGGACTCGGCGGAGGAGAGCATGGCCGGTCAGGAGTCGAGGAAGAGGTCGGGATAGAGGCGGCCGGCGTTGGCCGGGTCGCAGGCGTAGGGCGTGAAGTCGGTCGTGCCGCGCGCGCGCAGCAGGTCCTCGTCGAGCAGGCACCGGCCGTGGAGCGAGCCGTCGCGGGTCGTGAGGATGGCGAGGGCGGCGTCGGCCATGATCGCGGGCGTGCGGGAGAGGGCGAGGAGCTGGGCGCCGACGGCGAACTCGATGGCGGCGGTGGCGATGGTCGTGCGCGGCCAGAGCGTGGTCACGGAGATGCGCTCGGCCGCCAGCTCGCCGGCGAGGCCGAGGGAGAGGAGGGTCATGCCGTACTTCGAGAGCGTGTAGGGCGCGTGGGGCGCGAGCCAGCGCGGGGCGAGGTTGAGCGGGGGCGAGAGGCTGACGACGTGGGCGCAGCCGGCGCGGTCGCGGGCGGCGCGGAGGAGGGGGAGGGCGGCCTTGGTGCAGACGAAGACGGCGCGGGCGTTGACCTCGTGCATCAGGTCGAAGCGCTTCACCGGGGTGTTCTCGACGTTGGTCAGGGAGATGGCGCCGGCGTTGTTGACGAGGGCGTCCACCCGGCCGAACTCCTTCGCGACGGCGGCGAACGCATCCTGCACGGCGACCTCGTCCCTCACGTCGAGGCCGATCGGCAGGGCGCGGACCCCGAGGGCGCGGGCCTCCTCGGCCACCGTGTGGATCGTGCCCGGCAGCTTGGGGTGGGGCTCGACGGTCTTGGCGGCGAGCACGACGTGGGCGCCGGCGCGGGCGGCGGCGAGGGCGATGGCGCGGCCGATGCCGCGGCTGGCGCCGGTGACGAAGACGACCTGGTCGGCGAGGGAGCGGTCCATGGCGGGGCGGGGAATCAGCGGGCGAAGACCACGTCGTCCATCGGCGGCTCGTGGCGGCCGCGGCGGCGGATGTGGAGGGTGAGGGTGACGTGGGCGGCGACCTGGCCGTCCTCGGTCGCGAGGTTGAGCTTGAAGGTCCGGTCGAGCTTCGGCGCGTGCGCCAGCGCCGCGCGCATCTCGTCGATCTCGTGGGCCGAGACCTTGGCGTGGGCGTAGAGGTCGGCCCGGCCGGGGCGGCGGAAGTCGATCTGCGCCGACTTCATCCACACGTGGAAATCGGGCCCGAGGTGGGTCGCCACGAGGACCGCGTGCAGGGGGTCCACCGCCGCGTACATCGCGCCCCCGTAGATGGTCCCGTGCAGGTTGCGGGTCAGGCGGTTGAGGGGGAGCTTCACCACGATCTCCCGGAAGTCCTCCGCGATCCGCACCACCCGCGCGCCGCTCTGGCGGTAGGCGGGGTAGCGGTTGAAGCGCCAGCGCAGGAGCTTGATTTTCCAGGATTCGGCCATGCCGGGGACGGAGAGCAGGCCGGATGCCTGCGCGACGCCCGAAGCGAACGATTCGCGGTCGGTTTCGTCAATGGCGAAATTTCGCTTGCGTAAGCTAATAGTCTTCCCATGTTGCGCTTGCAGCCAACCCCAGGACGTCCTGACCCCACGTCTGCCGCCGATGTTCACCCCGACGCTCACCAAGCATTGGCACCGTCTCGACCGCGAGACGGTGCGGGCCCTGCAGGGCCGCAAGCTCCACCGTTACCTCCGCGACTGCGTGCTGCCGTTCTCGAGACGGTACCGCGAGGTCTTCCGCCAGGCCGGCCTGACGGCGGACGACATCCGGACGGTGGACGACCTGGCGAAGGTGCCGTTCACCACCAAGGAGGACCTGCTGCCGACGCCGGAGCAGCCGCGGCGGGCCCTCGACTACGTGCTCGTGCCGGACCCGGCGGTGCTGCGGCGGCGGCCGTCCACGATCCTGCGCGCGCTGCTCCGCGGTCCCGGGCGGGTGCGCGAGGAGCTCGACCGCGAGTGGCGGCCGATCTTCATGACGGCGACGACCGGGCGCTCGACGGAGTCGGTGGCCTTCCTCTATTCGCAGCACGACATCGCGCACCTCGGACTCGGCTCGGGCCGCGTCGCGGACATGGGCAAGCGCACGCGCGACGACCGGATGCTGAACATGTTCCCCTTCGCGCCGCACCTCGCGTTCTGGTACATGTACTACTCCGGCATCGACCGGAACATCTTCTGCCTCTCGACCGGCGGCGGGAAGGTGATGGGCACCGAGGGCAACCTCCGCGCCATCCAGAAGATCCGGCCGAGCGTGGTGACGGGGATGCCGACCTTCCTCTACCACGTGCTGAGCGAGGCGGTGCAGTCGGGCCTGCGGTTCGAGGGCATCAAGTGCCTGCTCCTCGGCGGCGAGAAGGTGGCCGAGGGCACGCGCCGCAAGCTGGCCGAGCTCTGCACGCAGCTCGGTTCGCCCAACCCCGTCGTCGTCGCCACCTACGGCTTCACCGAGGCCAAGCTCGCCTGGTCCGAGTGCCCGTTCCCCGTCGGGCACACGCCGCCGGGCTACCACCTCTTCCCCGACCTGGGGATCTTCGAGGTCGTCGACCCCGAGACCGGCCGCGTCCTGCCCGACGGCACCCCGGGCGAGCTGGTGTACACGCCGCTGGAGCAGCGCGGCACGGTCGTGCTCCGCTACCGCACCGGCGACCACATCGAGCAGGGCCTGACCCACGAGCCCTGCCCCTACTGCGGCCGGCGCATGCCGCGGCTGATGGGGCGCATCTCGCGCGTCTCGGACTTCCGCGCGCTGCGCTTCCAGAAGGTCAAGGGCACGATCATCGACTTCAACGAGCTCGAGCACGCGCTCGACGACGTGCGCGGCATCGGCTCGTGGCAGATCGAGCTGCGCAAGGCGAACGACGACCCGCTCGACCTCGACGAGGTCCACCTCCACGTCACCCGCTCCGGCGACCTGGCCGAGGACATCCTCCGCACGCAGCTGAGCAACCTGCTCCATTCCCACTTCGAGGTGCGGCCCAACCGCATCGAGTTCCACTCGCCGGAGAAGCTCCGCGAACTCCAGAAGGTCGGCGTCGCCCTCAAGGAGCAGAAGCTGGTGGACAACCGCCCCAAGCCCACCGCCGCCCCGCACCAGCCGCCGCCCGCCACCTGCTCCGCGCCATGAAGGAACCGCTCTACATCGTCGACGGCGTGCGCACGCCCTTCGCCAAGATGGGCACGACCCTCGCCGCCTGCGGCGCCGACGAGCTCGGCCGCGCCGCCGCCGCCGCCCTGCTCGCGCGCACGGGGATCGACCCCGCGACGATCGACGAGGTCGTCTTCGGCTGCGTCGGCAACCCCGTCGAGGCCGCCAACGTCGCGCGCGTCATCGCCCTGCGCGCCGGCGTGCCCGAATCCGTCCCCGCCATCACCGTCTCGCGCAACTGCGCCTCCGGCTTCGAGGCCGTGACCCAGGCCGCGCAGAAGGCCGCGGCCGGCGCGGGCGACGTCTTCCTCGTGGGCGGCGCGGAGAGCATGTCCAATTACCCCCTCGTCTACAACGAGGACGCCGTGCGCAAGTTCGCCGCGCTGAACAAGGCCAAGACGGCGGGCCAGAAGCTCGCCGCCCTCGCGGCCTTCCGGCCGAAGGACCTCCTCCGCCCCAAGGTCGCCCTCCTGCTCGGCCTGACCGACCCGGTCTGCGGCCTCGGCATGGGCCAGACCGCGGAGCTGCTCGCGCGCGACTGGGGCCTGACGCGGGCGCAGCAGGACGAGTTCGCGCTCCGCTCGCACCGCCGCGCCGAGGCCGCGCGCGCGCGGCTGGCCGAGGAGATCGCGCCGGTGTTCCCGCGGCGGGGCCGCGACGCCGCGGCGGTCGAGGCCGACAACGGGGTGCGCGAGGGCCAGACGATCGAGGCGCTGGGCAAGCTCCGGCCGGCCTTCGAGAAGCGCGGCGGCACCGTCACCGCCGGCAACGCCTCGCAGGTCACCGACGGCGCCGTCGCCCTCCTCGTCATGACCGAGGCCGGCCTGAAGCGCTCCGGCCTCCGCCCGCTCGGCCGGCTCGTCGCCTACGCCTACGCCGGCTGCGAGCCGGCGCGCATGGGCCTCGGCCCGGTGCACGCCATCGCCCGCCTCGAGGCCCGGTCGGGGCGGCGGCTGGCCGACGCCGACCTCGTCGAGATCAACGAAGCCTTCGCCGCCCAGGTGCTCGCCTGCTGCGCCGCGGCGCGGTCGGCCGAATTCGCCCGCGCCCTCCTCGGGCGCGACACGGCGCTGGGCGAGATCCCGGACGAGAAGCTGAACGTCAACGGCGGCGCCATCGCGCTCGGCCACCCGGTCGGCGCCTCCGGCGCGCGCCTCGTGCTCACCGCCCTGAAGGAGCTGCGCCGCCGCGGCGCCCGCCACGCGCTCGTCTCGCTCTGCGTCGGCGGCGGCCAGGGCGGCGCGCTCTGGCTCGAGGCCGTCTGAACCGCCCCCCCGCCATGCACCTCCGCCTCGACTTCGGCGACGACGGCGTCGCGACCCTCACCCTCGACCGGCAGGGCTCGTCGGCCAACGTCTTCGACGTCCCGGCGCTGCTCGAGCTCGACGCCCACCTGGCGACGCTGGAGGCGCGCCGCGACCTGCGCGGGCTGCTGGTCGTCAGCGCCAAGCCCCGCATCTTCATCGCCGGCGCCGACCTCAACTCGTTCGCCGGCGCGTCGCCGGAGCGGCTGGGGGAGATCGTGGACCTGGGCCACCGCATCTTCACGCGCCTCGAGCGCCTGCCCGCGCCCTCGGCCGCGGCGATCCACGGCGTCTGCCTCGGCGGCGGCTGCGAGCTGGCCCTCGCCTGCGACTGGCGCGCGGCGTCGACCGACGCCTCGACCAAGATCGGCCTGCCCGAGACGCAGCTCGGCATCCTGCCCGCCTGGGGCGGCTCGGTCCGCCTGCCGCGGCTGGTCGGCCTGCCCGCCGCGCTGGGCGTCATCCTCGCCGGCAAGCAGCTCGCCGGCATCCCGGCGCAGAAGATCGGCCTGGTGGACGAGGTCGCGCATCCGGCCGACGTGGTCGCCGCGGCCCGCGCGCTGCTGGCGCGCGGCAAGCGCCGGCCGGCGGCGGCGCCCGGACTCGGCAGCTCCGTCGCGCTGCGGCCGTTCGTGGCGCTGAAGGCGCGGCGCGACGTGCGGGCGAAGACCCGCGGCCATTATCCCGCGCCCCTCAAGGCGCTCGAGGTCGCCGTCGCCGCGCTCGGCCAGCCGCTCGAGGCCGGGCTCGCCCTCGAGAAGCGCGCTTTCCTCGAGCTCGTCCGCACCCCCGAATGCCACAGCCTCATGGGCATCTTCTTCCTCCAGGAACGCGCCAAGAAGCTCCGCCTCCCCGGCACCGAGGGCGCCGGCCGCCCGGTGCGCCGCGTCGCCGTCGTCGGCGCCGGCGTGATGGGCGCCGGCATCGCGCAGGCCTGCGCGGCGCGCGGGCTGCAGGTGCTGCTCAAGGACGTCGCGCCCGCCGCCCTCGCCAAGGGCCTGCAGGCCGCGGGCAAGGTCTTCGCCGAGGGCGTCAAGCGCCGGCGCCTCACGGCCGCGGAGGCGACGGCCGGGCTCGACCGCATCACGGCGACGACCGAGGACGTGCCGCTCGCCGGCGTGGACCTCGTGGTCGAGGCGGCGCTGGAGAAGCTCGAGGTGAAGCGGGCCGTCTTCCGCCAGCTCGAGGCGCGCGCCGCGCCGCACACGATCCTCGCGACCAACACGTCGGCGCTCTCCATCGATGCCATCGCCGAGGGGCTCGCCGACCCGGGCCGGGTCGTGGGCATCCATTTCTTCAACCCGGTCCACCGGATGCAGCTCGTCGAGATTGTCCGCGGTCCGCGGACCTCGGCTGCCGCCCTCGACACCGCGCTGGGCTTCGTCAAGGCGCTCGGCAAGCTGCCCGTGCTCGTCGAGGACCGCCCCGGCTTCCTCGTCAACCGCATCCTCCTGCCCTACATGGTCGAGGCCGTGCGGCTCTTCTCCGAGGGCGTGCCGGTGGAGCGGCTCGACCGCCTGATGCTCGACTTCGGCATGCCGATGGGGCCGGCGCGGCTCTGCGACGAGGTCGGCCTCGACGTCGCCCAGCACGTCGCCGCCGACCTGCAGAGCCGGCTGGAACGTCCCGTGCCGATTGACGACACGCTGCAGCGCATGATCGCGCAGGGCTGGCTCGGCCGGAAGTCCGGCACCGGCTTCTACGCCTTCCCGCCGGGCAAGGGCGCGAAGGAGCGGCCCAACCCCGGGCTGGCCGCGCTGCAGGGCGCCGGGCCGGGACGCACGCAGGACGACGCCACGCTCGTGGACCGGATGGTGCTCGTGATGGTCAACGAGGCCGCGCGCGTGCTCGAGGAGGGCGTGGTCGGCGCGCCGGAGGACGTGGACTTCGGCATGATCTTCGGCACGGGCTGGGCGCCGTTCCGCGGCGGGCCGCTGCGCTACGCGGACACGCGGGGAGTAGCGGAGATTGTAGCCCGCCTACAGAAACTTCAAAAGGAGGTGGCGCCGCACTTTGAGCCGTGCGCGCACCTGCTCCATCTGGCCCAATCCGGCGGCCGTTTCCACCCCTCCCGTTGACCTCCCCGCATGACGCACACGCTTGTCGTCGCTGAACACGACCAAGGCCAGCTGAAGGCCGCCAGCCTCTCGGCCGCCGGCTTCGCCGCCGCGGTCGGCGGCACCTATGATCTCCTCCTCCTCGGCTCCGGCGTCGCCGCCGCGGCCGAAGCGCTCCGCGGCGCCGGCGCGCGCGCGGTGCTCGTGGCCGACCACCCCGACCTCGCCGAGCCGCTCGCCGACCGCTACGCGCACGTCGTCGCGGAGGTCGCGCGCGCCCGCGGCGCGACGCTCGTCGTCGGCGCGGTCTCGACCTTCGCCAAGGACGTCCTGCCCCGCGCCGCCGCGCTGCTCGACGCGGCCATGGTCAGCGATGTCGTCGGCTGGGCCGACGGCGCCTTCCGCCGGCCGATGTTCGCCGGCAACGTCATCGCCACCGTCCGCGTGGACGGCGCCGTGCGCGTCGCCACCGTGCGCGCCGCGTCCTTCCCGCCGCCGCCCGCGTCCGCCGCCCCGTCGCCGGTCGAGGCCGTGGCGGTGGACGCCGCCGCGCTGCCGCGGTTCGCGGCCTTCGTCTCGCGCGAGATCAAGCAGTCGGCCCGGCCCGACGCGACCGAGGCGCGCATCATCGTCTCCGGCGGCCGCGCGCTGAAGAACGCGGAGGACTTCGAACGGCTGGTCGGCGGCCTCGCCGACGTGCTCGGCGCCGCGGTGGGTTCGTCGCGCGCGCTCGTGGACGCGGGCATCACGCCCAATTCCCTCCAGATCGGCCAGACCGGCAAGGTCGTGGCCCCGGACCTCTACCTCGCCGTCGGCATCTCCGGCGCCATCCAGCACATGGCCGGGATGAAGGACACGAAGGTCATCGCCGCCATCAACAAGGACCCCGAGGCCCCGATCTTCGAGGTCGCCGACTACGGCCTCGTGGCCGACGTGTACGCGGCGGTGCCCGAGCTGATCGAGAAACTGAGGAAGTGATGCGCCGCGCCCTGTCCGCCGCCCGGGTTGTGCCGTGTAGGGCGGGGTCTCCCGACCCCGCCGCGAACGTCGTTGCCGGCTGCGCGGCGGATGGCGCGAGGGAACGGACGGCGGGGTCGGGAGACCCCGCCCTACACGCGCGCGAATATCGGCGGGGTCGGTCCCGCGGCCGCGGGACGCCCTACAACTGAGTTGACGCCGAACCCATGACGCCTACCCGCGAGACTTTCGGGAACATCCCGCTCTCCTCGCAGCTGCTGTTCTACGCGCTGGCGGCGGCGAGCATGGCGGTGTTCGCGTGGGGCGTGTACCGGCGCTGGAAGCTCTGGCGGCTCGGCACGCCGATCGGCTTCCGCGCGCTCTTCCAGGGCGGCTTGGCCGAGATCTGGCGCAAGGTCGGTCCCGGCGCGCGCCGCGCCGCCGTGGAGGCCGGCGCCCAGCAGCGCGTGCGCGGGCACGGGCTCGGCACGGTCGCGCACCTCTGCCTCTACGCCGGGTTCATGGTGCTCTTCGCCGGCACGGTCCTGCTCGAGCTCGACAACATCCTCTCGGCCATCTCGAAGTCCTGGAAGTTCCACCACGGCACCTACTACGTCGTCTACGAGTTCACCCTCGATCTGCTTGGGCTGGTGTTCATCGCGGGCGTGCTGCTCTTCATGTGGCGCCGCCTCCGTCGTCCGGCCGCGCTCGGCCACCGACCGACCGACTGGTACGTGCTCCTCTCCTTCCTCGCGATGGGGATCACCGGCTACCAGGTCGAGGCCCTGCGCCTGCTCTGGCGGCAGCCGACCGGCATCGGGGCGCAGTGCTCGCCCGTGGGCCTCGCGCTGGCGAACCTGCTCGCGCCGATGACCGAGGCGGAGGCGCGGAGCCAGCACTTCGCGGTCTGGTGGATCCACGCCATCCTCGTCTTCGGGTTCATCGCCTCGATCCCGTTCACCCGCCTCTTCCACTTCGTGGCGGGACCGATGAACATCTTCCTCGCCCGCCCGGCGCTCGGCGAGCTGCCGCCGGTGACGATGGAGGAGGTCGAGGCCACCGGGCGCGTCGGGCCGGCCGACATCCGGCACTTCTCGCAGCAGCAGCTCCTCAGCCTCGACGCCTGCATGGAGTGCGGCCGCTGCGAGGAGGTCTGTCCGGCCTTCGCCACGGAGAAGCCGCTCTCGCCCAAGCGCGTGGTGCAGGACCTCAAGGGCGCGATGGAGAAGACCGCCGCCGCGCTCGCCGCCGGCAAGGAGGCGGAGGTGCCCGCCCTGCACGAGGCGACGATTTCCGCCGACACGCTCTGGAGCTGCACCGCCTGCAGCGCATGCGTGAACACCTGCCCGGTCCGCATCGACCAGCTCGGCTTCATCCTCACCCTGCGCCGCCACCTCGTCGCCGAGGGCGCGCTCAGCGGCACCGCCGCCGTCGCGCTGCGCCGCATCCAGTCGAACTCCAACCCCTGGGGCCTGCCCGCGTCCGAGCGCACGGCCTGGACCGAGCCGCTGCAGAAATGACGACGCCTGCGCACCTGACGCTGCCCCGTAGCGGAAACCGTGAGGTTTTCGCCGCCGCGACCCCGGCGAAATTCTGACGAATTCCGCTACTCCGCCGCCCCCTGAGATGAGCACCGTCCCCGACCAGCCCGCCGCCCCGACCGTGAAGGAGAACCCGTCCTTCGAGATCCTCTACTGGGTCGGCTGCGCCGCGGCCTACGACCGCCGCGCCCAGCGCGTCGCCCGCGCGATGGTGCGGCTGCTGCGCCACGCCGGCGTCAACTTCGCCATCCTCGGCAAGGAGGAGAAGTGCACGGGCGACACCGCACGCCGCCTCGGCGACGAGTTCCTCTTCCAGGAGCTGGCCACGGCCAACATCGAGACCCTCAACCGCTACGGCGTGAAGCGCATCGTCGCCCACTGCCCGCACTGCGTGAACGCGTTGCTGCGCGACTACGCGCAGTTCGGCGGCCACTACGAGGTCGTGCACCACACCCAGCTCCTCGCCGAATTGATCAAGGCGGGGAA
This sequence comes from uncultured Opitutaceae bacterium, assembly GCA_964460895.1. GTDB lineage: Bacteria > Verrucomicrobiota > Verrucomicrobiia > Opitutales > Opitutaceae > Didemnitutus. The sequence continues at coordinate 13,122 of CAYWTK010000020.1, forward strand.
ACTGCCGGCGGTGGAGGGTGAGGGAGAGAAAGAGAAAGAGAAAGAGGGTGGGGCGGTGACCTACCACGACCCCTGCTACCTCGCGCGCGTGAACGGCGTGCACGAGGCGCCGCGTGCGGTCCTCGCCGCGGCGGTCGGCGGCGGATCCCTCTGCGAGATGAAGCGCAACCGCGGCAACACGTCCTGCTGCGGCGCCGGCGGCGGGCGGATGTGGATGGAGGAGGACCCGAAGCACCGCGTCTCCACCCAGCGCGCCGCCGAGGCCCTCGGCACGGGCGCGAAGACCGTCGCGACGGGCTGCCCCTTCTGCCTCACGATGATGACCGACGGCGTCGCGGCGGCCGGCGCCGAGGTCCGCGTCCTCGACGTCGCCGAACTCCTGGCCGAGCGCCTCGGCCTCACCCCGCCCGCGGCCCCGGCCTGACGCCCCGGCCCGGCTCCCTTTCCCCTCCGACCCCCTCCGACCATGGCTGACCGCGACCTCCCTCCCCATCTCATCGGCGGCAACTTCCTCTTCACCGACACGAAGCCCGACCTCGTGTTCACGCCCGAGGACCTCGGCGCGGACGAGCGCGAGATGGCGGCGACGGCGGAGAAGTTCATGGACAAGGACGTCTTCCCGCACCTCGAGGCGCTCGAGCACCGCGAGGAGGGCGTCGCGCTCAAGGCCTTCCGCACCGCGTCCGAGCTCGGCCTGCTCGGGCTCGAGGTGCCCGAGGAGTTCGGCGGGCTCGGCGTGGGCAAGGTCGCCGCCGTCGGCGTGGCCGAGCAGCTCAGCCGCCTGGCGGGCTTCGGCATCACCTGCGGGGCGCACAGCGGCATCGGCACCGGGCCGATCATCCACTTCGGCACGGCCGCGCAGAAGGCGAAGTACCTCCCGAAGCTCGCCAGCGGCGAGTGGATGGCGGCCTACTGCCTGAGCGAGGCCGGTTCCGGTTCCGACGCGCTCGGCATGAAGGCCAAGGCCGTGCTCTCGCCGGACGGAAAGCACTACGTCCTCAACGGCGCGAAGATGTGGATCACCAACGCGGCCTGGGCCGACGTGTTCGTCATCTTCGCCAAGGTGGACGGCGACAAGGTCACCGCCTTCATCGTCGAGCGCACCTTCCCCGGCGTCTCGACCGGCCGCGAGGAGCACAAGCTCGGCCTCAAGACCTCGTCCACGCGGCGCGTCATCCTCGAGGACGTGCCGGTCCCGGTGGAAAACGTCCTCGGCGAGGTGGGCAAGGGCGCCTACATCGCGTTCAACATCCTCAACCTCGGCCGCTTCAGCCTCGGCGCCGGCACGATGGGCGGGGCCAAGGACATGCTCCGCACCGCCGTGAAGTACGCCGGCGAGCGCCAGCAGTTCGGGCAGCCGATCGCGTCGTTCGGGATGATCCGGCACAAGCTCGGCGAGATGGCCGCGCGGATCTACGCGCTCGAGGCGGCGGTCTACCGCACGGCGCGGCAGATGGACGACCTCAAGGCGACGGGCGAGCTGGTCCAGACGGTCAAGCCCGGCTACCTCCGCGCCATCGAGGAGTACGCGCTCGAGTGCTCGGCGCTGAAGGTCGCGGGCTCGGAGATCCTGACCTTCGTGGCCGACGAGGCGCTGCAGATCCACGGCGGCTTCGGCTTCACCGAGGAGTACACCCCGGCGCGGGCGACGCGCGACGCGCGCATCAACCGCATCTTCGAGGGCACGAACGAGATCAACCGGCTCTTCATCCCGACCAACCTCCTCCGCCGCGCGGCGAAGGGGAAGCTGGCGCTGATGGCCTCCGCCATGGCGGCCTTCGCCGAGGCGCAGAAGGAGCCGGCCGCGGAGAAGGCCGGCGACGACCTCGCCGCCGCGCAGTTCCTCCTCGGCCGGGCGAAGAAGGCCGTGCTGCTCCTCTTCGGCGGGGCGCACCAGAAGTTCGGCGACAAGATCATCCACGAGCAGGAGGTGCTCGCCGTGCTCAGCGACCTCTGCATCGACCTCTTCCTCGGCGAGAGCGCCGTGCTCCGCGCCCAGAAGGCCCGCGCCCGCGGCGCCTCCTCCGCCGGCACCCACGCCGACCTCGCGCTCCTCTGGGTCAACGACTCCGTCGCCCGGATGGAGAACCGCGCCCGCGACGCCATCGCCCACATGGCGAGCGGCGACGACCTGAAGCTGCAGCTCGGCCTCGCCCGCAAGATGCTCCGCTGGACCCCGCTCGACACCGTCGCGATGCGCCGCCGGATCGCCGCGCGCCTCGGCGAGGTCGGCTCCTACCCGGCCCTGATCGCTGCGAAGTGAGCCTCCCCCCGTCGTCGTAGCGGAAGCCGTCAGGCTTTCGCCTCCCCGCCGCCCTCCTCCTCCTCTTCCTCCCGCTCTCCCGCTCCCCGCATGAAGATCCTCGTCCCCCTCAAGCGCGTCCCCGACCCCGACACCAAGGTCCGCCTCGCCGCGGACGGCGCCGGCATCGAGACCGACGGCGTGAAGTTCGCCGTCAACCCGTTCGACGCCATCGCGCTCGAGGAGGCCCTGCGTCTCCGCGAGAAGGGAGCGGCCGTGACGGAGATCGTCGTCGTCTCGCTCGGCGGCGAATCCTGCGCCGAGCAGCTCCGCTCCGGGCTGGCGATGGGCGCGGACCGCGCCGTGCTCGTGCGCACCGACGCCGCGCTGGACTCGCTCGCCGTGGCCAAGCTGCTCGCCGGTGTCTGCCGCCGCGAGCAGCCCGGGCTCGTGCTGATGGGCAAGCAGGCGATCGACGACGACTCGAACCAGGCCGGCCAGATGCTCGCCGCGCTGCTCGGCGTCGCGCAGGCGACCTTCGTCTCGAAGCTCGACCTCGAGGGCCCGCTCGCCCGCTGCGCGCGCGAGACCGACGCGGGCATCGAGACCATCACCGTGCCGCTGCCCGCGGTCGTCACCGCCGACCTCCGCCTCAACGAGCCCCGCTACGTCTCGCTGCCCGGCATCATGAAGGCGAAGAAGAAGCCCCTCGAGGAGACGACGCCCGAGGCGCTCGGCGTCGCCGCCGCCAGCCGCACGACCGTGGTGAAGCTGGAGAAGCCCGCCGGCCGCAAGGCGGGCGTGAAGGTCAAGACGGTGGACGAACTGGTCGCCAAGCTCCGCGACGAGGCGAAGGTGCTGTAGTCGGGGCGGGGTGTCCGGAGCCGGCGGCGTGGCTGAACGCGGGAGCGGCCAGTCATACCATTTACGGCTCGGAATGAGACCGTGGTGGGCTGCAGGGCCGCACCTCGATCCCCCCCGCTAGTGACTTGCTCACGCTACGCCTCTGCACGCGGACCCCAACACCGTAACGGGCATCTGCCGCGCCCAACCGTCCTATTGGCCACGGATTTGTCGGATGGAGACGGATGGAATCACTCCGATCCGGAAAAATCCGTCCTATCCGTGGGAAAAGGAAACTGCCGGTGCCGGATGAATCCGAGGATGGCACCCAGCCGTCGCCCGAACCGCTCCAAGAGGATCAATGCGCGCCGTAATTGGTATCTGAAGTGGCTGATGCCGTCAGGCATGGGCCTCTCGACCTTCGTCGGATTCCACACCCGCGTAGATCCTCCAGAACACCGTCCAGAAATCATCCCGCCGGGGATCGAGGCTCGGATAGCCAGGCACGACAGCACCCGAGTAGGGGTAGGTTCGCCAGTCAGGGGCGAGCTTCGCCCGGACAGGATTGGACAGGATGTAGGATGCGGTCACCGCGACGGCGGCGTGGCGTCGTTCGTCCGCGCGCAGGACATGGTCGTAGGCGTGACGCTGCAGTTCATGCCCGCCCAGGCGTAGTGCGCGATTCCAGCAGGTGCGCAGGAGCTGGGCGGCGCTACGGTGGTCGCTGGCCGGGTCCGTGCCGGCCCAGAGGAAGTGTGCGTGGTCCGGCATCACGCAGTAGGCCGGACAGACGAGGTGGTGGCGCCCCAGCGCGTGGACCAGCCACTCGCGCAGTCGCGCGTGGTGAAGCGCGTCGAGCCAACCGGTGGCGCGCCGCTCGAGGTTCATGGTCCAGTGGATCCACGCGGCGCCGCGGTACGCCTCCGGAGGCAGTCGCGGCAGGTGGCGGGGCGGCCAATCGGCGCGGGGAGGCATCGTGCAGCGACGACGACCGGATGAGGCCCGGCGCGCAAGGGCGGTGGGTCATGGAAATCCGGCGGGCCGCCGCGGCCAATCGCTTACGCGATCAGCCACGATCCAGAGGGGCCGATCACGTGACGGTTCAGGGGGTGCGCCCGAGGGAAGGCCCCTCACTCCGGCCCGAACGCCTGGATGCCCGTCTGCGCGCGGCCGAGGATGAGGGCGTGGATGTCGTGCGTGCCCTCGTAGGTGTTGACCGACTCGAGGTTCATCACGTGGCGGATGACGTGGTACTCGTCCACGATCCCGTTGCCGCCGTGCATGTCGCGGGCGAGGCGGGCGATCTCGAGGGCCTTGCCGCAGGAGTTGCGCTTCACCAGCGACACCATCTCGGGCGTGGCGCGGCCCTCGTCCATCAGCCGCCCGACGCGCAGCGCGCCCTGCAGGGCGAGCGCGATCTCGGTCTGCATGTTGGCGAGCTTGAGCTGGATCAGCTGGTTGGCCGCGAGCGGGCGGCCGAACTGCTTCCGGTCGAGCGTGTACTGCCGCGCCGCGTGCCAGCAGAACTCGGCCGCGCCGAGCGCGCCCCAGGCGATGCCGTAGCGGGCCTTGGTCAGGCAGCCGAGCGGGCCCTTGAGGCCCTTGACGTTGGGGAGCAGGTTCGCGTCGGGCACGAACACGTCCTCCATCACGATCATGCCCGTGGGCGAGGCGCGGAGGGAGAACTTGCCGTCGATCTTCGGGGCCGAGAGGCCGGGCATGCCCTTTTCCAGGACGAAGCCGCGGACGTCGCCGTCGTCGTCCTTCGCCCAGACGACGAAGACGTCGGCGATCGGCGAGTTGGTGATCCAGGTCTTCGTGCCGCTGAGCCGGAAGCCGCCGTCCGCGCGGCGCGCGCGCGACGCCATGCCGCCGGGGTCGGAGCCCGCGCCCGGCTCGGTCAGGCCGAAGCAGCCGACCAACTCGCCCTTCGCGAGCCGCGGCAGGTACTTCCGCCGCTGCTCCTCGGTGCCGTAGGCGTGGATGGGGAACATGACGAGCGACGACTGCACGCTCATCACCGAGCGGTAGCCCGAGTCCACCCGCTCGACCTCGCGCGCGATGAGGCCGTACGCGACGTAGCTCACGCCGGCGCAGTCGTAGCCCTGGATGGTCGCGCCGAGCAGGCCGAGTTCGCCGAAGCCGCGGAGGATGCCGGGGTCGAAGGTCTCGTGGCGGTTGGCGGCGAGGATGCCGGGCATGAGCTGCCCCTGGCAGTAGCCGCGCGCGGCGTCGCGCACCATGCGCTCCTCCTCGGTCAGCTGGTCCTCGAGGAGGAACGGGTCCTCCCACTGGAAATGCGGCTTCTTCGCGGGGGTGGTCATGGGACGAAAACGGTCCGGGGAACCTAGCGCCCGCGCCGCGCGGCGCAATGCCTCTTCCGCCGCGGCCTACGGATCCGCGCGGCCCGGCGACCGCCAGGCGGCCACCACCGGCCAGTCGGCCGCGGCGAGGTCGTAGTCCTCCAGTTCCTCGGACGCGACCCAGGCGACCGCCACGTGCTCGTGCGGGTGCGGCTCGGGCGAATCCGGCAGCAACGCGCACACGAAGGGGATCATCTCGATGACCACCCGCCCGTAGTCGTGGGTGAAGCGGGGGAGGGGGCGGACCACCGCGATGGCGCAGCCCAGCTCCTCGCGGATCTCGCGGACGATGGCCGCGGCGGGGTCCTCGCCCGGCTCGACCTTGCCGCCGGCGAACTCCCACTTGAGCGGCAGCAGCTTGTCCGGCGGCCGCCGGGCCAGGAGGACGCGGTCGTCCCGCTCGATCACGGCGCAGACGACGGGGACGGGGGGCGGCGGTTCGGGCGGCATGGGCGGGCACGAGGATTCACGGGAAGCGGCCGCCGGGCGCAATGTCGTTCCCGGGCGCGCCGCCGATTCCCAAGTGCCTCGCCCGTCGGGGTTACGCGCCCCGCCCGGGGTGGCCGGTTGCGGCGGCGATCCGGGAACGTGCGACTTTTCCCCCGGTGCCGTGTTCTTCAGGCACCATGAAGACCTTCCTCAAGATCCTCCTCGTCGCGGTCCTCCTCGTCGTGGCGATCAAACTGAGCCCGGTGCTGTTCGTCGCCGCGCTGGGCGGCCTGCTCGTCGCCGCGGTGCTCGGCGTGGTCGGCGTCTCGCTCGTCGCGGCCCTGGTCGCGGTGCTGCTCGCCTTCGCGCTGGCCCTGTCGCCGATCTGGATCCCGGCGCTGATCGTCTTCGGCATCGTGAGCCTGTTCCGCCGCGATCCCAACACCCCGCCGCGCGTCGCGACGGCCTGAACTTTCCCGCGAGTCCGCGGGGGCAAGAAGAAGGCGGCGGTCCCTCCCGGGGCCGCCGCCTTTCCGTTCACGGACCGGGACCGGGTCCCGTCCGGGTCACTTGATCATGTCGGCGACGAACGCGCGCTCCTCGACCAGCTCCTTGTTGGTGGCGGCGAGCTTCGACTTCGCGAAGTCGTCCATGGAGTAGTGCGTGAGCACCTCGTAGGAGCCGGGCGTCGTGGTGCGGACCGGGACGCCGGCCCAGACGTCGGCGTCGAAGCCGTAGACGCCGTTCGACTTCACCGCGACGGAGTGGATGGCGCCGGGCGTCATCAGGTCGCGCACGTGGTCCACGAGGGCGTTGGCGGCCGAGGCGGCCGAGGAGGCGCCGCGGGCGGCGATGATGGCGGCGCCGCGCTTGCCGACGGTCTCGCAGAACGGGCCCTGCAGCCAGGCGGCGTCGTTGATGACGGCCGCGGCGGGCTTGCCGCCGATGGTTGCGTGGGCGAACGCGGGGAACATCGTGGGGCTGTGGTTGCCGTAGATGAAGATGTCCTTCACCGCCGTGAGCGCGGTGCCGGCCTTCTTCGCGAGCTGGGACTGGGCGCGGTTCTGGTCGAGGCGGACCATCGCGGTGAACCGCTCGGCCGGCAGGCGCTTGGCCTGCGAGGCGGCGATCATGCAGTTGGTGTTGGCGGGATTGCCCACGACGGCGACGCGCGCGTCGGCCGCGGCGACGGCGTCGATGATGCGGCCCTGCTCGATGAAGATTTTGCCGTTGTCCTTGAGCAGGTCGGCGCGCTCCATGCCCGGGCCGCGCGGCTTGGCGCCGACGAGCAGGCACCAGTTGGCGTCCTTGAAGCCGACGGCGGGGTCGGAGGTCATGACGATGCCGGAGAGGAGCGGGAAGGCGCAGTCGTCGAGCTCCATCGCGACGCCCTCGAGGGCCTTGAGGGCCTTCTCGATGGGGGCCTCGATCAGCTGGAGGATGACGGGCTGCTGGGGGCCGAACATCGCGCCGGAGGCGATGCGGAAGAGGAGGGAGTAGCCGATCTGGCCGGCGGCGCCGGTGACTGCGACACGAAGGGGTGCGTTCATGGTGGAGGCCGTCAGGGCTAGGGCAGCGGCGCGGGAAAGCCACGCCCGTTTTTCGGGTCGGGCGGACTTTTTAGGCCGGCGCGGCGGGGCCGGAGGCGCGCTACTGGCCGCCGGGTCAGGCGAAGCGCGGCGCGAGGGCGGCGTGGGTCTCGCGGAGGAGGGCCTCGGTCGTCGCCCAGTCGATGCAGCCGTCGGTGATGGAGACCCCGGGGCGGAGCCGGTCGCGCGGCTGGGGGAAGGGCTGGCTGCCCGCGGCGAGGTTGCTCTCGACCATCGCGCCCATGATGGAGCGGTTGCCGGCCGCGACCTGCGCGAGCAGGGCTCGCAGCACCTCGGGCTGGCGCTCGGGCTGCTTGGCCGAGTTGTCGTGCGAGCAGTCGACGAGGATGGAGCGCGGCAGGCCGGCGGCGGCGAGGAGGCGCTCGGTGGACGCGATGTCCTCGGGCGCGTAGTTCGGCCGGCCGCCGCCGCCGCGGAGCACGACGTGGCCGTTGGCGTTGCCGCGGGTGACGACGACCGACGCGGCGCCGGCGAGGTCGATGCCGAGGAAGGTCTGGGGCTGGGCGGCGGCGCGGATGGCGTTGACGGCGGTCTGCACCGAGCCGTCGGTGCCGTTCTTGAAGCCGATGGGCATGGAGAGCCCCGACGCCATCTGCCGGTGCGTCTGCGATTCGGCCGTGCGCGCGCCGATGGCGGACCAGCAGACGAGGTCGGCGATGTACTGGGGCGTGATGGGATCGAGGAGCTCCGTGGCCGTCGGGAGCCCGAGGTCGAGCACGTCGCCGAGGAAGCGCCGCGCCGCGCGCAGGCCGGAGGGGATGTCGTTGGAGCCGTCGAGGTGCGGGTCCATGATCAGGCCCTTCCAGCCGACCGTGGTGCGCGGCTTCTCGAAGTAGACGCGCATCACGACGAGGATGCGGTCGGCGACCTCGCGCGCGAGTCCGGCGAGGCGCCGCGCGTACTCGCGTCCCGCCTCGGGGTCGTGGATCGAGCAGGGGCCGACGATGAAGAGGAAGCGCCGGTCGTCCGTGAAGATCACGCGGTGGATGTCCTCCCGGGCCCGGGTCACGAGGTCCGATTGCGCCTCCGTGCGCGGCAGTTCGGCCAGCAGGTGCGCGGGCGAGGGGAGGGCGCGGTTCTCGAGGACGTTGAGGTCGGACGTTCGCTGCATGACGGCGGCAAGCTGGCGGGAGCGGAGCCGGGCGTGCAACGGTCGCGTCCGTCACGGGGCGATTTCCCGGGTGGGAAAAGAAAAGGCGGGCCGCCTACCCCTAAGCGGCCCGCCATTGCTTTCTTAGTTACCCCAAAACTCCCGCTAGGCGGGAGAAGCGAAAACTTTGATTGCGATACCGGTAGGTTGTTCCATCGGTACGTCAACGCTACGGCCCAATCTTGATTATGGATGCTTTTGGAAATCGGGACTCTTCGAGGTCAAAGGGGTATTTGTCATACGCCTGAATCGATGAAATTCAGATACTTAGGAAATCCATCAGCGGCGTTTCGGATTAGCGGGCCTGATGCTAATACGTTCCTCGGGGGGCAGTTCACGCAGGAGCTGAAGATTTCTTTCGGTCGGGTAGCCTACGGACTGTGGCTCAGTCAGAAGGGCAAAGTCGTTGCGGAGAGCGAAGTTGCGCGATTTTCGGCGGAGGAGCACCTGGTCGTCTCCACCACGTGCGGGGCGGATTTGCTGCGGCGGAGGCTCGAGGACTACCTGATCGCCGACGAAGTGGACATCCAGGACCAGCGGCTCGCGTGGGAGGCGTTCTCCCTCTGGGGCGAGGGGGCGGCCGAGCGGGTCGCGGCGTGGTTCCCGGGCGTCGGGAAGGACGGTACCTTCGGTCGGAAGGACGAGGCCCTGCTGTTGCCGGAGCGGGGCGGTGGGTTCGGCCGCTTCCTGCTGCTCGCGCCGTCGGGAGGCGCCGAGACGTGGCGCGCGCGGCTGGCCGAGGCCGGGGCGCGCGAGGCGACGGAGGCCGAGGAGGCGCGCGACCGCATCCTTGCGGGCCTGCCGGCGGTCCCGGCCGACATCGGTCCCGACGACCTGCCGAACGAGGGCGGGCTCGAGACGATCGCGATTTCCTACACGAAGGGCTGCTACCTCGGCCAGGAGGTCATGTCGCGCCTCAAGAATCTCGGCCAGGTGCGCCGCCGCCTGCTCCGCGTGCGCGGCGCCGGCCCCGCGCCGGCCCCGCGCACGGCCCTCTTCCAGGGCGAGACGCGCGTCGGCGAGACGCGCACGGCGGCGGCGGACGGCGACGGCTGGGTCGGCTTCGCCCTGGTCTCGCTGGTCCTCCATCGGCCGGGGCAGCCGACCACGCTCGGCGCCGGCGGATCGGCGGTGGAGGTCGAGGCGCATGGATGAGGTCGCCCAGCTCGCGCGGCTCTGCCGCCGACTCGGGGCGGACACGGACGCCCAGGCCGAGGTGCTCGCCCGGCAATTGCTCAAGCGGGCGGAACAGCTCGCCGCCGAACGCGGCCTCGCGCGCGAGGCCGCGCTGCAGCACCTGCTGGGCGTCCTCGTGTCGGGTCGCCGCGGGGAGGTGCCCCCCGGCTTCGGGCCGCCGCCGTCAGAATAGCAGCCGCAGGCCGTCGAAGTACGGGTCCACCCACCGGTGGGCCACGAGGAAGTAGAGCAGCGCGGCCACGCCGAGCATCGGCCCGAAGCTCACGTGGATGCCGAGGCCGACGCGGTCCGTGGCCTGGCCCTCCGGCGTCTCCAGCCGCGCGCCGCCGGCGGCGCGTCCGGTGACGGCCTGCCAAGCGAGGGCGGCGGCGAGCCAGACGCAGCCGATGATCGCGCCGCCGAAGAGCGCGAACACCGCCCCCTGCCAGCCGACGAAGGCGCCGAGCGCGCCGAGGAACTTCACGTCGCCGAACCCCATCGCCTCCTTCTTCAGCACGGCCTCCGCGACGAGCGCGATCCAGAGCACGAGGCCCGAGCCCACGAACAGGCCGAGCAGCGCGTCCACCGCGGCGCGCAGGTTGGCGACGAAGTGGAACTCGTGCGCCTGCCCGTGCAGGCCCGGCAGCAGGAGCGACAGGCCGATCCCCGCGACGCCGCCCCCGATGGTGAACGCGTCGGGGATGATCATGTGGTCGAGGTCGATGAACGTCGCGCAGACGACGATCGCGACCAGCACCATGCCGCCGACCGCCTTGGCCGGCGGGAAGAGCAGCGCGCAGGCGAGGAAGAGCAGCGCGGTCAGCAGCTCGATGGCGGGGTAGCGCACCGAGAACGGCCGGCCGCAGCACCGCGCCTTGCCGCGCAGGAGGAGCCAGCTCAGCACCGGGATGTTGTCGTGCCACGCGATCGGCCGGCCGCAGGCGCAGTGCGAACCCGGGGTGACGACGGACTCGCCCTTGGGGATGCGGTGGATGCAGACGTTGAGGAAGCTCCCGATGCAGGCGCCGAACAGGGCCGCGCACGCCGGGAAGAACCACGGGAACGCGGCCGCGACCTCGGTGAACGTCGCCGTCATGCGTCCTTCTTCCCTCGCGCGGCCTCGACCGCCGCCCGCATGAGGTCGGTCCGCGGGATGCGTCCGGTCCAGAGCGCGAGCGAGCGGGCGCCCTGGTGCACGAGCATGCCGAGGCCGTTGGCCCGCGGCACGCCGAGCGCCGCGGCCTGACGCAGGAGCGCGGTCTCGGGCGGGTTGTACGTCATGTCGTAGACACCAGCGGGTCGCGGCAGCCGGCGCAAGTCCACCGGCGGCGGGTCGTCGGCGCGCAGGCCCGCGGTGGTGGCGTTGACCACGAGCGCGTCCACCGGCAGGTCCGACGGCGGGGCGTCCAGCGCGAAGCCCCGCAGCGCGGTGGCGCCCGCGAGCGGCGCGAGGTCGCGGAGCAGGGCCGCGAGCCGGTCCGCGCCGCGGTTGCCGATCCAGAGGGCGGACGCGCCGGAGCGGCAGCACTGGACGGCGGCGGCGCGCGCGGCGCCGCCCGCGCCGAGCAGCACCACGGCGCGGCGGGCGAGCCCGGCGCCGAGCTCCTCGCGGAGCGCGTCGGCGAGGCCGCCGCCGTCGGTGTTGAAGGCCGTCCACCCCTGCGCCGCGCGCACGAGCGTGTTGGCCGCGGCGGCGGCGCGCACGAAGGCGTCGCCCGCGGCCGCGTGCGCCAGCGCGGCCTCCTTGTGCGGCACGGTGAGGTTGAGCCCGCGGAACCCGGCGGCGTGCAGCCGCGGCAGCGCCGCGCCGAGCTCCTCGGGCGCGATCTCGATCTTCACGTAGCGCCAGGCGGCGAAGGCGGGGTCGGCCCGGGCGAGGTCCGCCAGCGCCGCGGCGTGCATCGCGGGACTGAGGGAGTGGGCGACGGGACGGCCGAGGACCGCGAGGCCGACGACCCCGGACGGCCAGGCGTCGAGGTCCGCGAGCGTCAGCGTGGGGTGCGCCGCCGGGCCGCTCACGGGCGGGCGTGGCGCTCGTAGGTCGCCTCGAACTCGGCCACGAAGGACGCGAACAGCCGCGCGCGCGCGGGCTCCTCCGCGAGGGTGTAGTGCTGGACCAGGTTGCGGCACATGCGGCAGAGCACCTCGCGGACCGGCGTGGGCGCGAGGTCGGCCAGCTGCGGCGCGTGGTTGAGCGCGCGCAGCCGCGCGAACACGTCGTCCGGCCCGAGCAGCCGCCCGCCGTCGAACGCGTCGACGAAGAACGGCCCCTCCGGCTCGTAGCCGCCCACGAGGAAGTGGCCGGGCACGCCGACCGGCTCGAGCTCGAGGCCGACGCGCTGCGCGACGAGGAGGTAGATGACCGCGAGCGAGATCGGGAGGCCGAGGCGGCGGGCGAGGACCTCGTCGGGGAAGCTGTTGCGCGGGTCGGTGTACTCCTCGGTGTTGCCCTTGAGCCCGTACTCCTCGAACAGCACGCGGTTCAGCACGCGGCACTGCGCCCGGACCGGCGCGGCGCGCGGCATCAGCCGGCGGGCCCGCGCCGCGAACGCGTCGAGCTGCGCGCCGAAGGCCGCGAGGTCGAAGGCCGGGTTGACGGTGCGCGTGAGGAGGATGACGCCGGTCTCGAGCTCGTAGTTGAGCGACTGGATGAAGCCCCGGAACTCCGCCACGGGATCCGCGAAGCGCAGCTCGCGCAGGTACCAGGCGGCGTGGGCGGCGGCGGCGCGGTCCGAACCCTGGATGATGCCCTGGAGGAAGTCCCGCGCCCCGTCGCCGGCGGCGCCGAGGCGGGCGAGGAGCGACTGCCGCACGGCGGGCGAGGGGTCGTCGAGCAGCGCGGCGAGCGCCGTCCGTTCGGCGGGCGTGAGGGTCCTCGTTTCCACGGCGGCGAGGCCAACGCGAAGCGCCGCCGCTGGCAACCCGGGAAACGCGGCCGGCGCCGTCCGCGTCACTCCCGCGGGCCGTAGAGCGCCGTGCCGACGCGGACCACCGTGCTCCCGGCCGCGATCGCCTCCGCGAAGTCGCCCGTCATGCCCATGGAGAGCTCGGGCAGCGGGACGCCGAAGCGCGCGGCGAGGTCGTCGCGCAGGGTCCGCAGCGCCGCGAAGGTCCGCTGCGCGTGGGCGCGCGTGGCCGCGGGGTCGTCGCCCAGCGGCGCCACCGTCATCAGGCCCTCGACCCGCAGCCCCGGCTGCGCCAGCGCGGCCTCGAGGAGCGCCGGCGCGTCGGCCGGCTCGGCCCCGAACTTCGCCGGGTCGTTCCCGGCGTTCACCTGCAGCAGGACGGGCAGCACGCGCCCCTGCTCCGCCGCGGCGCGGCCGAGGAGGCCGGCGAGGCGGGCGCTGTCCACGCTCTGCACCCGGTCGAAGTGGGCCGCGGCGAGGCGGGCCTTGTTCGACTGGAGGTGGCCGATCAGCTCCCAGCGCAGCGCGCCGCCGACGGCGGCGCGCTTCTCGACCGCCTCCTGCACGCGGTTCTCGCCCACCGCCGGCAGCCCGTAGCGCGCGGCGTACTCGGCGGCCGCGGGCGGGTGCGTCTTGGTCACGGGCAGCAGGCGCACCCCGGCCGGATCGCGTCCCGCGGCGCGGCAGGCCTCGGCCATCCGCGCCCGCAGCGCGTCCGCCCGCTCCCGGAAGGTGTCGTAGTCGATGAGCATCTCTCTATGAGCCGTGCTTTTGGGTTGGATTGATGATAAGCCGCGTTTATACGAGCGGTCCTCATTCGCGGCCATGCAAATCGAAAACTTCAAGATCTTCGCCGACCTCGTCGAGACCAAGAGCTTCTCCAAGGCGGCGAAGCTCAACGGCATCACCCAGTCGGCGGTCAGCCAGCAGGCCCGCTCCATGGAGCGGAACTTCAAGACGCTGATGATCGACCGCTCGCAGAAGCAGTTCAACCTGACCCGCGAGGGCCAGCGCATCTACGACGCGGCGAAGGAGATCCTGCACGTCTACGAGAAGCTGCTGAGCGAGCTGCAGGAGATGAAGAAGGTCATCAGCGGCACCATCCGCATCTCGACCATCTACTCCATCGGCCTCCACGAGCTGCCGCCCTACATCAAGAAGTTCCTCCACGACTACCCCTCGGTCAACGTGCGCATCGAGTACCGGCGCTCGAACCTGGTGTACGAGGACATCCTGCACAACTCGGTGGACTTCGGGCTCGTGGCCTTCCCGCAGAAGCTGCGGCAGATCGAGACCATCCCCTTCCGCAACGACCGGCTCGTGCTCATCACGCACCCGAACCACCCGCTGGCGCGGACCGCCGAGGTGGACCTGAAGTCGCTGGCCGGGCACAAGTTCATCGGGTTCGACCCCGACATCCCCACGCGCAAGGCCGTGGACCAGATCTTCCGCGACAACAAGCTGGAGATCACCCCGGTGATGGAGTTCGACAACATCGAGACGGTGAAGCGCGCGGTGGAGATCGACCACGGCATCGCCATCGTGCCCCACGCGACCGTCGTGCAGGAGGTGAAGCAGGGCACGCTCTCCGCCGTGCCGTTCCGCGGCAAGGAGTTCACCCGCCCGCTCGCCATCCTCCACCGCAAGGGCCGGGTGCTGACCCCGGCGATGAAGAAGTTCATCGAGACGCTCAGCGGCGCGGAGGCCGTCGCGGCCGCCGAGGCCCGCGGGCTCTGATTCCCTCCCCGCCGTGCGCGCGCTCCTCGCCCTGCTCCTCGCCGGCGGACTCGCCCTCGCGGCCGCGGCCGAGCCCGTGTCGGGCCCCGCGCCCGACTTCGCGCTCACCACGCTCGACGGCCGGAAGGTCTCGAAGGAGTCCCTCCGCGGCAAGGTCGTGGTCGTGGACTTCTGGGCGACCTGGTGCGCGCCGTGCGTGTGGGAGATCCCGCACTTCGTGAAGCTGCAGGAGAAGTATGGCGCCGACGGGCTCGTCGTCCTCGGCGTGTCCCTCGACCGCAAGGACGCGGCGTACGTCCGCGCCTGGGCCGAGAAGCGGCGCGTGAACTACCTGCTGGCGATGGGCGACGACGCGCTGGTCGAGGCCTTCGGCGGGTTCGAGGCCATCCCGACCACCTTCCTCATCGACCGCGCGGGCAACCTCCGCCACCGGAAGACCGGGGCGATGGCCGCGGAGGAGTACGAGGCGATCGTGCGCTCGGCGCTCTGAGCGCGCGCGGCCGGGATTTGCGTTGAGTCCGGGCCGTCCCCTGCGGCTTGCTGGCGCGACGTGGACTTCACGGCCCATCTCCTCATCCCGCTGGCCTGCGCGTTCGTCTACGTCTTCGGCGCGCTGACGATGAAGCGGGCCGCGGAGTTCGGCGCCGGCGTGTGGCGGACGAGCTTCGTGGCCAACTGGACGATGGCGGCGGTCTTCCTCCCGGCCTGGGTCCTCTTCGACGGCGCGGCGCGGCCGCTGGCGGACTACTGGCAGCCGGCGCTGGCCGGGCTCTGCTTCCTCGGCGGGCAGGTCCTCATCTTCCTGGCCCTGAGCCGCGGCGACGTGTCGGTGACCACGCCCGTGATGGGCCTGAAGGTCGTGCTGGTCGCGCTCTTCAGCAGCCTGCTGCGGGTCGGCGAGGTGCCGCTGGCCTGGTGGATCGGCGCGGGGCTGAGCGCGGCCGCGGTCGCGCTCCTCCACGCGGGCGAGGCGCCCGGCGGCCGCGGCCGCGCCGGCCCGGCGGCGGCGCTGGCGGCGTGGAGCGCGGCGGCGTACGGGCTGGGCGACGTGCTGATGCAGAAGTGGGTGCCGGCGTGGGGCGCCGCGCGGTTCTTCCCGGTGATGTTCCTCCTTGTCGGACTCTACTCCTTCGCGTTCGTGCCCTTCTTCCGCGCGCCGCTGCGCGCGCTGCCGCGGCCGGCGTGGCGCTGGATCGGCGCCGGCTCCCTCCTGATGGCGGCGAACAACGCGGGCATCGTCCTCACGCTCGGCATCTGGGGCGGCGCCACGGCGGTCAACATCGTGTACAGCGTCCGGGGACTGCTCAGCGTCCTGCTCGTGGGCGCGGTCGGCCACTGGTTCGCCAACACCGAGCGCCACCTCCCGGCGCGCGTGCGCCGCTTCCGCCTCGTGGGTGCCGGCCTGATGGTCGCGGCCGTGGTCCTCGCGCTCGCCTGAGCGGCTCAGCCGGCGCGCTCGAGGGCGTCGCGGGCGCGGCGCTTGGCCGCGGCGTCGTGCTTGCCGCGCTCGGGCAGCTCCAGCCCGCGGCGCCATTCCCGGCGCGCGTCCTCCGCCCGCCCGGCCGCGGCGTAGGCGAAGCCGAGCTCGAGCACGTGGTTCGGGTCGCCGGGGTCGAGCGCGACGGCGCGCTCGAGGTGCGCGACCGCGGCGTCGACCGACGCGTCCGGCAGGCCGCCGTAGAAGAGCTTCACGAGGAAGCGCGCCGTGGCGCCGAGGTCGGCCACCTCGCGGTGCCAGCGGCCGAGGACGTGGTGGGCCCAGGCGTAGCCGGGGTCGAGGCGGAGCGCGCGCTCGGCCTCCTCCTTCACGAGGCGCGAGTACTTCACCTTGGTCCGCGTGTCCGAGTAGGTGGCGAGCTTGCCGTGCGCGATCGCGACGGAGAGGGCGTTGACCGCGTTGTCGGGCGCGAGCGCGGCCGCCCGCTCGGCGTAGGCGAGGGCCGCGCGCGCGTGGCGGCGCTTCTCCTCCACGTCGGCGAGGTCCACGATGAGGTCGGAATACTGCTGCGCGACCTTCTGCAGCACGAACGGGTCCTCCGGCCGCTCCCGCTCCAGCTGGAGGAAGAGCTCGAGCGCCGCGCGCGAGTCGAGCCGGCGCTCGGCGGCGAGCGCGCGGTCGAGCAGCGGCTCGGCGCCGCGGAGGCCGGACGCCGCGAGCAGGAGGCCGAGGAGGAGGGCGGCGCGCATCGGGCTCACGGCTTGCGGAAGAGGTAGTGGCTGACGTGCCACTCCTCGCCGCCGCGGAACCACCACAGCTCCGCGCAGGCGAGGTAGAAGACCCGCCAGTAGACCCACCAGCGCGTGGCGTGCTCCGCGCCGTAGGTGGCGGCGAAGAGCGGGAGGATCTCGGCGCGGTGGGCGTCCATGTTCCGCAGCCAGTCCTCCGCCGTGCGGGCGTAGTGGGTGCCGTTGACCTTCCAGTCCTCGACCAGCCGCAGGTCGTCCTGGAAGCGCGGAAAGAGGTCGTGCGACGGCATCATGCCGCCGGTGAAGAAGTACCGGCTCATCCAGTCGGTCTCGTCGCGCACCTCGAAGTGGTAGGGCGTGGTCGAGTGGACGAAGACGTGCGCGAAGAAGTGCCCCCCGGGCTTCAGCCACCGCGCGATCCGGGCCAGGAGCGCGGGCCAGTTCTTCATGTGCTCGAACATCTCGACCGAGACCACGCGGTCGAACTCCCCCGCGGCCGTGTCGAAGTCGTTCATGTCGCAGGTGACGATCTCGACGTTGCGCAGCCCGCGCCGCGCCGCCTCGGCGAGGATGTGCTCGCGCTGCGTGCGCGAGTGGGAGACGCCCGTGATGCGCGCGGTCGGGAACTTCTCCGCCATCCAGAGGGTGAGCGAGCCCCAGCCGCAGCCGAGCTCGAGGATGCGCTGGCCGTCGGCCAGCCGGGCCCGCTCGGTGGTGAGCGCGAGCATGCGCTCCTCCGCCCGGGCGAGGGTGTCGTCGGCGCGCTCGTAGAGGCACGAGGAGTACTTGAGGCGCGGCCCGAGGCAGCGGAGGTAGAACGCCGTCGGCACCTCGTAGTGCTGCTCCTTCGAGTCGGCGGTGTTCACCGCGATCGGCCGGGTGCGCAGGTCCGCGGCGAACTCCGCCGCGCGCCGCGCCGGCTCGGGATGGGCGATCTCGCGCAGGCGCTGCCGGAGCAGGCGGCGGATGCCGACGCGGATGAGCCAGTCGGGCAGGAGGTCGCGGGCGAGGAGGGAGTCGATCATGCGGAAGCGGGGGCGGGGCGGGTCAGCCGTTCCGCGGGGCGTCCGCGTCGGGCCGGGGAAACCACGGGAAGAACGCGCTCGTCGTGCGCTGGTAGCGGCGGTACGCGTCGCCCTTGGAGCGCACGGACTGCTCCTCGTTCAGCGGGATGCCGGTGACGCGGAGGAGGAGGTGGAGGATGGCGGCGGGCGCGACGGCGGCCAGCCAGCCCCACGGCGAGGGGAGCGCGAACAGGAAGAAGGCGACCCACACCAGCCACTCGAAGAAGTAGTTCGGGTGGCGGCTGTAGCGCCAGAGGCCGACGGCGCAGACCCGCCCCCGGTTCGCGGGATCGCGCTTGAACGCCGCGAGCTGGGCGTCGGCGAGGGACTCGCCCGCGAGCGCCACAAGCCAGAGCAGCGCGCCCGCGAGCTCCAGCGGGTGGAAGCCCGGGGTCGCGTTCACCACGGGGAAGAGGAACGGCACGGCCAGCAGCGCCACCGACGCGGCCTGCAGCTGGAAGAACCCGAACATCTTCGGCGCGAAGACGCCGGCCCAGTCGCGGCGCAGCTGCACGTAGCGCCCGTCCTCGACCGGGTGGTGCGCCGCCACGCGCCGCAGCAGGTGCGTGCCGAGGCGCAGGCTCCAGGCGACGGCGAGCGCGGCGACCAGCAGGCGGCGCGGCAGCCAGCCGGGGCCGGCCGCGGCGTAGAACGCGGCCACGGGCGCGAACGCGTACGACCACGCGACGTCCACGAACCCGTAGTTGTCCAGCCGGCGGCACACGAGGTACAGCACGGCGAACACGGCGCAGAGGGCGCCGAGCGCGACGAGGGCGAGGAGGGGGGCGGACACGCTGGGAGCTACGGACGGAACACCGGGCCGGACGCCCCGGGCGAGGAAAATCCCGCGCCGCGATTCGAAGCCGGCGGTTCGCGGTTGCCTCGGGCCGGACCGCCGCTTCCGTCGCCGGCCATGCGCCGCCGGAGTCCGTCCCTCCTCGTCCTCGTGCTCGCTCTGCTCGCGGCCTCGGCCGGCGCCGCCCCGCGGCCGGTCTGGTTCGTCGAGGTGCCGGTCTGGGACCTCTCGGACGACGGCCTGCCCTTCCGCGCCGGGGTCATCGTGGCCGGCGGGCACGACCCGCTGAGCCGCGCGGCCGGGCTGCGCGAGCCGCGCTGGGTGTTCGCGGCGGGGTACGCGACGATGCCCGACATCTACGACGACGGCACCGGCCGCCTGAGCGGCTGGGGCGGCGACGCGGCCTTCGCGGGCTTCGCCCGCGAGTGGGCGTGGGAGGTCCCGGGCCTCGCGCGCGCCGGGGCCGCGGTCGCGGTCGTGCTCGACCTCGGCCTCAACTACGCCTCGGCCAGCCTCCCGTCGAACGGCACGAACTTCAACTTCCTCGTCTCGCCCGGCTTCACCTGGGAGCGGAACGCCGCGGACGGCGCGGTGTGGCACGTGGGGCTGCGCTGGTTCCACCTCTCCAACGCGAACCTCCGCGACCGCAACGCCGGCTACGACGGCCTCACGCTGCGCCTCGGGCGCAGCTGGTGAGCGGGCCTCCGTGCGTCACGGGGCGCGGCGGGGCAGCCGCGCCGCGAGCGCGCGCAGGAGCGGGCGGGCGGCGAGGTAGGCGCCGCCGACCAGCAGGGGAACGGTCAGGAGCCAGGCCGTCAGCGCGTGCAGGCCCATCAGCCCGAACCGCGTCCAGAACTCGGCCTGCGACTCCGCGAACACGCGGGCGACCTCGGCCGGGTCCACCGGCACCGGCGGCGCGCCCCACAGGCGCTGGCCGAGCGCGACGTAGAGCGGGATGCCGGCGAGCTGCACGGGCCAGAGGAGCTGGTTGACCACGTGGATCACCGGCTGGTTGAGGCGCAGCGCGAACGCGGCCAGCGCGCAGAGCGCGGTCGTGAAGCCGAGGAACGGGAACACGCCGCCGGCCAGCCCCGCGCCGAGCGTCAGGGCGAGGCGGTCGGGCGTCACGCCCTGCGTCAGCTGGGCGACCAGCGGCGCGACGACCCGCCGCCGCCAGAAGCCCTCCCGCGGCGCGGTCCCGCTCACGCGAGGAGGTAGACCGCGACGGCGGCCGCGGTGAGCGCGCCGGGCAGGACGAGGGCGCCGGGATTGCGTCGCGTGAAGACCTGCGCGAGGGCGTCGCGGGCCGGCTCGCGCGCGGACACGGCGAAGAGCTCGCGCAGGAAGTAGCCGGCGATGGCGAAGTTGCCGAGGAGCATGAGCGCGACGAACCAGAGCGCGCGCGCGACGTGCGACTGCTCCTTCCACGCCACCCAGACGAAGAACGCGAGGAAGGCGAAGTACGCGTCGAAGAGCGTCGCGACCACCCACGGGTCGCGGATGACCGGGCCGCGCGCGAAGTCGCCGAGGGATTGGCCGAGCGAGGCCCAGGTCGTGACGCCGAGCATCGCGACGATGACGCCGACGAAGAGGAGGCGGAGGAAGACGATCATCGGGGGGAGGGAGAAGCGAGTAGTGGGTAGCGGGTAGCGAGCAGCGGGTAGGGAGCAGTGGGGGCGAGCGGGGGGGCCTTTGGGGTGAACCGTGACCGGTAGACGGTGAGCAGTGGGCGGTGAGCAGTGGCAGGGAGCTGGGAGCTGACGGGGATGCTCACTACTCGCTACCCGCTACCCGCTACTCAAAGAGCCAGGTTGTTCGGCCGCGTGTGCACGGTCTGGACGACCGAGATGTTGCGGAGGGCGAAGGCCGCCTCGCAGTAGCAGAGGTAGTAGTGCCACTTGCGCACGAAGCGCTCGTCGAAGCCGAGCGCCTTCACCTGGTCGAGCCGGGCGTGGAAGGCGTCGCGCCAGACCCGCAGCGTGCGCGCGTAGTCGCGGCCCATGTCCTCGAGCTGGTGGAGGACGAAGCCGCCCTCGCGGGCGAGGAGGTCGTTGAGCCGGTTGGTGGAGAGCAGCAGGGAGCCGGGGAAGATGTGCTTCTGGATGAAGTCCACCCCGCGGCGGAACTCGCCGTAGCGCGCGTCGGGGCAGGTGATGAACTGCAGCGCGAGCAGTCCGTCGGGCTTGAGCACGCGCGCGACGACGCGGGCGAAGTCGGCCTGGTACCGGTGGCCCACGGCCTCGAGCATCTCGATGGAGACGAGCTTGTCGAAGCGGCCCTCGACGTCGCGGTAGTCCTGGAGGCGGACCTCGACGCGGTCGGCGAGGCCGGCGGCCGCGATGCGCTGGACGGCGAGGTCGTGCTGCTGCCGGGAGATGGTGAGGGTCGTGACGCGGCAGCCGTGGTGGCGGGCGGCGTGCAGGCTCCAGCCGCCCCAGCCGGTGCCGATCTCGAGCACGTGGTCGGACGGCCGCAGGCGCAGCTTGCGGCAGAGGGCCTCGTTCTTCGCGTCCTGCGCCTCCCGCAGCGGGGCGTCGGCCCGCTCCCAGCGCGCGGCCGAGTACATCATCGACTCGTCGAGCCAGAGGGCGAAGAAGTCGTTGGAGAGGTCGTAGTGCTCGGCGATGTTGCGGCGGGCGAGGCGGCGCGTGTTCGGCCGGAGCAGGTGCGCGAGGCGGTTGGCGGCGCGGAGGAGGTTGAGGGCCAGCGACCGGGCGCGGCGCGAGCCCGAGAGGGTCGGCGCGTGCTCATGGTTGAGCACGAACCAGCCGATGACCGCCGTGAGGTCGGGCGTCTCCCAGTCGCCGTCGAGGTACGACTCCGCGAACCCGATGTCGCCGCTGAGGATGCACTTGGAGAAGAACGCGTCGCGCCGCACGCGGATGGTCGCGCAGTTCGCGACGCCGGGCGCCACCTCGCTCGGGGCGACGTCGGCCTCGCCGAACTGCCGCAGTTCGCCGCCGGGCAGCTCGACGAGCAGCCGGCCGCGGGGCATCGCGGCGAAGGCGTCGAGCACGGCCCGCGCGGCGAAGCCGGGGACGCGGGCGGGGGCGGCGAGCGGGGACGAGGCGGTCTTGACCGAGGCGTTCATGGCTTGGCGGAAAGGAGGGAGTCGTGGGGGCGGTAGAGGTCGCGCTGGTCGGCGGCGCGGGCGGCCTTGGCGAACCAGGGCACGCGCTTCAGCCAGAGGCGCAGCGCGTGCCAGTGGATGAGGGTGATGACGCGCAGCGTGACGAGCGGGTGCCGGAGCGTGCACCAGGCGAGGCGCGCGTCCGTCAGCTCCGTCCGCGGGCCGTGCAGCACGCTCGTCAGCGTGCGCGCGCCCGCGACGTAGTCGTCGATCTGCACCGACAGCCGCTCGCCGGTCGGGCGCAGGACGAAGTCGAACTCGACGTCCACGTCCGAGAAGGGCGACACGTAGAAGTGCTTGGGCGCGCGCAGGCGGAACGCCCCGTCGGCGTCGCGTCCGGCGACGTGGAAGGGCTTCATCTCGCGGAAGGTGTTCGTGACCTCCGCGATCGCGGTGAGCGGCGCGCCGGCGCGGTCGAAGCAGAAGTAGAACGAGACCGGGTTGAAGAGGTAGCCGGCCACGCGCGGCAGGGTCACGAGCACGACGCGGCCGTCCGCCAGGTCCACGCCGCGCTCGGCGAGGTAGGCGGCGACGCGCGCCTTGAGGGACGCGCCCGCGGGCGCGGGGCGGACCGCGGCGGACGCGTTGTGCAGGGGCTCCGGCGTCGGCAGGTAGTCGCCCTCGCGCAGGCTGTAGAGGTTCGGGCGGTTGACCGAGAACAGCCGCAGGCGGCGGTGCAGGGATTCCAGCTCGTCGAGGTCCACCGCGAAGAGGAACAGCCGGTACACGAACCGGTGCGCCCGGGGGGCGAACCGGTGGTGCAGCACGCGGCACTCGTAGAGGCAGGAAGTCACTGGAGGGGTTACGGTTGGGCGCGGCGTCGGGATGCAGGATCCGGGCCCGCGCCGCGGGCATGACCGCCGGTGCCAGCGTGCGACCCGACCGGGGCCAGGTCGAGCCCGGAGCCCGGCCGGAGCCGCGGGCGGGGCCGCCGGCTCAGGCCGTCCAGGGGTCGCGCCCGAGCAGCTGCCGCGCGACGTTCACGGCGGAGAGGAAGCCGTCCTCGTGGAACCCGTAGCGCGTCCACGCGCCGCAGTAGTAGGTGCGCGTCCCGTCGGCCGCCGCCGCGTTGAGGGCCGGGATCTCCGCCTGCGCGCGCACCGCGCCGAGCGTGAAGAGCGGGTGCTCGTACGGGATCGTGCGCAGCACCTTTGCGGGGTCGATGCGGTCGGGCCGGTTGATCGAGACGAAGTAGTTCTCCCGGTCCGACACGCCCT
The DNA here is from genome assembly GCA_964460895.1 of uncultured Opitutaceae bacterium. GTDB lineage: Bacteria > Verrucomicrobiota > Verrucomicrobiia > Opitutales > Opitutaceae > Didemnitutus. The sequence goes on from CAYWTK010000020.1 coordinate 35,972, forward strand.
GCAGGCGGTTCATCCAGTAGATGGTCATCGGCTCGACCCGGCCGCGCGTGTCGCGGGCGAGGGAGTAGTTCCAGGCCGACCACGCCATCCGCGTGCGGGGCATGACGGCGTCGTCGGTGTGGAGGGTGGCGACGTTCGGCTGGTACTGGAACTCGCGCAGGAGGCGCGCCTCGTCGGGCGTCGGGTCGGCGAGGAGCGCGAGCGACTCGTGGCCGTGCGCGGCGAGGATGGCGTGGTCGAACCGCGCGGTCGCGCCGTCGGCGGTGGTCACGTCCACGCCCTCGGGCGCGCGGCGCACCCGCGTCACGCGCGCGCCGGAGCGGATGCGGTCGCGCCAGGGCGCGGCCATCCGGCGCACGTACTCGCGCGCGCCGCCGTCCACCGTCCACCACTGGTGCTGGGTGCGGAGCCCGAGGAAGCCGTGGTTGTGGAAGAAGCGCAGGAGCGTGCGCGCGGGGAAGCGCAGCATCTTCTCCGGCGGCGTCGACCACACCGCGCTGCTCATCGGCACGATGTACAGGTCGCGGAAGGCGTCGCCGTAGCCGCGGCGCGCGACGTAGTCGGCGAGCGTGACCTCGGCCCACTCCGGGTCCTCGAGCGCCTGCAGGGCCTCGCGGTTGAAGCGGTCGATCTGCAGCAGCATCCGGTAGAAGGACGGGCGGAGCAGGTTGCGGCGCTGGCAGAAGAGGTGGTTGAGCGACGAGCCGCAGAACTCGAGCCCGGTGTCCTCGTGCCGCACGCTGAAGGACATGTCGGTCTTCTTCACCGGCACCTGCAGCTGGCCGAAGAGGCGCGTGAGCTGCGGGTAGGTCTCGTAGTTGAAGACCATGAACCCCGTGTCGATTGGCACCGCGCGGCCGGTGCCGGGTTCGGACGCCTCGACCGTGTTGGTGTGCCCGCCCACATGGGCGCCCTGCTCGAACACGGTGACGTCGAAGTCGCGGTGCAGGAAGTGGGCGCAGCCCAGCCCGGAGATGCCGGAGCCGACGATGGCGAGGGTGGGGCGGGACATGGGATTTTCGATTGCGGATTGCGGAGCGCGTAATGGCGGCGGGTGGCGGGAGAGGTTACGGGCTGAGGTGGGGAGTGGACGCAGGACGGCCTCGGCGCCGGGCCGGTGGATCGGAGTGGCGCCCGGGGAGCGCGGTGGCTCCGTTCTGGTGGAGCCCGTTGGGCCCCAACGCGCTCGGAGAGGATCGAGGTCGATCCGCTCCGCCTTGGCGAAGGCCTTACGGCGTCCGCTACCCTATTCCCGCGGCTGCTCGCCCGTGGCGGGCGGCTGCTGGGCGAGTTCGCTGACGTCCTTGTGGATGGCGGGGCCCTCGGCCTTCTTCAGCTGGCCGGCGACCTCGGGGGAATTGACCGTGGCCATGGCGATGGCGGCGGCGGTGGGCACGACGCGCTTGAGGGTGTTGATCTCGTCCTGCACCGACGAGAGCGTCACGCGCCGCACGGTGTCGGCGTGCGCGTTGCGCGCGGCCTCCTCGTAGATGGACTGCGGCACGGGCTTGAGGCCCCAGATGAAGCCGGTCCACGAGAGGACCTTGAGCCCGTAGTAGGTCGGGTCGATCTCCCACCAATAGAATCCGTTGCGGGTCGACGACTGGTAGCGGTGGTGGTTGTTGTGCCAGCCCTCGCCGAGGGTGATGAGCGCGAGGAGGAAGCTGTTGCGCGAGTCGTCGGTCGTGTGGAAGCGGCGCTTGCCCCAGAGGTGGGTGAAGGAGTTGATCG
>CAYWTK010000021.1:0-37168 GCA_964460895.1 uncultured Opitutaceae bacterium
TTTTGCTCGCGTGGATCGGCTCCATAGCAGGGCGGGGTCTCCCGACCCCGCCGCGGACGTCGATTCAGGTTCGCTTCGGCCATCGCGCTCGGACGACGGCGGGGTCAGGAGACCCCGCCCTACAGTCGCGACGCGCGAGGGGACAAAAAAACGCCGGCTCCGAGGAGGAGCCGGCGGTGTTTGGGGTAGAGGGGAAGCAACGCGGACGTTACTTCTTCTTCTTACCGGCTTTGGCCTTTTTGGCCGCTTTCTTCTTAGCCATGGAAAATTCCTACGGGACCCGCGCGCGCAACGCACGAAAAATCTTCCGACGTGACGCGCGCGTGCGTCAGCGGTCGTAGAGCTCCGCGAGCTCGCGCAGGTAGCGCGCGGTGCCGCCGCGCAGCGACGCGAGCTGCGCCGCGGTGCAGCGCCAGCCCCAGTTGCCCTCGGGACGGCCCGGCGTGTTGAAGCGCGCCTCGCTCCCGAGCGAGAGCAGGTCCGGCAGCGGCACGATCGCGAGGCGCGACGCGCTCGCGTACGCGGCGCGCACGAAGTCCCAGCCGATCTCCTCGCCCGAGACGCGCAGGTAGCGCCGCACGTGGTCGCGCTCGCGCTCGGACGCCGCGCGGTACCAGCCGAGCGAGGTGTCGTTGTCGTGCGTGCCGGGATAGACGACGCTGTTCGGCGTGGCGTGGTGCGGCAGGTAGAGGTTCTTCGCGTCGCCGCCGAAGGCGAACTGCAGCACGAGCATGCCGGGCAGGCCGGTCGCGCGCAGCAGCTCGCGCACGCTCGGGAGCAGGTCGCCGAGGTCCTCGGCGATGATGCGCGCGTCGGTCCGGTCGGCGTGGAAGGCGCGGAAGAGGTCGAGCCCCGGGCCCGGCCGCCACTCGCCGGCGCGCGCGTTCTCCGCCGGCAGCGGGATGCGCCAGTAGGTGTCGAAGCCGCGGAAGTGGTCGATGCGCACGACGTCGTAGAGCGCGAAGGCCGCGCGCATCCGCTCCCGCCACCAGCGGTAGCCGTCGGCGCGGTGCGCCTCCCAGCGGTAGAGCGGGTTGCCCCAGAGCTGCCCGTCGGCGGAGAAGTAGTCGGGCGGCACGCCCGCCACCGCCACCGGGCGCAGGGTGGCGGGGTCGAGCTCGAAGAGCCCGGGATTCGCCCAGGCGTCGGCCGAGTCGAGCGCGACGAAGATCGGCAGGTCGCCGATGACCTCCACGCCCCGCGCGCGGGCCGCGGCGCGGAGGCGCTCCCACTGCCCGAAGAAGAGGTACTGCACGAAGGCCGTCCGCTCGACCCGCTCCGCCAGCGCCGCCGCCTCGGGCGAGCGCCGCGCCGCGGCGGCGTCGCGCAGCCCCGCCGGCCACTCCGTCCACGCCGCGCCGCCGAGGCGCTCCTTGAGCGCGGTGAAGAGCGCGTAGTCGTCGAGCCAGCCCGCCTGCGCGCGCCGGAAGGCCGCGAAATCCCCGTAGGGCGCCGCGCCCGGCCGCGCCCGGAAGGCGGCGTACGCGCGGTCGAGCAGCGCCTGCTTGCGCGCCGTGACCGCGGCGAAGTCCACGTGGTCGCGCGGCAGCGCCGCCAGCGGCGCGAGGTCGGACGGCGCGAGCAGCCCGGCGGGCACGAGCGCGGCGAGGTCGACGAGCAGCGGGTTGCCGGCGAAGGCGGAGAACGCCGAGTAGGGCGAGTCGCCGTAGCCGGTCGGCCCGAGCGGGCAGATCTGCCAGTAGCGCACGCCGGCCTCCCGGAGGAAGTCGAGGAAGGCGACCGCGTGCGCGTCGAGCACGCCGCAGCCCTGGTCGCCGGGCAGGGCGGTCGGGTGGAGCAGCACGCCGGCGCCGCGGGTGCGGAGCCAGTCGAAGAGCGGGAGCGGGGCCGCCGGCGCGGCGGCGCGGGGACGGGAAGGTCGGGCCATGGGGAAGCGGTCAGTAGCCGGCGGCGTGGCCGTCCTTGCGGCTCTCGCTCGCGCCCACCCACGTGCCGTTGGCCGCGTCGCGGTGGATGGCCTGGTAGCCGCCGAAGCCGCCGTTGCCGATCCGCACCTGGTGGCCGCGCCGGAGCAGGCCGCGCACGCTCTCGTAGGGCACGCCGCTCTCCACCTCGACCCACCCGCCGTCCCGCATCCGCGGCCGGTCGTAGTCGGTCGAGCCCTCGTGCTGCCACCGCGCGGCGTCGCCCGCCTCCTGGAAGCCCATGCCCCAGTCGATGAGGTTGCAGACGATCTGGACGTGGCCCTGCGGCTGCATCGCGCCGCCCATAAGGCCGAACGCGAGCCAGGGCGCGCCGTCCTTGAGGATGAACGCCGGGATGATCGTCTGGAACGGCCGCTTGCCCGGGGCGTAGGCGTTGGCGTGCGCCGGGTCGCCGACGACGAACATCTCGCCGCGGTTCTGGAAGGTGAAGCCCGTGCCGGGCACCGTGATGCCGGAGCCGAAGCCGCGGTAGTTCGACTGGATGAGGGAGACCATGTTGCCCTCGGCGTCCGCCGTCGCGAGGTAGATGGTGTCGCCCTCCTGCAGCGCGGGATTGCCCGCGTCGACGGTCCGGCCGGCGCGGGCCGGGTCGATCAGCTTCCGCCGCTCGGCGGCGTACTCCTTCGACAACAGGCGCGCCAGCGGGACCTGCATGAAGTCCGCGTCGGCGTAGAACTTCGCGCGGTCCTCGAAGGCGAGCTTCTTGGCCTCGATCATGACGTGCAGGGCCTCGGGGGAGTTGTAGCCCATCGCCTTGAGGTCGAATCCCTCGAGGATGTTGAGCATCTGCAGCGCCGCGATGCCCTGCGTGTTCGGGGGCATCTCGTAGACGTCGTAGCCGCGGTAGTTGACCGACACCGGGTCCACCCAGGTCGAGGCGTGGGCCGCGAGGTCCTCCTTCCGCAGCCAGCCGCCGTGCGCGCGCATGAAGGCGTCGACCCGGTCCGCGATCGCGCCGCGGTAGAAGGCGTCGCGTCCCTGCTCGGCGAGCAGGGCGTACGTGTCGGCGAGGTCGGGGTTGCGGAAGACCTCGCCCTTGGCCGGCGCGCGGCCGCTCGGGGCGTAGGTGGCGAGGAAGGCGCCGGGGAAGCCGTCCGTCTGCGCGCGGCGCACGGAGATGTCCCACAGGTAGGCGATGTACTCGGTGAGGGGGAACCCCTCGCGCGCGTAGCGGATGGCCGGCGCGAGCACGTCGCGCATCGGCAGGCGCCCGAACTTCGCGTGCAGCTCGAACCAGCCGTCGACGGCGCCGGGCACGCTGATCGGCAGCATCCCGCGCATCGGGATGGTCCGCACGCCGAGCCGCTTCAGCTCCGCGTCCATCGCCGCGGCGTCCAGCCCGCGCGGCGAGCGGCCCGAGGCGTTGAGGCCGTGGAGGCGCCGGTCCTTCGCGCTCCAGACGATGGCGTAGAGGTCGCCGCCGATGCCGCAGCCGGTCGGCTCCATCAGCCCGAGCGCCGCGTTGGCCGCGATGGCGGCGTCCACCGCCGAACCGCCGGCCTTGAGGACGTCGAGCGCGACCTGCGTGGCCAGCGGATGCGAGGTGGCGGCCATGCCGTGCCGGGCGATGACCTCGGAGCGGGTGGCGAAGGCGCGGCCGTTGACGCGGTCGATCTGGGCGGCGAGGGGCGCGGCGGCGAGGGCGAGGGCCGCGGCGGCGACGAGGAGGCGCGGGGCGTTCATCCGCGCAGGCTGGGCCCGCGGGATGCCGCGGTCAAACCCCGCGGCGCGACCGGGCCTCACATCAGGAGGAAGAGCACCGCGGCGGTCGCGACGAAGGCCACGCCGAGGGCGCAGACGTAGGCGAGCGCCAGCCCCGCCGTCTTCGCGGCCGTGCGCAGCCACGATTCGCGGAAGAGACGGCGCAGCATCAGCAGCGGGTAGAGCGCCAGCCAGGCGTTGGACGCCGTCTCGAGCCAGCCCGCCGGGCCGCGGAGGCCCACGGACTCGACGAGGTGCACCCAACCGTCGCGGAACATCAGCCAGAGGAAGATGAAGGTGTGGAAGTGGATCGCGACGACGAGGTGCTGGAGGTACACCTGGCCCGACTTCCGGAAGAGGACGCGGGTGAACAGGGCGAAGACCGGCAGGCAGATGAGGAGCATCTTCGGCAGGGCGGCGATGAAACGCTCGCCGATCTCGCGGCGGACCGCGGGGTCCGCGAGGCGCTTGCCCTGCCGGTCGGCCCAGCGCTCGAACTCGTTGCGCTCCGCCTCGGGCTTCGCCAGCGGCCGGTAGCTCAACTGGGGCCGGTTGGCGGGAGCGGCGTCCTTGCGGTTCTCGGCCGCGACCCGTCCGATTTCCTGGCCCGCCTCGGCGACCGCCGCGCCGAGCGCGACGGCCGGATCGACGACGGGCGCGTCGGGCGGGACGGAACCGGCCTTGGCCTTCTCCGCCGCCTCGGCCGCGGCCTTCAGCTGCTCCGCGTAGGCCGGGTCGCGCAGCGCCCGCAGGACGTCTGCGCCCTCGACCGGCCGGCCGTCGAGCAGGACACCGGCCGGCTTCGGCGGTCCGAACTCCACCGGCTCTCCGCCGCGGTCGCCGCTGAAGGCCCAGAGGAAGAAGACGAACGCCGTGAAGATGTAGAGGCGGAAGGGCGGCATCTGCGACGCGCGCCGCCCGGCGTTGAACGCCGCGCTCAGGCGTCCGGGCTGGAAGAGCAGGGTGACGATGTTGCGGAAGAACTTCCCCTCGAAATGGAACAGGTTCTCCAGCGCCTCGAGGAACGTGTGCCAGAAGGAGCGGTTGACGTCGAAATCGTGCTGGCCGCAGGCGTGGCAGAACGGCCCCTTCAGCTCCGTGCCGCAGTTCTGGCAGTGCGTGCTGCCGGCGCGGTGGACGTGTCCCGGGGCGGCGAGGGGCTCGGCCGCCGCGGAGGCGACCGCGTCCGCCGCGAGCGGCGGCACCGGGTCGGGCATCAGCGGGGGAGGCTCGTCGGGCACGCGCGGGAGTCGAGCAGCGCGCCGCCGTCCGGGCAAGCGCGTGGCGCGGCTCGCCGACGCCCACCGCGCGCCGGCGGAACGCGGGGCGAGCGGGAGGGACCCGTCCTCGGAGAGGCCGGGCTACCCGCCGCGCTGCCGCACGGCCTCGAAGAGCGTGATGATGGTCGCCATCGCCACGTTGAGCGAGTCGGCCTGGCCGGCCATGGGGATGCGCACGAGGACGTCGGCCTCCTTCATCCAGAACTCGCTCAGCCCGTACTGCTCGCTGCCCATGACGATGGCCAGGGGACCGCGCAGGTCGGTCCGGGTGTAGAGGGTGTCGGTGTGCGGCGTCGTGGCCGCGGCGCGGATGCCCCGCGCCTTCAGCCAGGCGCGCACGGCCGTCGACTCGGCCACCACCACGGGCACGGAGAAGAGGACGCCGGTCGAGGCGCGGACGACGTTCGGGTTGAAGAGGTCGGTGACGGGATCGCAGACGATGACGGCGTCGCAGCCCGCGGCGTCGGCGCTGCGCAGGATCGTGCCGAGGTTGCCCGGCTTCTCGATGGATTCGCAGACGAGGAGGAAGGGCGCTCTCTGTCGGGTGGGGTCTCCCGACCCCGCCGTCGCACTCGGCGTCGACAAGCGCGGCGGGGTCGGGAGACCCCGCCCTACAAGTTGGTCCAAGTCCGCGAGCGTGCGCTTCCACTGCGCGGCGACGGCGAGGAGGCCGTCGGGCCGCTCGCGGTAGGCCACCTTGGCGAAGGCCTCCTTGGACAATTCGAAGAGCTGGGCTCCGGCCTGCCGCGCCTGCTCCAGCAGGGCCGGCTCGTTCGTGCCGAGGAACCAGTCGGGCGCGAAGTAGAGCTCCTCCGGGCGCACGCCCTTCTCCAGCGCGCGCCGCACCTCGCGGTAGCCCTCGACGAGGAACCGGCCCTCCTCGTCCCGCGCCCGCCGCTCGCGCAGCCGGACGAGCCGCTTCACGCGGGGATTCTGCAGGCTGGTGATGCGTTCGACGGGAACCACGGGGCCCAGAGAGCACGGAGAGTTCCGCTGAGGCAAATCCGGAAGACCTCATCGCTTCCCGCGGATGCCGCGCGCGAGGCTTTCGATCTCCCCGGATGGCACAGATAGAGGCGGACGGAACGGATCCGACTCATCCGTCTTCATCCATGGAGCGGCATGCCTTGGGTCCTGAGGATGAGGAAATCAGGGAGTCAGGAACCAGACCCTTGGCCCAAGTCCTGATTTCCTGAGTTCCCCCTTCAATCCGTGGCCTGCTGCACCGGCGACCGCGGCAGGCGCCCTCTGCGGGCCATCGCGCCCGGCCCGCCTCTTCGGTTGCGGTGAGGCCGATCCCGGTCCTGTGTGTCTGCCGCGGTGAAAAAGAAACGCTTCAACGACCATCCGTTCCCGTACCACGCCGAGCTCGAGCTGGACATCTCCACGCTCACGAACCTCGGCCTGGGCCTGGGGCGCGTGGCGCTGGAGAGCGGTCCGCGCTCAGCGGTCAGCCGTCAGCCCCCGCCCACCGAGCAACACGGCACACCGGGTTCGGGATCCGAAATCGAGAATCGGGAATCCAAGACCGAAAATCCCGCCGGCTGGGTCGTGATGGTGCCCTTCACCCTGCCCGGCGAGCGCGTCCGCGTCCGCGTCTACCGCAACCACAAGAATTTCTCCGAGGCGGACCTCGTCGCGGTGCTCGCGCCCTCGCCGCACCGGGTGGCGCCGCGGTGCCCGCTGTTCGCCCGCTGCGGCGGCTGCCAGTACCAGCACCTCGCCTACCCGGAGCAGCTCGCCTGGAAGCGCCGGCAGGTGGAGGAGCTGCTGCGGCACATGGCGGACGTGGAGTTCCCCGTCGCCCCGACGATCCCCTCGCCGCGCGAGTTCGGCTACCGCTCGAAGCTCACGCCGCACTTCCAGGTGCGCGGGACGCGGAGCGCGGAGCGCGGCGCACCGTCGGGGGCTTCCCAACCTCCACCTTCGCCTTCGACCGACGGCGGCGAAGCCGCCGCCATCGGCTTCCTGCGGCAGGGCACGCGCTTCGACCTCGTGGACGTGCCGCAGTGCCCGCTCGCCACGCCCGAGATCAACGCCGCGCTCCCGGACGTCCGCGCCCGCACGCGCGCGCGGCTCGCCGCCGGCGAGTACCGGCGCGACGCCACGCTGCTGCTCCGCCACGCGGAGGAGGGCGTGGTCACGGACTACGACGCGGTCATCCACGAGCGCGTGGGCGACCTGCGGCTGCGCTTCCTCGCCCGCGACTTCTTCCAGAACAACCCGTTCATCCTCCCCGCGTTCACCGGCTACGTGCGCGACCAGGCCGCGGCGACGGGCGCGCGGTTCCTCGTGGACGCGTACTGCGGCAGCGGGCTCTTCGCCCTCGCCTGCGCGCCGGCCTTCGAGCGGGTCGCCGGCGTCGAGGTGAGCGAATCCTCCGTCCGCTTCGCCCGCGAGAACGCCGCGGCCAACGGGATCGCGCACGCCACCTTCTCCGCCGGCGACGCGGCCACGATCTTCGCCGGCCTGGACCCGGCGTTCGCGCCGGCGGAGACCGCGGTCGTGATCGACCCGCCGCGGAAGGGCTGCGACGAATCGTTCCTGCGCCAGCTCCTCGCCTTCGGCCCGCGCGGCGTCGTCTACGTCTCCTGCGACCCGGCCACGCAGATGCGCGACCTGCGGCACTTCCTCTCGGCGGGCTACGTGCTCACCGCGGTGCAGCCCTTCGACCTTTTCCCGCAGACGCGCCACCTCGAGTGCGTGGTCACGCTGCGGCGGGAGGCGTAGGGTGATGCCGCGAGGCGGGACGCGCCGAGGGCGGCGCATCCCCAGTGCGGCGTTTCCCGGTCACGCCTGGAGCCGCAGCGCCCCCGCCGCGGTCGCTCGCCGCATCAGACAATCTTCGCCAACGGATGCGCCGCACGAAAGCATCCGCCTCGCCTTCGGCCCGCGCGGCGTCGTCTACGTCTCCTGCGACCCGGCCACGCAAACGCGCGACCTCCGGGATTTTCTCGCCGACGGCTACGTCCTGACCGCGGTGCAGCCGTTCGACATCTTCCCGCAGACGCGCCACCTCGAGTGCGTGGTCACGCTGCGGCGGGAGGCGTAGGGCGATGCCGCGGGGCGGGACGCGCCGAGGGCGGCGCATCCCCAGTGCGGCGTTTCCCGGTCACTCCTGGAGCCGCGGCGCCCCCGCCGCGGTCGCTCGCCGCATCAGAAAAACTTCGCCAAGGGATGCGCAGCGCGCCGCGCGGAAATCTGTCATCTTCCGTCACGCCGCCGGAAGCCATGGGGCGACCGGCCGCGACCAAACAACGCAACTATGCGCTAAGACCCCGGCCTATCGAGGCCGTCGGCCGATAAAGAAAGGCGCCGGTGACAAGCACCGGCGCCGCTTTGTTTCCGGAGGGGAGGACCCGGTCCGGGCGCTCAGGGCTTGGCCGCGGCCTTCGCCTTCCCCCAGTTCTCGAAGTCCGGCTTCTCCAGGGTCGGCGTGCCGCCGATCCAACGGGCGAGCCAGGCCTGGAACTCCCAGTTCCAGTGGATCGAGTTCTGCGGGGTGAGGATCCAGTGGTTCTCGTCGGGGAAGAGCACGAGGCGCGAGGGCACGCCCATGGACTGGAGCACGCCGTAGAGCTCGATGCCGTTGCCGTAGGGCACGCGGTAGTCGCGCATGCCGAACGTCACGAGCGTGGGGGTCTTGAAGTTCCGCGCGTGCGTCATCGGGTTGTTCTCGAGGAAGCCCGGCAGCGTCTCCGGGTTCCACGGCTGGCCGCCCATCACCTGGGTGAAGCCGTGCGGCACGTCCGTGCCGTACTGCGCGTAGCTGTTGTTCACGCCGGCGTGGTTGATGATGGCCTTGAAGCGGCCGGTGTGGCCCGCCACCCACGCGGCCATGTAGCCGCCGTAGCTCGCGCCGGCCGCGGCGAGGCGGTCGCCGTCGAGGTTCGGGTGCTTCGCGAGGAGGAAATCCAGGCCCTTCATCATGTCCTCGAGCGGCTTCTTGCCCCACTCGTTGAGGATGGACTGCGCGAACTTCTCGCCGAAGCCGGTCGAGCCGTGGCGGTTGATCCACGTGACCGCGTAGCCGGGGGCGGCGAAGACGTGCGGGTTCCACCGGTAGCTCCACGAGTCGCGCACCATCGTGTGCGGACCGCCGTGCATGAGGTTGAGCAGCGGGTACTTCTTCGCCGGATCGAAGCCCGGGGGCAGAATCAGCCAGCCGTGCACCTGGTCGCCGGCCGCGCCGGTGAACCAGTACGACTCCACGCGCCCGAGGTCGAGCTGGGCGAGGAGCGCGGCGTTGGTATCGGTCAGCTGCTTCGCGGCGCCGTCCACGCCATGGATGAAGACCTCGGCCGGCCGGCTCATCGTGTCGTTGAGGAACGCGACGCGCCCGGCCGCGACGCTCAGACCGGCGTTGGCGCCGGCCGGGTGGACGGCCTGCAGGCCGGTGCCGTCGAGGTTGAGCCGGAAGAGCGGGACCGAGCCCTTGTCCTCCGCCGTCAGCCAGAGGAACGCGCTGTTGTCCGCGAACTCGACCTCGTCCCACGAGAGGTCGATCGCCTCCGTCAGCGGCCGGTTCGCGCCGGTGGCGCGGTCGTGGAGCCACAGCTTGCGGAACTCGCCGTTGTGGATGCTCAGCTCGGTGCGGGTGTACGCGATCCAGCGGCCGTCGGGCGAGAAGGTGGCGTTGCCGTCGGAGCCCGTGTTGTCCGCGGTGAGGTTGCGCGGCGCGGCCGAGGCGTCGGTCGGCACGAGGTAGACGTCCGGGTTGATGTTCTCGCGGTAGGGCGGCGGCGTGCTGTTGGCGGTGAAGACCGCCCACTTGCCGTCGTCCGAGACCTCGAAGCTCGCCGTGCCGTCGAACGAGAAGAGCCGGTCCCAGCCGGGCGTGAGGTCGGTGAGCGCCTTGGTCTCGAGGTCGACGCGCACGAGGCGGTGCGCGTGGCCGTCGGTCAGCCAGGCGTCCCAGAAGCGGTAGACGCGGTCCTCGGTGACCTTGGCGGTCATCTTCGAGTCCTTGAGGCGCTTGGCCTCCTTGCGCATCGCGTCGAGGTCGTCCTTCGCGAGCTTGCCCGCGAGCGCGGGGAAGACGCGGGTGGCGAAGACGAGGGACTGGCCGTCGGCCAGCCACTTGGGCGTCGCGATGGCGAAGGGCAGCTCGACGATCTCCTGGGCCTCGCCGCCGCCCACGGGGATGACGTAGAGCGCGCTGACCTCGTCGTCGCCGCGCTTCGAGACGAACGCCAGGCGCGTGCCGTCGGGGCTCCACGCCGGCGCCGCGTCGGTCGCGTCCGCCGTGGTCAGCCGCCGCGGCTCGCCGCCGTCGGCGGGCACGAGCCAGACGTTGGTGCGGCTCTTGTTCTTCTCCACCGACCATTCCTGGACGGTGTAGGCGACGGTCCGGCCGTCGGGGGAGAGCGCCGGGCTGCCGACGCGATGGAGGGACCAGAGGTCCTGGGGGGTGATGACCCGCTTCCCGGACGCGCCGGCGGCGGCGGTCAGCAGGGCGGCGGAGACGAGCAACGCGAGGACGCGGAGGGGGTGCATAGGGTGGGGAAGGGAAGCGGTCCGCGCCGGCGAGTCAAAGCCCGAGCCGGTGGAATCCCGCGACCGCTTCCGAGCGCGCCCGGGGCGCCGCCGCCGGACGACTCAGCGGTGACCCAGCCACTCGGGCGAGGCGTACTGCTGCACCAGGCCCTCGAGCTCGTCCTCGCGGAATTCCGGCCAGGGCCCGGGCGCCGGCTCCGCGCCGACCTCCCGGCCGAGGGCCGCGACGAAGCGCTCGCCGAAGGCGTCCCAGTCCAGCGGTCCCACCGCCCCGCGCGCGACCGAGCCCTGGAAGAGCAGCCCGTGGCGGCTGCGCTTCTGCGCCGCGCCCGCCAGCTTCGCCCCCGTGCCGGCGTGCACCACGTCAAAGAGCTCGGCCCGCTGGAAACAGACCCCCGCCGGGCCGCAGCCCGCGCCGTCGGGCGCCGGCTCGCACGCGGCCTTGACCTCGGCCGGCACGCCGCCGGCGACCAGCGCCGCCGCCAGGGCCTGGTGCACCACGCGGTACGACTCCGTGGCCCGCGCCTCCTCCAGCGCGTGGCCGCGCGGCAGCACGAGCGCGTACGTCCAGTCGTCGCGGTGGTCCACGATGCCCCCGCCCGTCGGCCGCCGGCAGAGGTCCGCCGGCGGCTCCGCCGCGAGCTTCTCCCGCACGAAGTCGAGCTTCTGGCTGTAGCCGAACGTGAACGCCGGCCCGCGCCAGCCGTAGTGCCGGAAGCGCGGCTCGTCCGGCCCCGGGTACCGCTGCAGCAGCAGGAAATCCACCGCCATGTTCTCGGCGGCGCCGGCGGTGCGCACGGGCAGGACGCGCAGGTTCATCGCGCGCCAGCGAAGCACGCGACCGCGATTACGCAAGGCGCCCGCTTCCCCGCCCTCCGGCGCCGCCGCCCCGACGCGCCTACGCGGGGACGCCCTGCGCCCACGCGGGCCGCCGCAGCGTCCGCACCCCCTCCGCCAGCCGCTCGCGCGGAACGCCGAGGAGGACGTCGATCCCGCCGCATTCGAGCGTGAGGTCGCGCGGGCGGGTCGCGGTGAATTCCGGCAGGTCCGCGCGCCGCTGCGGCCGGAGCCAGCGCTCGTCCACGCCGAAGTGGGCGCAGAGCGCGCGGCCCATCTCGAGGCGCGAGACGGCCTCGGCGCCCGCCCAATGGAGGACGCCGGCGAGATCCGTCCGCGGGACGAGCGCGAGGAGCAGCGCGGCGACGTTGTCCGCCGTGCAGACCATGCGCCACTCGTCGGCGAACAGCGGCATCGGCCGGCCCGCCGCCCACGTCTCGAAGACCTTCTCGTGCACGCTGCGCCGCCCGCCGAGGCTGTTGCCCAGGAGGAGCGGCAGGCGCACGACGGCGGCCGCGGGGTCGGCGGCGCGCACCGCATCCTCGCCCGCGAGCTTCTGCCGGCCGTAGCGGTTGAGCGGGCGGGGCGGGCTCGCCGGACCGAACGGCGGGCGCTCGCCGTCGAAGACCTGCTCGGTCGAGAGGTGCACGAGCCGCACGCGCGCCGCCGCGCACGCCGCGGCGAGGGCGCCGGGCCACGCGTGGTTGAGGGCTTCGGAACGGACCGGGTCCGCGTCGCACTGCGCGGGCTCGGCCACGGCGGCGGCGTTGACCACTGCGTCGGGCCGCGCGGCCGCGAGCAGCGGCGCCGCGACGTCCGGTCGCGTCAGGTCGCGCCGCTCGAGGACCTCCGCCCCCGGCACGTCGCCGCTCCACGCGCCGACCACGCCCGTCACGCGGTGCCCGGCCGCGGCGGCGGCCCGCGCGAGGGCGGAGCCGGCGAGGCCGGAGGCCCCGACGACCAGCAGCCTCACCGCCCGCCTCCGTCGAGCAGCCCGCGCACCGTGCGGAGCAGCGTGCTCAGCGCGAACGGCTTCGGCAGGTGCGCGAGCGACTTGGGCGGCAGCTCCGGCAGGAGGGCGGCGGGCGCCTCGACCGAGACGGCGAGCACCTTGAGCCGCGGGTTGCGGCCGATGAGCTGGTGGACGAGCTTCGCGGCGTCGGTCGCGTTGGCGTCGATCAGGAGCAGGTCCGGCGGCCGCGCGCGGCCCGCCGCGGCGGTCGCCGCCGCGACGCCGGCGTGCTCGGTCACGCGGTAGCCGTCCACGGCGAGGATGCCGCTGACCATCTTGCGCAGGACGTCGTCGGATTCGACCACCCACAGCGGCTCGGTGCCGGTGCTCCGGGGCAGGTCCGGCGCCGCGGTGCTGAAGACCTGCTCCGGCTCGGCCGTCTCCGGCAGGAGGAGCTCGAACGTCGTGCCCGCGCCGGGCTTCGAGCGCACGGTGATCTCGCCGCCCGCCGCGCGCACGATGCCCTTGGCCATGGCGAGCCCGAGTCCGGTGCCGTGGGGCTTGGTGGTGAAGAACGGCTCGAAGAGGCGCGCGCGCGTCGCCTCGTCCATGCCCATGCCGGAGTCGCGCACCTCGATGCCGACGTAGCCGCCGGCCGGCAGCCGCGGGCCCGCCGCGTCCTGGGTGTGGTTGAAGGTGCGCACGACGAGCTTGCCGCCCTGCGGCATCGCGTCGCGGGCGTTGAAGCAGAGGTTGAGCAGGACCTGCTGGAACTGGGTGGGGTCCACCCGCGTGTTGCCGAGGTCCGAGGCGAGCCGGAGCTCGACCTTCACCGCGTCGCCGACCACGCGGCGGAGGATGTCGCCCACCTCGCGGATGAGCGTGTTGGGGTTCACCGCGCGCGCCTCGGTCTCCTGCCGGCGGCTGAACTCGAGGATCTGCCGCGCGAGGCCCGCGGCCTTGAGCCCGGCGCGGTGGATCTCCCGCAGGTCGCGCTGGGCCGCCGGCAGGGCCTCGACCTTGGCGGCGAGGATCTCGCAGTAGCCGTTGATGATGGAGAGGAGGTTGTTGAAGTCGTGGGCGACGCCGCCCGCGAGCTGGCCGACGGTGTCGAGCTTCTGCGTGTGGATCATCGCCTCCTGGAAGCGCCGCATCTCCGAGAGGTCGCGGTAGACGCCGACCAGCCAGTCGGGACCGAGCGGCCGGAACTCCCAGCCGCCGTAGAAGGGCGTGCCGTCCTTGCGGTGCAGCCAGTTCTCGCCCACATCCGCGCGCCACGGCGCGGCCGAACGGCCGGCCCGGGTGGCCAGCAGGTCCGTGCGCGGACCATGGAGCAGGCGGGTGTTGCGCCCGACGAGCTCCGCGGGCGAATAACCCGTGAGCTGCCCGAACCGGTCGTTGGCGAAGAGGATCTCCACGCCGGGGCCGTCCCAGCGGCTCCGCGTCAGGACGGCCGCCTCCGGCAGGGCCGCCAGCACGGCCTGGGCCGCGGCGAGGGCAGGGGGAGGGACGGACGGGGGCGGAACCATCGGGGCGGCGGCAGGGTGTCTCGCCGGGCCGCGGGCTGTCAAAGCCCCGTTGCGCGCCGCGGGCTTTGCCCTTCCCTTGGCCCGTCCCGGACGGCTATTGACCCACGTCCCCGCCATGCCCGCCGCCGCCGACCCCGTCCGCCTCCTCGACCGGCACCTCGCCGCCCAGGCGCCCGCCGCCGTCGCGCTGCTGCGCCGGCTGGTGCGGGTGCGCACGGTCAACCCGCCCGGGGACGACTACGACGCGATGACGCGCCTTCTCGCCGCCGAGCTCGACGGAATCGGCCTGCGCACCCGCCGCCTCTCCCCGCCGCGCGCGCTCCAGCGCCGCCTCCTGCCCGACGGTCCGCCGCGCTGGAACGTCCTCGGCTTCTGGGACGCCGGCGCCGCGAAGACGGTCCACCTCAACGCCCATTACGACGTCGTGCCGGTCTCCGGCCGCTGGCGGCACGGCGATGCCTTCAGCGGGCGGGTCGAGCGCGGCTGGATCCACGGCCGGGGCACGGCCGACATGAAGGGCGCCATCGCGAGCATCCTCGTCGCGCTCCGCGCCCTGCGCGCGACCGGCGTGCGACCGCGCTGCAACGTCGAGGTGTCGTTCACGGCCGACGAGGAGACCGACAGCGCGCTCGGCGCCGGCTGGCTGGTCCGCTCCGGCGAGCTGCGCGCGGACTACGCGCTGGTCGGCGAGGGCGGCGAGGGCGACCGCGTCTGCTGCGGCCACAACGGCGTCGTCTGGCTCGAGGTCACCGTCCACGGCCGCGCCGCCCACGGCTCGACCCCCGAGCGGGGCGTCAACGCCCTCGAGCACCTGGCCGGCCTCGTCGTCGCCCTGCAGCGGCACCGCGACCGCCTCGCGCGGCGGCGCTTCCGCGCGCCGGACGGGCGCGTGCTCCGCCCGACGCTGAACATCGGCGGCGTCTTCGGTCCCGGCGAGGGCGGCAAGGTCAACACCGTGCCCGCGCTCGCCCGCTTCACCCTCGACCGGCGCGTGCTGCCGAACGAGGACCACGCGGCCGCCGAGCGCGAGCTGCGCCTCGCGCTGGCCGACGCCGCCCGGCGCATCCCCGGCTGCCGCGTCACCGTCGCGAAGCTCGCGGAGAGCTCCGCCTGCCACGTGGACCCGGCGGCGCCGTTCTTCCGCGCCGTGCAGGCCGCCGTCGCCCGCGTCCGCCGCCGGCCCGCCGTCGCCTCGGTCTCGACCGGGTTCAACGACATGCACTTCTTCGCCCACCACCTCCGCCTGCCCACGGTCGGCTACGGCCCGGGCGGACAGGACTACCACGCGATCGACGAACGGGCGCGCGTGAAGGACCTGGTGGACTCGGCGCGGATCTACGCCGGATTGCTGGCGACATTCGAAGGCTGAGCCGGACCCGGGCCGCCCTCGCCGTCCCGGGTTCGTTCCCGCCACCGACACCCCGCCCCCCGCCCGTAGTAACGCATTGTGTTACTACCCGGCTTGGCCGACGGCGGTGGTGGCGATCGCCCGCCGTCGCGGCTCGCCGCGGCGCCGAACCCGCCGCGCCGGCGTCGGCGCACGGTCGGTGCGTCCAAGCGCGCGGCGACCGGCCCACCCCTTCGCCCGCCCCCAGCCCGTAGTAACACAATACGTTACTACCGGAGGCGGGCGGGCCGTCGAACGGCCGCTCGCCGGGATGCGGGGCGCCCGCGCGCTCAGCGCGGCGGCAGGCCGGCGAGCACGCGGCGCGCGACGGCGGCGATGAGGCGGCGGTTATTGGCGTGCTCGCGGGCCTCGGTGAAGGTGACGATGATCACGCGCCCGCCGTCGGGGAGGCCCACGAGCGCGGCGTCGTGCCGCGTCCAGCTGGTCCAGCCCGCCTTCGACCAAAGCGTCATGCCCGGCGCGAGCGCCGGCCCGGTGAAGCCGTGCCCCTCCTGGTCCTCGCCGCCGGCCGGCGCCTGCGCCGCGACCACGTCGCGCCGCATCAGCCCGAGCATGCGCGCCGAGCGCGCGGGGCTCACGCAGCGGCCCTCCGCGATCTCGAGCAGCAGCCGCGCGGTGTCGTTCGTCGAGAGGAAGTTCCGGCGCGGCGGGTGCGCGACCGCGGCCTGCATCTCGCGGCCGTAGGGTCCCTCCGCCCAGGTCTTCCGCACGGCGAGGACGTTCCGGTAGCCCTGCGCCTCGAACCAGCGCGTGACCGCCATCCGCCGCGCGTGCCAGTCCGCCAGCTCCGCCGGCGGCAGCTCGGGTCCGCCGGTGGTGCCGGTCACGGCGTCCACCACGGCCGCGGTCGCGTCGTTGGACGACTCGACGACCATGTCGGTCAGCGCGCGCTGCAGCTCGGCCGAGTCGGCGAGCGCGCCCGTCTCCAGGAGGTGGTGGGCGTAGGCGAGGAAGAAGAGCTTGATGACGCTCGCCGGGTAGTGGCGCTCGTCGCCGCGGTGGTGGGCCCAGACGGGCGCCGGACCGCGCAGGTCGACCACGGTCACGGCGAGCTGGTCGGCCTTCAGTTCCGGGGCGGCGAACTCGGCGCGGGTGGCGGCGACGGCGTCGTCCACCGTCCGCTGGAGCGTCTGGGCGGGGGCGGTCATGGTCAGGGCGCAGGCCAGGAGGAGCGCGGCGGGCTTGGTCACGGACGGAGTCCCTGCCGGATCATCGCGACCGCGATGGCGGCGAGGAGCATGGAGATGATCTTGGAGATGGCGCGCATGCCCGTGCCGCCGACGCGGCGGCCCAGCCAGTCGCTGTAGTGGAGCGCGAGCACGACGAGCCCGAGGTTGGCCGCGAGGGCGACGAGCGTGACGACCAGCCCGATGGCCTCGTTCTGCGCCAGCACGAGCAGGGTGGTGATGGAGGCCGGGCCCGCGATCAGCGGCATGCCGAGCGGCACGACGCCGAAGTCGTCGGGCAGCTTCTCCGCCTCGGCCGCGGAGGAGAGCAGGTCCTTGGCCGCGAGGATGAAGAGGATCAGGCCGCCCGCGACCTGGAAGTCGCCCACCGAGATGCCGAGGGCCGAGAAGACGGACTTGCCGAGGAAGAGGAAGCCGAGGGCGACGAGCCCGCCGGTCCACACCGCCTGGTCGGCCACCCGCTGGCGCCGCTCGGCCGGGAGGTTCTGCCCGAGGCCGAGGAAGATGGCCGCCAGCCCGATCGGGTCGATCGCGACGAACAGCGGGATGAACGCCTGCAGGAACTTGGCCGCCCACTCGAGCATGGGCGGGACCCTGACAGCGGCGTTCCAAAACGCAACGCGCCTCCCGACCGGATTCCCGCAATCCGTGCGCAGTGGACGCGCGCCCCGGGTGTACACTGCGGCCAACCCCACCCCAGGAGGAACCATGGCCATCAAGATCCACCTCGACGACGCCGAGATGAAGCCGGTCACCCGGCTCGCGCACGCCCTCCACGTCGAACCGGAGGACATCGCCTACGCGGCCCTCAACCGCCTGATGCTCCAGGCGCGCGAACCCGCCACCCAGCAGGAGATCGTGCAGCTCAAGGCCGCCCGCGCGGCCAACCTGCCGCTCTGGGCCGACACCGCGGGCTCCGTGCACGCCTACGAGGGCATGCGCGACTGCGAGCCGGAGAAGAGCAAGTACTCGGTCTGAGGGCGCGCCGTCGGCGCACCGTCGTCCCCCGGCCCCGCCGGCGGAAGGCGCGGGCGCTGCCCGGCCGTCACTCCGCCAGCGCGGAGAGCGCCGACGCCAGGCGCGGCGCGCGGAAGCGGAAGCCCTCAGCCTCGAGGCGGGCGGGCACGACGAACTGGCCGAGCAGGATCAGTCCGGGATCGGTGCGCAGCACGAGCGGCGCCACGATCCGGATCGCCCAGGCCGGCGCGGGCGGGGCCCACGGGCGGCGGAGCGAGAGCCGCAGCGCGCGCATGAAGTCGGCGTTCGCCGTCGGCTCCGGCGCGCAGGCGTTGTACGCGCCGCGCATGGGCTCGTGCTCCACGGCGCGCAGGAACACCTCGACGAGGTCCTCCAGCAGGACCCAGCTGATCCCCTGCCGGCCGTCGCCCGCCGCTCCGCCGAGGAACAGCCGCGCCACGCGCGCCAGCCGCGGGTAGGCCCCGCCGCGGCGGCCGAGCACGACGCCGATGCGCAGCACCACCGGCCGCACCGCGGGCGGACAGGCCGCGGCGAACGCCTCCTCCCACGCGCGGCAGACCTCCGCCTTGAAACCCGTGCCCGCCGGCGCCGTCTCGTCGCGCCGCTCCGGCCCCGTGCCGTAGTAGCCCACGGCGCTGGCCTGGACCCACGTCGCGGGCGGCTGCCCCGCCGCCGCCACGGCGGCGCCGAGCGCGCGGACCGCGTCGACCCGCGACTGCAGGATGAGGCGGCGGTTCTTCTGATTGTGCACGCAGTCCACGCTCGCCCCGGCGAGGTTGATCACGGCCCGGGCGCCCGCCACCTCGTCCCACCACGCCGGCCGCGGGCCCGCGGCGTCCTTCGGGTCGGTCCGCGGATGCCACGTCACCTCGCGCACCCCGTCGCCGCGGCGCCGCGCCGGGAAGCGCGTGAGCACGACGACCTCGTTGCCGCGCTCGCGCAACCGGCGCGCGAGCGCCGAGCCGATGAAGCCGGTTCCGCCGGCGATGACGACCCGAGGGGGCATGGCCCGACCCTAACGCCGCGCCCGCGCTTGGCAAATCGCCGTCGGCCCCCCAACAAGGGAAGCCCATGACCGACGGACCCGAGGATTTCCACGACCTCACGCGCGCCGAACTGCTCGCGCGCGCGGCCGCGTGGGGCTTCGCGCCGGTCCACGCCGCCCGGCTCTGGGCGTATGTCTATCTGGAGGGGGCGGACGACTGGGCGCGGATGCCCGAACTCCCGGCCCGTTTCCGCGCGCAGGCGGAGTCCGCGCTGTCCCTCCGCCGCCCGACGGTCGCCGCCGAGACGCCGAGCGCCGACGGCTTCACCCGCAAGTACCTGCTCGCCCTCGCCGACGGCCGGCGCGTCGAGACCGTGCTGATGCGCTACTCCGGCCGCGTCACCGCCTGCCTGAGCTCGCAGGCCGGCTGCGCGATGGGCTGCGTGTTCTGCGCCACCGGGCAGATGGGCTTCGTCCGCCACCTCACCGCCGGCGAGATCGTGGCGCAGGCGATGCACGTGGACGCCGCGCTCCGCGGCGTCGGGCCCGAGGCGCCGCTCGCGGACGCGCGCGCGGCCTCGCCCCACGACCGCCACGAGCGCCTGCGCAACGTCGTGCTCATGGGCATGGGCGAGCCGCTGCACAACTACGACGCCGTGCTCAAGGCCGTGGACATCCTGAGCGATCCCTGCGGTCCGGCGCTCGCCGGGCGCCGCATCACGCTCAGCACCGTCGGCGTCGTGCCGGGCATCCTCCGCCTCGCCGACGAGCGGCGCCCCTGCCACCTGGCGGTCTCGCTCCACGGCGCCACGCAGGAGGAGCGCGCCGCGCTCGTCCCGGTGGCCGCGCGCTGGCCGCTCGACGAGCTCATGGCCGCCTGCCGCCGCTACATCGAGCGGCTCGGGCGGCGCATCTTCTACGAGTGGACGCTGATCGAGGGGCGCAACGACACCCCGGAGTCGGCGCACGCGCTCGGCCGGCTGCTCCGCGGCCAGCTCGCGCAGGTGAACCTCATCCCGCTCAACCCGACCGCGGGCTACGCGGGGAGCCCGACCGGCCGCGACGCCGCGCGCGCGTTCCAGCGCGTCCTCGCGGAGTACGGCCTGCCCAGCACCGTGCGCCAGCGCCGCGGCATCGACGTCGCCGCCGGCTGCGGGCAGCTCGCCACCGCCCGCCGCTGATCCGGCCCGCGCCGGGCGACCGCCCGGGTCAGGCGAAGCGCAGGATCAGCGCGGAGACGTCGGCCGCGGCGGCCGCCTCCGTCGCGAGCCACTCGCGCAGGTGGCGGTGCGTCTCGGCGTCGGGCTCGATCCCGCGCGCGCGGAGGCGGAGCACGCCGGAGAGGAGCGTGAGCTGCGCCCGCACGTCCTGCGGATTGGCGCGGGCGCAGGCGAGGAGCAGCGCGGCGTCGGCCGGGGCGTGGTCCGCGGCGAGCACGCCCTTCTCCTGCAGGAAGAGGCCGAGCGAGGCGCCGAGCGCCTGGATGTACGCCTCGAGCGCGGCCGGCGGCGCGTAGGCCAGGCCGAGCCCGGCGGGCAGCGCGGTCCACTCCATGTAGGTGCGGAGCTGCGCGTGGAAGGCGGCCAGCTCGCGGTCCGCCGTCGCCGGCGTCCAGCGCGCGGTGAACGCCTTGAGCTCGCGCGACTTCCTCACCTCCCAGACGCGCACCGTCAGCTCGAAGTCGGCGTGCCGCGCCCGCAGGCTGCTGGTGACGACGTAGTCGAGCCCGCCCTCGGTCGAATCCACGAGCTGGCGGACGTTGTCCGCCGTCCAGTCCACGGGGAACAGCGCGTAGTGCCGCGGCGCGAAGGCGCCGATGCCGGCGAACGCCTCGTAGCCCGCGCTGGCCGCGAAGGTCTCGGCCAGCCACAGCGCCCACCCGCGCGAGAAGCGCCCGAGCGCGTCCTCGGGACGCGCGGCCTTCTCCAGCAGCCCGGCATCCCCGGGCTGCGAACACTGCGCGAAGGCGACGCGGCGGAGCTTGCCGCCCTTCGCCGGGAAGAGCCGGTCGGCGTGCGCCTCGAGGCCGTAGAACCACACGGGCTTGCTCAGGCTCACGAGGCTGATCTGCGCGGACTCCGCCGGCACCGCGGGCGCCGCCGCGTCCGACGCGCTCAGCTCCGCGATGGCCCGCGAGAAGCCGATCAGGCGCTCCTCCAGCTCAGGCCGCCCGAGCGAGAACAGCAGGTCGAGGACGTGCTGGGCCGACTCGAGGTCGCGCACCGCGAGGTAGGCCTGCAGGAGGTTCAGGCCGGGCCCGGGTCCGTGCCGCGCGGCGTCGTAGCGCGGCGCGATCAGCTCGATGAGCTCGCGCACGTGGCCGTGCGTGCCGAGGTCGCCCGAGGCGGTGAGCAGCACGTCGGGCCGGTCCCCGGCGGTCGCGAGCACCTGCTCGTAGGCGGCCATCGCGCCCGGCAGGTCCTTCGCCGCCAGCTTGGCCTTCGCCGCCGCGAGCTGCGGCAGCACGCCGCCGGCGACGGCCGGGGCCTTCTTCTCCTCGGCGGCGGGCGCGGACGGGGTGGGGGTCGGTTCCGGCTGGCGGTTGAAGCGGTCGAACAAGCCCATGCGTCGAGCCAAGCCGACGCGCCCCGTGGCCGCCAAGCCCAATCCCCGTGCGCGCGGCGGCGGGACGGCCCGGCCTCAGCGCTCCGGGCGCCGCCGCTCCGCCTGCCGCATCGGCATCGCGTCGATCAGGGCCCACAGCTCCTCGGGGGCGACCGGCGCCGCGCGGTCGAGCTTCACGCCGCCGTCGCGTCCGATCAGCCGGAGCCGGAAGGCCCGGGCCCCGAACGCCACCTCGACCTCCACGTCGCGCTCGCGCCGGGCCGCGTCGTGCGCGAGCAGCGCCGCCGCCTGCGTGCGGTAGGCCTCGTCGCGCGCGTCCGGCGCGTCGATGCGGAGGACGCGCGGAGCCGGCGCCGCGCCGGCGGAAAGCGCCGCAGCCCAGAGGACGGGGAGGACGAGCCAGGGACGGAAGGGCGCGCGCATCGGGGGGATTCAGCCCGGCGGGGGCAGCGCGCCGGGCGCGACGCCCGCGCGGGTCGCGAGCAGGGCCAGGACCTTGGGCACGTACATCCGCGTCTCGGCCGGCAGGGCGGGCGCGATGTCGGCGAACGTCCGGCCGCGCCGCCGCTGGAGCGTGCGTTCGACCCGGCCCGGCCCGGCGTTGTAGGCCGCGAGCGCCAGCGGCCAGTCCCCGAAGCGCGCGTGCAGCCGCTTGAGGTAGCGGGCCGCGGCCCGCGCGCTCTTCGCCGGGTCGGTCCGCTCGTCGGGCAGGAACGTGCTCAGGCCCAGTTCGCGCGCCGTCGGCGGCATGAGCTGGAACAGGCCCTTCGCGCCGACGGGGCTGACGGCGCGCGGGTTGAAGGTGGACTCCGCCTCGGCCAGCCAGGCCAGCGCGGGCGGCACGCCCTCGGCGCGGAAGGCCGCCTGCACCGTCGGCAGGAGCGCGGCCGCGCGCGGCGGCACCGGCCGGCCGCGGACCCGCGCGGTCCAGAGGTCGTAGTGCGGCACCACCGGCGCCGGCGACGCGGGCGGGCGGACCCGCGGCGCGGCGGGCGGGGGAGGCGTCGGCGCGGGCGGGGCGGGAACCGGACGGCGCAGCGCCTCGCCGGCGGCCTCGGCGTAGTCGAGCCGCTCCGCCAGCCAGTCGGCCTGGTCCTCCAACTCGGGGAAGAGCCGCATCGCCGCGAGCGCGGCCCGCGCCTCGGGCGCGAACGCGGCGAGCGCGCGGAGGTCCTCGCCCTCGAGCACGCGCTGCAGGCGCGCGAGGAAGTCGTCCACCTGCGCCCGGCTCGGGAACTCGTACTGCGCCTTCACCTCGGGCGGCGCCAGCTCCTCGAAGAGCCGCCGCCCCTCCTCGACCAGCGCGTCGAGGTCCACCGCCGGCTCCGGCGGCGGCGGGCGCGGCGCCTGCGCCGCGGCGGACGCCGCGAGCGACAGGGAGACGAGCAGGCCGACCGGCGCGCGCATGGCGACGAACGCACGCAGCCCCGCGCCCGCCGCAAGGCCGAAAGCGTCCGCTCAGTCGCGCCGCGGCCAGGCCGCGACGATCCCGCCCCAGAGCGCGCCGGCCGCGTGGGCGAGCGGCACGCCGCGGATGTCCGGGTCGGCGAAGCGCACGAAGCCGGCGAAGCCCGCGGCCTCGGCCGCGAGCTTGACCAGCGTCAGGACGAGGAGCGCCGCGCCCGCCAGCCGCACCCGGCCCTCGGACCGCGTCCACGTCAGTCCGAGCAGCGCCACCACCCCGGTGGCGAGGCCCGAGAGCCCGCCGAACCGGGCCAGCGCGGGGTCGCCGGCCAGCAGGACCGCGCCGACCACCCACGGCGCCGACGCCCAGAAGAACCGGCACCGGCCGGGGGCGGCCGACTCGGCGCAGAGGCCCGCCGCCAGCACGACGGCCAGGTTCCACGCGAGGTGGGCGGCGCCGAAGTGCACGAAGTGGCCCGTGCCCAGGCGCCACGCCTCGCCCGCGAGGATGGCCGCGCGGTCGTACTCCAGCGCCGCGGGCCATCCCGCCGCGACGAGCGCGGCCGTGGCCGCGGCGAAGGTCGCCGGGGCCCGGGCCGCGAGGCCGCGCGGGGGGACGGCGCTCACGCGCGCGGACGCCGCGCGAGCCAGCCGCCGGCCAGCGCGAGCAGGAGGACCGCGCCGGCGAAGGCCGGACCGCCGGCGCCGGCGCCGGTGTAGCCGGGGCGGTGCTCGATCTTCACCTCGCCGGGCGCGCGCTTCACGCGCTCGCGGAAGCCGTCGAGCTGCACCTGCAGGTTGCGCACGAGGTCGTCGGTCGCGAGGTCGAAGCCCTTCGCGCCGGCCTCGCGCCGCCGCTCGCCGAGCCCGACGAGTGTCGAGCTCTCCGAGATCTGGCTCACGCCCGGCGCGCGGAAGAGCAGGTGCCGGCTGCGGATGTCGTAGACGGCGGCCTCCATCAGCGTGTGCGTGTCGTTCTGGTTCCCGCGCACGACGTAGGCGCCGACGATCGTCCAGTAGGCGAGCGAGAGGAACTTGTCGTCGGTGAACTGCGTCTGGTCGTAGGCGATGAGCGCGACCACCTCGACGCCCATGAGGCTGGCGAGCTGGTCGAGGTTCTCGAAGCCGCCGCCCGGGCGCAGGTAGGTGGTCGGGATGAGCTCGATCGACCCGATGAAGTCCTTGCCCCGGAACTCGCGCGCGACGCGCTCCATCAGCGCCGACTTCTGCGTCTCGGAGATGCCGCCGGGCGGCGTCCAGCCGCCGCGTCCGCCGCCGGCGGGCGGCACGAACGCGACGCCCACCCGGAGCGGCAGGCGCAGCACCGGGATGTCGGTCGGGGGCAGCGGGTTGCTCTCCCCCGGGTAGAGGAAGGCCACGACGCTGCTCGAGCGGTCGGTCTTCCGGGGACCGGACCAGGCGGAGCTGCAGCCGGCGAGGAGCGCGGCGGCGGTCGCCGCGGTCGCCGCGAGGAGGAGCGGACGGAGGGACGGTTTCATGGAGGGCATGGTCCCACCGATCGACCCCGACCACAACCCGCGGAGCCTTAGCCTTTCGCCCAAGTCGCGCGTTGACCGCCCCCCGGGGGCGGCTAGCAAGCCCTGCCCCGGGCATGAACCGCGTCCACATCAAGACCTACGGCTGCCAGATGAACGAGCGCGACAGCGAGGCGGTCGCCGCGCTCCTGCGCGCCCGGGGCTACCGCATCGTGGCGGACGAGGACGACTGCGACGTGCTCCTGCTCAACACCTGCAGCGTGCGCGACGCCGCCGAGCAGAAGGCCATCGGCAAGGCCGCCGCCGTGGCCCAGCGCAAGCGCCGCAACCCGCGCTTCGTGCTCGGGATCCTCGGCTGCATGGCGCAGAACCGCGGCGCGGCGCTGCTCGACGCGCTGCCGGACGTGGACCTGATCGTCGGCACGCAGAAGTTCCACCAGGTGCCGGACCACCTCGAGAACCTGCGCGCCGCGCAGGCGGCCGGCGCCGTCCTGCCGACCCGCATCGTGGACCTGGCGGAGGAGGCCGGCTCGCAGAACACCATCCGCGACCACGTGCTCGCCGAGCGGCAGGTCACCGCCTTCGTCTCGATCCAGCAGGGCTGCAACATGGACTGCTCGTTCTGCATCGTCCCGAAGACCCGTGGCGACGAGCGCTCGCGGCCGATGGACGACATCGTGCGCGAGTGCGCGGAGCTGGCGGAGCGCGGCGTGCGCGAGGTGACGCTCCTCGGCCAGATCGTGACCAGCTACGGCCGGCGCGACTACGCGCACACCGGCGGCGTCTCGCCCTTCGTGCAGCTGCTCGAGCGGATCGACGCCCTGCCCGGCATCCGCCGCATCCGCTTCACCTCGCCGCACCCGCGCGGCTTCAAGGACGACCTCGTCCAGGCCTACGGCCGCCTCGGCAAGCTCTGCGAGCACGTGCACCTCCCGCTCCAGTCGGGCAGCGACCGCATCCTGCGGCTGATGAACCGCCCGTACTCGGCCGAGCGCTACCGGCGGATCGTGGCGGACCTCCGCGCGGTCCGGCCCGACATCCACCTCTCGACCGACGTCATCGTGGGCTTCCCCGGCGAGACCGACGAGGACTTCGCCGCGACGCGGGAGCTGTTCGCCTGGGCGGACTACGACATGGCCTACGTGTTCAAGTACTCCGTCCGCACCGGCACGCCCGCCGCGGCGATGGGCGACCAGGTGCCGGAGGAGGTGAAGGAGGCGCGCAACCAGGAGCTGCTGCGCATCCTCGAGGCCAATTCCGCGCGGCGCACCGCGGCGCTCGTCGGCGCGATGGTCGAGGTGCTGGTCGAGGGTCCGGACAAGCGGGGCGTGCAGTTCATGGGACGCACCCGCGGCAACCGCGTCGTGCACTTCGCCGCCGACGAGCGCCTCATCGGCGAGCTCGTGCGCGTGCGCGTGACCGACGCCTCGCGCGCGGCGCTGTACGGGGAGCTGGAGTTGGCGGAGGTGGGGGGGTGAGTCCCCTCGTTCTCGTTCCTCGTTCTCTTTCTCGTTCTCGATGAATCCCGGCTTCGACCACGAGAAACTGAGGGCCTATCAGGAGGCGCTTAAGTTCGCGGCCTGGTGCGAGCCGGTCATCTCCGCCCTTCCTGCCAAGCTCGCCGCCCGCGACCAGCTCGACCGCGCATCGACCAGCGTCGTGCTCAACATCGCCGAGGGGAACGGCAAGCGGTCGAGCGTCGACCGGTGCCGCTACCTCGACATCGCGCGAGGCTCCGCCGTCGAGTGCGCCGCCTGCCTCGATATCCTCGTGGCCCGGAAGGCCCTGACCCCGGCCGTCGCCGACGAGGGGAAGCTGCTGCTCCACGGGGTCGTCGCCATGACCGCAGGCCTGATCGCCCGCTTCTCGGTTGCCGCCCGGGAGGATGGGGGGTCGTACCGTTCGGGTCTTGTGGAGAACGAGAACGAGTAAGAGAACGAGAACGACCGAATCCATGACCCTCTTCCTCGCCACCCTCCTCCCCGGACTCCTGCTCGCCGCGCTCGGCGGCCTGCTGGCCTGGAACGACCCGCGGGTCGTCGCGACGGCCAAGGCCCTGCCGCGGTCGCGGCGCGGGGCGTGGGTGTTCTTCGGCGGCGGGGCGGCCTGGTTCCTCTGGCGCGTGTCCACGCTGGGCGAGGCGGACCTCATCTTCTTCCAGCAGCCGACCCTCGTGCTGCTCGCCTTCGGCGCGCTGGCGGTGCTCGCGTTCGTCTACGCCCCAGACTTCCTCGCCGTGCGCGGGCTCTGCGTGCTGGTGCTGCTCGGGGCCGAGCCGGTGCTGCAGGCGGCGTACATGGAATGGCAGCACCCGCAGCGCCTGCTGATGGTCGCGGCCGTCTACGTCGCGCTCGCGCTGGCGATCTACCTCGCGGCCGCGCCGTACCGGCTGCGCGACTTCCTCGAGTGGCTCTTCCAGCGGCCCGGCCGGGCCCGCGCGCTCGGCGCAGGTCTCCTCGCCTACGGGCTCGCCACCGCCGTCGCGGCCTTCACCTACTGAGGCCGTGGCCGACGCCCGTACCGCCCTCGTCATCCTCGCCGGCCCGGCCGGCGTCGGGAAGAGCACGCTCTGCGAGCGGCTGGTGGCGGAGGTGCCGGGGTTCGAGCGGGTGGTGACCGCCACGACGCGCCCGCCGCGGCCGAACGAGGTGCCGGGGCGCGACTACCACTTCTACTCCGAGGCGGAATTCGACGCCCGGCTCGCGGCCGGCGGCTTCCTCGAGTGGGCCTGGGTCCACCGGAAGTTCCGCTACGGCACGCCCCGGAGCTCCGTCCTCGACCGCCTGCCGCACACCAACCTCGTGATGAACATCGACGTGCAGGGCGTGCGCAGCATCCGCGCCGCGGCCACGGACGATCCGGCGCTGCGGGGGCGGGTGGTCACGATGTTCGTCGCGCCCGACTCCCTCGAGGTCCTGCGCGAGCGCCTCGCGGGCCGCGGCCCGATCGCGCCGGAGGAGCTCGAGCGCCGGCTGCAGAGCGCGCAACTGGAGCTGAGCGAGCGGTTCAGCTACGACTACGTCATCCACAGCAGCACGAAGGAGCAGGACTTCCGCGCGCTGCTGGACTTCTGGTCGCAGGCCCAGGCGCGGCTCGCCGGCCGGAGCTGACTTGCGCGTCCCGGGGTCGTGCGCATGGTCCGCCGCCGATGCCCGTCTCCCGCCGCCGTTTCCTGCAGCTCGCCGCCGCGTCGCTGCTCGCCCTCGGCCCGTCCGCGCGCGCGCGCGCGCAGTCGGCGGGCGCCAAACCGCCCTACCCGGTGAGCGACCACTTCGACGGCCGGCGCTTCCTCAACCCGAGCGGGAACAACCCGCGCGGCCTCCGCGCGCTGCTGCGCTGGCAGCTCGGGCGCCGGCAGCCGCCCTGGCCGGCGCAGGTCGAGGTGACGGCGCGTCCCGAGCTGCCGGCCGCGCTGGGACCCGGCGAGTGCGCGGTCACCTTCGTCAACCACGTCACCTTCCTCCTGCAGTTCCAGGGCCTGAACATCCTGACCGACCCCGTGTGGTCCGAGCGCGTCAGCCCCGTCGCGTTCGCCGGCCCCAAGCGCGTGCACGCGCCGGGCGTCCCCTTCGCGGACCTGCCGCGCATCGACCTCGTGCTGGTCTCGCACAACCACTACGACCACATGGACGTCGACACGCTGCGGCGCCTCCACGCCGCGCACCGGCCGGTCGTCGTGACCACGCTCGGCAACCGCCCGTTCCTCGCGCGCGAGGGCGTGCCGGACGCGGTCGAGCTCGACTGGTGGCAGGCGCACGAGCCGCGGCCCGGCGTGAAGGTGACGATCACGCCCGCGCAGCACTTCGCGGCGCGCGGCCTGACCGACCGCTTCCAGACCCTGTGGGGCGGCTACGCGATCGAGACGCCCGCCGGACGGCTCTGGTTCGCGGGGGATTCGGGGTACTTCGACGGCTTCAAGGAGATCGGCCGCCGGCTCGGTCCCTTCGACCTGGCGTTCATCCCCATCGGCGCCTACGAGCCGCGCTGGTTCATGGAGCCCGTGCACTGCACGCCGGCCGAGGCGCTGCGGATCCACCGCGACGTGCGCGCCCGCCGCAGCCTCGCGATGCACTTCGGGTGCTTCCCGCTGGCGGACGACGGCATCGACCAGCCCGTCCGCGACCTCGAGGCCGCGCGCCCGGCGAGCGGCGTCGGCGCCGAGGAGTTCGCCGTCCCAGTCGTCGGCGAGACGCGGCGATACCGCTTCGGCTGAGGATTCCGGCTCGCGCGGGCCGGGGTCGGTCATCCCGAGGTCGCGATCGCCGGGGACCGGGCCTCAAAAGGGCTGACTCTTGCCGTCGATCAGGACCATCTGCGGTGCGCAACCGGTGGAGCCGCAGTGGTTGCAGCTCGCGGGCGGCCTCCCGTTGTTCACCCAGGTGCCGCGTTCCGCCGCGCAGGCCTTGCAGGGACCGAGCAGCGTGACGATGCGGATGTCGCCGGTGGACTCGATTCTCCGCACCAGGTCCGCGACCTGGATGTCCATCGTGGAGCCGGGCCTGGCGCCGAACTGGTAGGCGTTGTCCTTTTCGGAGAACGTGTACTGCGCCAGCATCGTCGTGAGCGTGACCTTGGAGTCCATCGTGACCACCGGGACCTGCGGCGGCACGCGGTAGACGCGTTTGCCGACCCGCACCAAGAGGCCCTGCAACTGCGCCGCCTTCGCCCGCAGCGGACGAATAGGGTCCACGGGCGCGGCGGCCGGCGCGGGCACAGACGGTGCGGGCGGCGCGGCGGACGCCGGCGCCGGAGCGGGACGCGGTTCCACAAGACGCACCCCCTTCACCAGCAGCATGCTCCGCAAGTGGACGACCCGTCCGTCGGCGACGGCGCGGGCGGAGGCGGTGAGCAGTTTCGCCGCGGCATCGCGCGCGCGCACGACCTCGGCGCCAGCGCCGAGGTCCACGGCCAGCGCGAAGTTCTGGTAGGCCAGCGCCGGATCGCGCGGGTGTCCGTCCGCGCCCATGAAGAGGTCGCCGATCCGCCGGGCGGCACCCGCGTCGCCCTGCGCGGCGAGTTGGGCGAGGTGGTCGCGCGACATCGCGAGGTCGCGCTTCACGCCGTAGCGGTCGCCGCTGGCGTACGCGCCGGCCAGCTCGCTGAGCGCCGCGGCCGAGCCGGACTTGGCGGCGGCCAGGAGGAGGCCCAGCGCGCGGGGACGGTCCGCCGGGGCGGTCCGACCCTCCTCGAGGAGCCGGGCCAGGGCGACCATCGCCTCGGGCTCGGCGGCCTTCGCGCCCGCCTCGAGGTGGCGCACGGCCTCGGACGCGAGCGCGTCGATCCACGGTTTCTCGTCGGCATCGGGCTCGCGGCCCTCCCGCGCGATTCGCGCCCGCAGCCCCTCGCCCTCGCGGAGGGCCGACTGCGCGACCTGCACATGGGCGCCGACGACGCCGAGCGCGGCGGCGGCGCGCAGGTGGCGGCGGGCCTGCGCCTCGTTCCGCGCGACGCCTTCGCCCTGCGCATAGGCCCGACCGAGGGCCTCATGGGCCTGTGGATGCCCGCGGAGCGCCGCGTCGGCGAACCACTGCACGGCGGCCTTCCGGTCGCGCGCGAGCAGCTTCCGGCCGGGCTCGTCGATCGAGTCGATTCCGTCCCACAGGCAAAGCCCGTAGCGGTAGCGCGCCTCGTTCACGCCCGCCTCGGCGGCGGCGCGGAGCTGCGCGATCTGCCCGGGCACCTCCTCGTCGCCGATGCGGTTATCGATCCAAATCCACGCCAGCACCGTGCGGGCGGCGAGGTTGCCCCCGGACGCGCCGGCGATCAGCGCCTTGTCCAGCGCCTCGTCGGTCGCCAGGTCGCGACCGACCTCATAGCCGGTGGCGAGATGCTGTCGCACGGCCGCGTCGGCGTCGCCCGCGATGGCGGCGGCGCGGCGCGAGGCGGGGGTCTCGCCCGCCGGAGCCGGCCGGGGGTTCACGGCGGTCTCGCGCTGGAAACGCTCCCACTCCTTCGCGCCGGGGCCGAACTTCTCCGCGGCGAGCTGCGCGTAGAGCTGTCCGGCTCGGTCGCGGTCGCGGCGCAGCCCGAGGAGGCCCGCCTCCAGGGCCTGGGCGAACTGCAGGCGCACGGGACGCGGTCCGGCGGTGCCGGCGAGCCGCTCCAGCCACTTCGCGGCCGCCGCCTCGTCGGCGGGCGTGCCGGGCAGGCCGTCGCGATACGCCTGGAACACGAAGAATTGCGCCTGCTCCAGGCCGGCCTCGGCCGCGCGGAGGAACCAAGGGAAGGCCTGCTTCAGCCCGACGCGCTGCGGATTCGCCGCGGGCGGCGGGCAGAGCGCGAGGCCGAGGGCGAGCCAGTCCTGCGCCGTCGCGCCGGGCGCTTCGGCCTTGGCCAACAGCGCCTGCTGCGCCGGCGGGAGTGCAGGGGACGGCGGTGCCGGCGGGGGCGCAGGAGTCGAGACGAGCGCGAGGAGCGCATCCGTGACCGACCGGGGCCCGTCGCCGAGCGCCGGATCCGGCGGGAGATTCAACGCCCCGCGGAGCTCGCGCGCGCGGCCCACGGCGAGCTTGTTGCCTTGGGCGGCGGCCTTCTCAAACCAGCGCAACGCCTCGGCCGGGTCGGCCTTCACGCCGCTGCCGTTCGCATACATGTCGGCGACGTTGTAGGTCGCAAGGGGGCTGCCGAGGTCGGAACCCTTCCGGAACCACTCCAGCGCCTTCGCATAGTCCTTCCCCGCGAGGGCCGAGAGGCCGAGCGTGTTGGCGGAGTCGGCGGTCTTGCCCGCGATGGACTCCAGGCCCGCCGCGGCCTGCTTCGCGTCGGCTGGATCGGTCGCGACGCGGGCGGCCTGCTCGAACCACTTCCGCGCGAGCGCGAGGTCGGGCGCGCCGCCGACGCCGTCGCGGTGGCAGAAGGCGAGGTTCACCATGCCCTCCGCGGAACCGGCGTCGGCCGACCGCTGGAACCACGCGCGGACCTTGCCTTCGTCGGGCGTCACGCCGGAGCCCCCGCGGTACAGGCGGCCGAGGGCGAGCATCGCCCGGGTCTCGCCGAGCGCGGCGGACCGCTCGAAGAGAGCGACGGCCTGCGGGCCCTCCTCGTCCTCGGCGGCGAGCTGTCCGAGCTCATATTCCCATCGGCCGCCGGCCATCTCCTTCTCCAGCTGGCGCAATCTCTCGACGGCCGTCGCGTCGCCGGTGGCCGCGGCCTTCTCGAGCCACTGGCGCCCCTTGGCCGGATCGGCGAGGATGCCCCGCGCGCCCCCGAGGAAGATCTCGCTCAGGGCGAGCGCGGAGCCGACGTGACCGCGGGCGGCGGCCTGCTCCCAGAGCTTGATCGCATCCGGTCGCCGGTCATTGAGGAACGCGTCGCGCGCCGCGCGGTGGAGCTGCTCGAGTTCGGCGGAGGGCGCCGGGACCGGCGGGGCGCCGTTGACGAGGTCGCGCTGGGCCTTGAGCTGCCGCTGCTGGGCGTCGAGCTCCGCGGCCGCAGCCGCATCACCCTTCAGGGCCTTGGTCGCGAGCGCGGCCTGTTGGAGGATCGGGTTGCTCTTGAACGGATCGTTGGCGGCCGCGTCGCCCTTCGCCGCGGCGGCGGAGAGTGGTTCGGTCGGAGGCGCGGCGGGGGCCGCGCGCACGGTCGGGGCCGAGGCCACCGCCACGGGCGTGGCGGGCTTCGTTCCCGGCGCCCCCGCCAAGGCGGCGAGGGCCTGCAGCTGCTCGATCGATCGATCGGGCGAGGTCGGCGGCGCGGTAATCTTGGCGGCGGTCCCCTCCATCCAGGCCCGCTGCGGGTGGCTGCCCGGCACGAGTGACGCCCCGCGCTGCAGCCAGAACTTGGCCAGCGCGGGGTCGGCGGCGACGCCGTGGCCGTCGAGCAGGGCCTCGCCGAGGCGCAGCATGGCCTCGGTGTCGCCGAGCTGCGCGGCGCGGGCATACCACGCGCGGGATTGCGCGACATCGCGCGGCACGCCATCGCCGTTGTTGAGGGCCGCGGCGAGGGCGGTCATGGCGGCGCGATGCTCCTGTCCGGCCGCCTTGGCCAGCCACGCGACCGCATCCGCGCGTTTTGGCAGCCGACCGGAGTTGCCGAGGACGAACTGGGCCTCGGACGCGCCCTTTTCGGCGGCGGCGGTGAGCCGTGCGACGCCGTCGGGCTGGGCGAGCAGCGCCTCGGCGGTGCTGCGGCTGAAGCCGGCGTAGAACGGGAACTTGGCGAGCGTCTGTTGGGCGAGCGGCATGCCTTGGGCGGCGGCGAGCATCAGCCAGCGGGCGGCCTCGGCCCGATCGACGGTCGTGCCGCGTCCCTCACCGAAGTCGATCGCGAGGTCGTACTGCGCGGAGGCGACGCCCTGCTCGGCCGCCTTGCGGCGCCAGGCGAGCGCCTCGTCGGGATGGTCGGCCAGGAGCTGCCGCGCGAGTTCGTCCTGCGCATACTTCTCCCCGAGTTCGGCCGCGCGGCGCAGGTAGCGCATCGCCTCGTCCGGCGAGTAGAAGAGCGGGTCCTCGCGGCTGCCGAGGTACTCGTGGAGCTTGGCCGCGGCCGCCGCGTCGCCGGCGTCGGCCCGCCGGCGCAACGCCGCGATCTCGGCCGCGCGCTCCCGGGATTCCGCCAGCTCCTGCAGGCGGGCGGTGGCGACCTCGGCCAGGCCGTTGTCGCCGCCCGCCTTGGCTTGGGCGCGCCTGAGCCATTCCTCCGCCTTCGCGAAATCGACGGGAACGCCATGCCCCTTGAGATGGAAGTCGGCCAGCGTGAGCATGGCGGAGACGCGTCCGGCGCCCGCCGCCTTGGTGAAGGCGGCGAACGCCTTCGTGAGGTTCCGCTCGCCGCCGAGTCCCTCGAAATAGATGCTCCCCAGGTGCATCGCCGCATCCGCGTCGCCCTTGGCCGCGGCGGCGACGAGCCAGCGCTCCAGCTCCTTCCAATCGACTGGCACCGGCTCGGGGGCGTCGTCGTCGGCCGGCCGGTCGACGCGATCGAGCACGTGGGTCGCGAGCTTGAGCTGGGCGGCGACCTCGCCGGTCCGGGCCCGCTTCAGCAGCGCGGCCACGTCGTCGCCGTCGGCCGTCTGCTCGGCCCGGAGCGGGACACCCATCAGGATCACCAAGGCAAGGCGCAGGGCGCAGGGCCGGAGGCGGACGGGGCGCAGGTTCATGCGCGGGGCATCATCGACGAGTTTGGCGCACCCGGCCATACGGGATTCCACGTAGGTGCCCGCCGCGATCACGGGGAGCGGCAGGCATTCCCGCTGCGCCCCCCAATTCGTCCGTTCCCGGCGCCAGCAGCCCGTCGCCCGTGCGTGGACCGGCGCTGTCGCTTCGGCTGACGATGCCAGCGTCCGGGTACCCCGCGCTCTCCGAGCGCGGGTCGATGCACGCTCCTTGCGGAATCGGCAGGCTCCATTCTCGACTCGTTCCACACCTCGACTAGTTTGCGCCCGTTCGCGCGAGGGCCGGCGCGCGTCACGACGCCATGAATAAACCTCCCTTTTTGCCGGTCCTCCTCGGCCTCTCGCTCGTCGCCAACGGCGCGCTCGCGTGGCTCGTCCTCCGTCGCCCCGCCGCCGCCGCCGGACCGTCCTCCGCCCCGACCGGAATCACGACCGCCGCCGCGCCTGCGAAGCTTGCCCCGACCCCGGGCGCCCTCTCCGCGCCGCTGGCCGACCGGCTCGCGGCGGCGCGCACACCCGACGAGCTCAAGGGCGCGGTGGCCGAGCTGCGCGCGGCCGGCCTGCCCGATTCGCTCGTGCGGCTGGTGGTGCAGGCGGCGGTGACCGAGGACGTGATGCGCCGCCGGCGGGCGATCTTCGACTACGCCGCCGTGCCCTACTGGCGCGACCCGACGCCGACGCCGGAGCAGACCAAGGCGATGCGGGCCCTCGACCGCGAGGTCCGGACCCTGCTCGCCGACCTCGGGATCCCGCCGTCGCCCCTCGAGCAGGCCATGCGGCAGCGCCAGTTCGCCGGCCTGCCGGAGGCGAAGGCCGCCGCGCTGGAGAAGATCCAGCAGGACTACAACGACCTGCGCCAAGATCTCTACACCGCCCAACGCGATCGCCGACAGGAGGACTGGATGGCGCAGGAGAAGCTCCTCCGCGAGGAGCAGCAGCGCGACATCGACGCGTTGCTGACGCCGGCCGAAAAGCTCGAGTGGGAGCTGAGGACCTCGGGTACGGCCGCCGCGGTGCGCCGGCAGGTTCGCGGCGTCGAAGTCACCGAGGACGAGTTCCGCGCCCTCTTCGTCGCCCAGCGCGACTACGAGCAGGTCGCGGCGCCCGGCGGCCGGGTGCAGGGCCCGCCCTCGCCCGAGCAGCAGGAGCGCACGCTCGCCGCCTGGGACGCGCAGCAGGCCGAGATGCGCCGCGTGCTCGGCGACGACCGCTACCGCGAGGTGGCGCTCGCGACCGCGGGTCCCGGCGGCGGTCGCCTGAACGAGTTCTTCGCCTTGCGGCCCGAGATGCGCGCGGACCAGGTGACCGCGGTCCTGCGCTTGGCGCAGTCGATGCCGCTCGAGCTCATGCGCGCGACGAACGTGCCCGGTCTTTCCGCGGACGAACGCCGCGCGCGCGCGATCGCCGTGCAGGAACGCCACCGTGCCGACCTGACCAAGGTCCTCGGGGCCGACGCCGCGCGGGACCTCCTCGCCTCCGGCGCGCTGCCGACCCTCAGCCGCCCGGCCGGCGCGGCGGCTCCCGCCGTCCGCCTGCCGGGCGGCGGCTGAGGGGGAGTCGCCCGCGGGTCGCCCGGTCGAGCGAACCGGCCCTCCCCTCTCGACTCGCGGGTCGCTCCTGCTAGCGTCCCTCCCGTTCGCGCGTGGGCCAGCGCGCGGCTTCGTTCCCCATGAACCGCATTCTCCTCGTGCTGGTCGCCCTTTCCCTGGGCGCGAACGTCTGGCTCCTGTTCGTCCGCCGCGCGCCCGCCGCCGGCCCGACTTCCCTCGGCGCCGCTCCCGCCCCGCGGTCCGCCGCCGCGGTACCGACCCGGGCGGCCGAAGTCGCCGCCGCTCCCGCCGCCGCGGACCGCGTGCCGGGCGGCCCTGCGGAGCCGCGTGGCGTCGTCTGGCGCGCGCCGCGTGCGGACGAGGATTTCCGCGGCCTCGCCGACGACCTGCGCGCCGCCGGATTCCCCTCGCGCCTCATCCATCGCGTGCTTTCGGACCTGTACCTCCAGCAGCGCCTCGCGGAGAGCCCCCTGGCCCGGGCTCCCTTCTGGCAACGCCTGGCGGTGGAGCGGTCGGCCGAGATGCAGGCCTTCCAGCGCGCGCAGCGCGACCGGATCGCGGAGCTGCTCGGACCGGACGGACGTCCCTCGGCGGGCCTCAACGCCGTCGTGCGGAAGCGCCAGTACGGCGACCTGAGCGACGCCGCGATCGACGCCATCGCGAGGATCGAGAGCGACTACGCGGACATGCGGGCCGGCGCGTACCGCTCCACCCAACCGACCCTCGCGGGCATTTCCTCCCTCGGCCAGCAGACGAGGATGCTCACCGGCGAGTTGTACGCGGATCTGGCCAAGGTCCTGACGCCGGCCGAGCTGGCGACCTACCAGCTCCACCAGTCGAGCTCCTCCCACCGGGCCGCGAGCCTCGTCCGCGACATCACGGTCACGCCGGAGGAGTTCACGGCCGTGGCGGCGGCGCGGCGGCAGTTCGACGAGGAGGACCCGGCGCCAGGCGTCGGATTCGGTCCGCAGCAGATGCAGCAGCGCCTCGCCGCGCAGGGCGACTACTACGGGCGGCTGCGCGCCGCGCTGCCGGACGACCGATTCTACGCCGCGCTCGAGCGCGCCGAGCCCGGCTATCGGGCGATCGTCGGCCTGCGGGCGCAGTTCCCGAGCGTGACGCCGGCCGCCGCCTACGAGGTCCTGCGGCTGCAGAACGAGGCGCAGCGGGCGCGGACCGGCGGGGCGCCCCCGTCCGGCGAGGATTGGAACGCGCGGCTCGAGGCCCTCGTCGGACCGGAGGCCGCCGCCGCCGTGCGCCGGACCGCGGCGGGCCGCGTGTTCGTCACCCCGGGACCGCGTCCCGCCCCGCCCCCGCGCAACTGAGGACCGCACGCCATGAGAACCTTTCTGATCGGGATCCTCCTCGTCGCCTCGCTCGCGCTCAACGCGTGGCTCCTGTTCCGGCCTTCGTCGTCCCCGGGGGCGGCGGATGCGGCCCGTGCGTCGACCGCGGCCCAAGCCCCCGCGGCCGGCCAGCCCACCGGCGCGGCGCGTTCCGGTCGGGAGTCGCCCGCGGCCCGCGCGCCGTCCCCGTACGTCTGGACGTCGCCGGGAACCTCCGACGAGGCGCTGGGCGCCTTCGCGGCCGACCTGCGCGCCGCCGGTTTCCCGCCGCAGGTCGTCGTGCGCTTCGTCGGGGAGATGTTGCGCGAGCGCACCCACGCCCCGGTCGTCGCGCTCCCGTTCTGGCAGCTGCTCGCGCCCGGCCAGGAGGCGCAGAAGCTCCAGGACCAGGCCGCGCGCGACCTGCTGCGCCTGCAGGAGGAGATCCTCGGTCCCTCCGGCGCACCCGTCGCCACGCTGGATCCCCTCACGCGCCGCCTGCAGTACGGGGAACTCCCCGACGCGAAGGTCGCCGCCCTGCTCCAGCTCGAACGCGACTACCGGGAGCTGCGGGCCGAGACGATCGTGGGCGGGGGCAACTCCTCCCTCGAGGAGGCTCGGGCCCGCCAGGAACAGCAGCGTGCCCTCGAGAAGGCCCGGCTCGACGACATCGCCGCCCTGCTCACGCCGGCGGAGTTCGCCGACTGGGAGCTCCGTTCCTCCGGTCCGGCCATGAGGGTGATGTCGGCCCTGCAGGACATCACCCTCGCCGAGGAGGAATATCGCGCCCTGTTCGCCGCCCAGAAGGAGCGGGATCCGATCTCGAACGCCTTCTCCATGGTCACCCTTCCGGATCGGCCCGCGAACGTGGACGCGACGTTCGGCTTCGTGGACAAGGTGCGTTCCACCCTGGGTGACGACCGGGCCGTCCGCTATCTCCGGCGCGCGGATCTCACGTACGCGGAGGTGGCACGGTTCGCGGAGTCGAACCCGGCGGTGACGCCGACCACGTCGTTCGCGCTCTATCGGCTGCAGTCCGAGGCCACCTCGTTGCTTGCCAGCACGCGGGCGGGAGCCGGCGAAACCGGCGCCCCTCGTCCCAGCCAGCAGGAGATGCAGCAGCGCTTGGGGGCGCTGAACGCGCAGCTCGACGCGCTGCTTGGTCCCGAACTCGCCACCCGCTACCGCGCCCAAGGTGCCGGCATGGTCTTCCGCGTCCTGTCGCCCAACGTCCGCCCCGCGCCCCCAGCCCCGAACGCCCCGCGGGGCTGATCCGGCGCCAGCCGAACCTGTACGGCGGGGTCTCCCGACCCCGCCGCGATCGTCGTTTCAGGATTCGCTCCTGAAATGGTGGGCGGACGCCGGCGGGGTCCGGAGACCCCGCCCTACAAGGGTGCGGGTCCGGCGGAACCTGCGG
>CAYWTK010000022.1:0-36633 GCA_964460895.1 uncultured Opitutaceae bacterium
TTGTCGGATGGAGACGGATGGAATCCGTCCGATCCGGAAAAATCCGTCCGATCCGGGGGAAAAGGAGACGGCCGGTGCCGGATGAATCCGAGGATGGCACCCAGCCGTCGCCCCAACTGCTCCAAGAGGATCCATGCGCGCCGTAATTCGTATGAGACGCCCGTCGGGGGAATCCGCCCGGTTCCGTTGGTGGCCCGGCCTCTCCGAGGACGGGTACCCGGCATTCCGCCGCCGGCTCAGCGCAGGTACGATGCGCCGTTGGCGTCGATCACGCCGCCGGTCAGGTTCGCCGGGGCCTCCAGCGCGAGCCACGCCGCGGCGGCCCCGATCTCGTCGGGCGTGCCGACTCGGCCGAGCGGGTGCTGCGCGAGGACGTCGCGCGCCCCGGGACCGGTGAGCGCGGCCGTCGCCATCTCCGTCTCCACCCAGCCGGGCGCGAGGCCGAAGACGAGGATGCCGTCGGCGCCCAGCGCGCGGGCGAGGGACTGGCCGGTGATGTTCAGCCCCGCCTTCGACGCGGCGTAGGCCTGCGCCGTCAGCTCGCCGCGGTAGGCGGCGCGGGAGGTGATGTTGACGATCCGGCCGGAGCGCCGTGGGCGCATGTGGCGGACCGCGAGGTACATCAGGTTGGCCGGGCCGACGAGGTTCGTGTCGAGCGTGCGCCGCCACACCCGCTGCCACTCCGCGTAGCTCGCGGTCGTGATCGCGTCGTCCTCGGCGATGCCGGCGTTGTTCACCAGCACGTCGAGCCGGCCGAAGCGCGCGACGACCTCCGCCACCAGCCGCTCGCAGGCGGCGGGGTCGGCGACGTCGGCCTGGAAGAGCGCGTGGCCCTCCCCGGGGAGCGCGGCCAGCGTCTCGCGCGCGGCGTCCTCGCGCCCGGCGTAGTGCACGGCCACGCGCGCGCCGCGGACGGCGACGTGCCGGGCGATGGCGCGGCCGATGCCGCGCGAGGCGCCGGTGACGAGGACGACGGGAGGAGGCGGGTGGTTCATGGCGGGAATTCCGGTGTCACGAGGCGGTCCCGCTTCTTCGGCGGAATCGCGCCGCGAACGCCCGCCCGCGCGACGGCGACCGCCGGGCGGAGGATACGGAAGTCGGGTCGCTGGTTCGGGGGCCGCACGGGCGCTTCGTCGGACACGCGGGAAGCCCAGCGCCCGGCCGGGGACGGGACAACCCGAATCGCGGCCGGGTCCGCGCCGGCGCGCCGGAGGCGGACGACCGCGGCGCGTCGCTCAGCCGGCGCGCCGGAACGGGGTCGACTCCGCGGCTTCCTCGGCGTCGAGGGCGCGGAGCGCTGTGCGGATCGCTTCGTCGTCGCAGCCGACGAATTCCATCAGCTCGTGGGCGAAGGCGTGCCGCGCGGGCGCCGGCAGGGCCATCACCGCCCAGAACGGGGAGGCCCCGATCTGGCGCGCGTGGTTGTGCGCCCGCACGGCCCGGACCTGCTCGCGGGTCAGGCCGCGACGGCTCCCGGCGCTCGGCCGGTGGGCGACGAAATCGGCGAAATCGCAGGGGTGGCGACGCGCCACCCAGTCGAGGAGCGCGAGGTAGCGCTCGTCGGGATCCTCCCGGCCCGCGAGAAGGTCGGCGACGGACTCCGGGGCTTTCATGGAAGCAAGTATGCGTGTCGGCGGCGCGGACGCAACGACGTTGCGACCAACCGCCGCGGCGTCCGGACGAGCCGCCCGCCGGCGCGGCCCGTCCGCCGGCCGGTCACTCCGTCGCCTTGGCCGGGGGCGGCGCGCTCGCCTGGAAGTCGCGCTGCACGCGCGCGAGGTAGTCGGCCTGGAGCTGCTCGACCCGGGCGTAGCTGGGCGAGGTCCAGACCAGCCCCACGTGGTGGCGCTTGCGGTGGCGGATGACGACCTCGGGGTCGGCGAAGACGGAGAGGTCGGGCCATTCCTGCCGCGCGAGGGACATGATCAGCCCCGCGTAGTCGCGGCGCCAGGCCGGCACGGCGTAGTCCGACTCCTGCAGCTCGAGCCGCGCCCACTCGCGCCAGAGGTTGAGGCCGGTGGCGGTCTCGATCAGGTCCATGATGTTGGCGCCGCCGACGCGGGCCGAGGTCTCGAGGAAGTGGAAGGTGCCGTCCTCCGCCTGGATGAACTCCGTGTGCGAGGCCCCGCGCACGTGGCCCATCGCGCCGAGCACGGCCTCGTTGGCCGCGATCAGGGCGCGCTCCTCCGGCGAGCCGTGCTCGCAGATGACGGTCGAGAAGATGCCGCCCCCGTGCATCACCGCGAGCGGCGGCGCGCCGTAGCGGCTGGCGATGGCGAAGACGATGCGGCGGTCGTTGACCAGGCTGTCCACGTGGTACACGCGCCCCGGCACGAAGCGCTCGAGCAGGTGGAAGGACTGCTCGTCGCCGAGCGCGTCGAGCTTGGGCCAGAGGTCGTCGGGCCGCTCGATGCGGTGGATGCCGAGCGCGGAGGCGGAGAGGCGCGGCTTGAGCAGCCACGGACCCGGCACCTCGGCCATGAACTCCCGCACGTCGTCGTGGTTCACCACCGGCGTGAAGTCGGGGACCGGGATCCCGGCCTCCTGCGCCTTGAGGCGCATCGCGAGCTTGTCGCGGAAGTAGCGGGCGGTCGTCTCGCCCATCCCGGGCACGCGCAGGTGCTCGCGCAGGGCGGCGGCGGTCTCGACGTCGAAGTCGTCGAGCGCGACGATCTTGTGGAGCTTGTGCCGGCGGGCGAGGTAGCTGACGCCCTTGATGACGTCGTCGCGCTTCCAGACCTTGTCCACGTCGGGCATGTAGAAGACCTCGTCGATCGCCTCGCGCGGCCACTCCTCGTGCTGGAGGGACTGGGAGGTGAGGAGGAGGACGGTCCAGCCCTCGGCCTTGGCGGCGCGGAGGAACTCGAAGCCCTTGTGGAAGCTGGCGAGGCAGAGGACCGTGCGGGGGGAGCTCATGGGGGCGGGGTTGCAGGGACCATGCCGGCCGCGCGGGAAGGGTCAAACGGGCAGTGGGCGCTCCCGGCCGCTCTTGCCACGCCGCCGGGGAGCGTCACCTTCCGCCGCAGATGACCGCTCCCGCCAAGGACCCGACCTGGGATCCCGCCCGCTGGCTCCCGACCACGCGGGAGGAGATGGCCGCGCGCGGGTGGGACGAGGTGGGCGTCGTCATCGTGTCGGGCGACGCCTACGTGGACCACCCGGCCTTCGGGACGGCGGTGGTCGCGCGCCTCATCGAGCGCGAGGGCCTGCGCGTCGCCGTGCTGCCGCAGCCGAACTGGCGCGACGACCTGCGCGACTTCCGCAAGTTCGGCGCCCCGCGGCTCTTCTTCGGCGTGACCGCCGGGTGCATGGACTCGATGGTCAACCGCTACACCGCGGCGAAGAAGCTCCGCAGCCAGGACGCCTACACGCCGGGCGGCGAGCACGGCTTCCGGCCCGACTACGCGTCCACCGTCTATTCCCAGGTCCTGAAGCGCCTCTACCCCGACGTCCCCGTGCTCCTCGGCGGCATCGAGGCCAGCCTGCGGCGCGTCACGCATTACGACTACTGGGCGGACCGCCTCATGCCCGGGATCCTCGCCGACAGCGGGGCCGACCTGCTCGTGTACGGCATGGGCGAGCTGCCCCTGCTCGAGATCCTGCGCCTGCTGCGGCGGGGCGTGCCCTTCTCCTCGCTCACGACGGTGGCGCAGACGGCGGTGCTGCTGCCCCCGGGCGAAGGCGCGCCGCGCAACCGGCACTGGGACGACTTCGAGCTCCACTCCCACGAGTCCTGCGTGGCCGACCGCGCGCTGTACTCGCGCAACTTCAAGGACATCGAGACCGAGTCGAACCGCGTGAAGGCCCGGCGTCTCCTCCAGCGCGTCGGGGAGCGGCTCCTCGTGGTCAATCCGCCGTACCCGACGATGACCGAGGCGCAGATCGACTCGTCCTTCGACCTGCCGTACACGCGCCTCCCGCACCCCAAGTACCGCAAGCGCGGGCCGATCCCCGCGTACGAGATGATCAAGCACTCGGTGAACATGCACCGCGGGTGCTTCGGCGGGTGCAGCTTCTGCACCATCTCGGCGCACCAGGGGAAGTTCGTCGCCTCGCGCTCCAAGGCCTCGATCCTGCGCGAGGTCGAGTCGATCAAGCAGATGCCCGATTTCCGCGGCACGATCAGCGACCTCGGCGGCCCGTCGGCCAACATGTACCAGATGAAGGGCAAGGAGCAGTGGATCTGCGACGAGTGCGTGCGCCCGTCGTGCATCTGGCCCGACGTCTGCCGCAACCTCGACACGGACCACACCCCGCTGCTCGAGATCTACGAGGCGGTGCGCAAAACCGAGGGCGTGAAGCACGCCTACGTCGCGAGCGGCATCCGCTACGACCTCTTTCTCCACGACAAGGGCGCCACGCCCGAGGTGAAGGCGAGCCACGAGAAGTACATCGAGGAGCTCGCCGCCCACCACGTGCCCGGGCGCCTCAAGGTCGCGCCCGAGCACACCAGCGACCACGTGCTGCGCGTCATGCGCAAGCCGAGCTTCGAGCTCTTCTACCGGTTCAAGGAGAAGTTCGACCGCGCCGCGGCCAAGGCGGGCAAGCCCGACACCCCGGTCGTGCCCTACTTCATCAGCTCGCACCCCGGTTCGCGGCCCGAGGACATGGCCGAGCTCGCGCTCAAGACCAAGGACCTCGGGTTCCGCCTCGAGCAGGTGCAGGACTTCACGCCCACGCCGATGACCGTCGCGACGGAGATCTACGCCACCGGCGTGCACCCCTACGACCAGAAGCCCGTCGAGGTCGCCCGCTCGCCCGAGGACAAGCAGGAGCAGCGCAGCTTCTTCTTCTGGTACAAGCCGGAGATGAAGGCCTCGCTCCGCCGCACGATGGCGCGGCTCGGCCTCGAGGAGACCGCGCGGCGCCTGCTCGACGAGCCGAAGGCCACGCGCGACGTCACCCCGCCGCCGCACGTCGCGCCCTGCGGGATGCCGGTGCCTCCCGGCGCCGAGCCGCCGCGCCCGGGCGCGCGCCTCGCCGCCGCCCTGAAGGGCGCCAAGCGCCCGCCGGCCCCGGACGTCGACAAGCTCCTCCGCGACGCCGGCGTGCGCCTGCCCGAGCGGAAGAAGTAGGTGCGCGACCCTCTGGCCGGTGATTCGCGGCTGGCGCCGCGACCGTCGGTGCGATTTCCTGTCCCGTGGACTCGGGCGCAAGCCGGAGTCCGCCTCTCCCGATGAACGTCACCCAGAAGCAGATCCTCCGGCGCGGCCTCGCGAACCGCTGCCCGAACTGCGGCGGCCGGACCCTTTTCCGCGCCGGCAAGTGGTTCGAGCTGAACCGCGAGTGCCCCGACTGCGGGCTGAAGCTCGAGCGCGAGGAGGGCTTCTTCCTCGGGGCGATGGCCCTCAACTACGGCGTGACCTGCTGGGCCTTCCTCCTGCCGGTCGTCCTCCTCTGGTACTGGGGCGTCCTCGGCGACACCCCGGCCATCGTCATCGCCCTGCTCGGCGCCTTCCTCGTGCCCGCCGCCCTCTACCGCGCCTCCCGCAGCTGGCAGCTGATGCTCTATTACTTCTTCTTCCCGGAGCACTTGCCGGCCAACCACCCCGCCGCGAGCGGGCAAGACGATGCCAACGGGTAGCCCGGCCCCTCCGAGGGCGGGTCCGGCCGGGCGAGCGCTGAGCGCCTAGCGCCCAACGCGTAACGCCGCACGCTGAAGGCCGGGCGCCGCTCGAGCCGGGGCGCCCTCGCCCCGGTCCGCTAGCCCGGCGCGGCGAGGGCGGCCGCGTCTCCAGGGCAAGAGGGCGAAGCACGGGCCGGGCCGGGCGAAAATTTCGGCTTCCGTTTTCGACCCCGGAGCCTACGGTGCGCGGTCCGCTTACGGAGAGGTGGCAGAGTGGTTGAACGCGCCGCACTCGAAATGCGGTTTAGGCTAATACCCTAACGTGGGTTCGAATCCCACCCTCTCCGCCACCTTGGGTTCGGGGGACCTGCCTCGCGATGTGGAGGTTGGCGCCGCGAAACGGGGATGCGGGGGTGAGCAGTCGGCGCTGGGGTGGCGGTCGGGAACGAGGC
This sequence comes from uncultured Opitutaceae bacterium, assembly GCA_964460895.1. GTDB lineage: Bacteria > Verrucomicrobiota > Verrucomicrobiia > Opitutales > Opitutaceae > Didemnitutus. Next base: position 6,019 of record CAYWTK010000022.1, read on the forward strand.
ACCGAACCGCTGATGTAGACGATCCGAGCGCGAGGCCCCTAGATGCCGATCGCGGCACGCTTTGGTTCTCTTGCGTGGGCGCGGCTTGACCACGCCCGCTGCGGGCGGACTCAAGGTCCGCCCCTACGTTGCGACCGTCTCAATCCAAGGCGTAATGCCAGTTACGGCTTGGGATGACACCGTGGTGGGCTGCAGGGCCGCACCTCGATTCCCCCGCGAGGGACTTGCTCACGCTACGCCTCGGTACGTGGACCCAATGCGTTATCGGGCATCGGCCGCGCCCGACCGCCTTCTTGGCGACGGATTTCTCGGATGGAGACGGATGGAATACGTCCGATCCGGAGAAAATCCGTCCGTGGGAAAAGGAAACGCCCGGTGCCGGATGAATCCGAGGATGGCACCCAGCCGTCGCCCGAACCGATCCAAGAGGATCAATGCGCGCCGTCATCGGTATCATTGGCACAGTCCGGCCGCCTGCGGACTTCGTGCGGCGGACGGGGTCGGCGAGCCACTGGTCGAGGCCAGCGGATGGAGGGAAGCGATGAGGTCGCGAGCGCGAGCCCATCCTTCGCCTCCAGGTCCGTCTCAAACGGGCAGGGACCGCAGGAACGGAGCCATGACCTTCGCGTAAGTCTCGTCGATAAAGTCGGGCAGGCCAAGGTAGCGGCGGAATCGGCTCGCGCACTCCTCGCGGAGGAACTGGCGCAGGGCGGGCACCAAGTCGGGACGGGTCGGCGCCGATGCGAACTCCGCCTCCGACACGCAGTAGCCCGAGGTGCCGCCTTCCTTCGCCGAGCGGGTCGGCCCGGGCCCGCGCCGCACGAACCCGTCGAAGCCCCCGACGCCCAAGGTATAGTTGAAGCCCACGCCCCGGGCATCCTCGGCGATCAAGACCGACGGCCGCCGCTGCCGCAGGAACGCGAGGTGCGCATGGCACTCGTAGCCCACGTGCAGGTCGCATTCCCGGTAGAGGTCGAGCTTCGCCACGTCGCCCGCCATTTCCCTCAGCTCGAAGCCGAGCTCCTGCGCGCGTCGCCGGACGAAGGCGTTCTTCTCCGCCACGTCGGAGCGCATGGAGGCGTCGTTCGTCGCGCGCTTGTCGCCGAAGGGCGAGACGCGCGCGTCCGTGAGATGCATCGCGCAGTATCGTTCGGCCTTGGGGAAAAGCTCGGCCAGGAGGACGAGGACCTCCTCCGCCTGGGCGCGGTAGAAGGCGCTCAACGGGGGACTGAAGACGACGCGCTCGATCGTCTCCGGCCGATGCATCGGGCGGCCGAAAAAGTCGCTGTCGTACCATACCGGGTCTCCGGTCATGAGCGTGTTCGCGATTCCATGCTGGCGCAGGACCTCGCACACGAAGTGCTCGCGACAGGAGAGGTGCTCCACTCCCGCAGCCACGCGTTGCAGGAAGGCCGTGGTCTCCGGCGAGTATCGCAGGGTGCGCCGGCTCTCGGCGTCGCCCGGATACATGTTCCAATTCGCCCCGATGGGGATCAGGGGAACGCGGATCCGGTCGAGATCGGCCACCAAGCGGTAACACCCGGGATACATCGGGACGTCCCGAATCGCGAAACCCGGCAGCAGGATGGCGGCCGTGGAATTGATTTCGTCCAGGCGCTCCTCCAGCGGATCCTCGCGGAAGATGGTCAGGAATTGCGTCGGGCCCTTCTCCCGTTCCACGAGGCGCTTCAGGGCCACTTCGATCAATTGGTCGCCGACGTTCGCGGAGCTGCGCTCGCCGGGGAATGTGGTCAGTACGGTGTATTTCGTCAGGCGACCCGTCGGCGGCCGGCTCGAGCCGGGTTGGGACGATGCCGGCGCGGCAGGCAGCTGCCGCGCGAGACCGGGGAGGGCGTGGGTACCGATGGCCGCTCCGGCCAGGGCCGCTGCCCGAAGAAACGACCGACGAGGCAATGCACTCCCTCGGGATGACTGGATGCTGGCGGGTGGTTTCATGGCGAAGATTTCCACGTGGATCGCGTTTGGTCGGAAACTCCCCGCGCCGTGTGAGGTGGGGTCGTTCCGTTCATGACTTTGCGAGCGATCGGCGGGACGGGATTCGGTCAGGGTGGCGGGGCCGCAGGCTTGCCGGGTGGGGAGGATGGCGGTCCGTCGCGGCGCAGGGTCGCCGGTGCGGCGTCCGTCAGGATCAGGCGTCCTTGCCCGGGTAGTCCTCCTGCTGCCAGCTCATGTCCGCCGGCCGATTGTCCCAGAGGTCGAGGCCGCAGAAGACCTGCTTGGGGTCGTTCCGCCGGCCGAACTTCTCCGGCAGCGGCTTGAAGACGGCGGGCGTCCCGTAGGCGAGGGAATTGGCCGGGATATCCGTGAGCACCGTGGCCCCCGCCCCCACGAAGACGTTGTCCCCGATCGTGACCCCGGGACCGATGGTGACGCCGCCCCCGATGACCACATGGTCGCCGACGGTCGCGCCCTTCACCACCGCCTGCCGCATGGGGAAACGGGCGTTGAGGAACGTCGTCCCGGGTCCGACGAAGACCATGCTGCCGATCGTGGTGGCGCTCGGGATGTAGATGTGCGCCATCAGCTTGACGCCCTTGCCGATCTTGAGGCGGCCCTCGAGCGTGCACCCGTGGAGGATGACCACGCGGTCGCCGATCTCGCATTCCGCGCGGATCGTGACGTTGTGACCGCAGGTGAAGCGCCTGCCGATGACGGTGTCGGCATAGATCACCGTGCCGCTGTGGATGCGGGCCTTCTCCCCGATGCGGGTGGGGGCCCGGCAACCGGGATAGCGGTAGCCGAGCAGGACGTTGGGGGCGATCTCCGCGCCCGGACCGATTTCGTAGAATGGGGATTGTTCTGCGGACATGGGAAGGGGTGGGGGAATCGCGGGGCGGTGGCGGACCAGGCGGGGTACGGAAGCGGCCGGCGCGCTCAGGGGCTGCGCTGGGCGAAGCGCGCGAGGATCGGCACCGCGACATCGCCGACGGCGTCGCCGGCCGGGGCGGCGTAGGGCAGGCGCAGGGGCATGTAGCGGAAGAAGCCGCCCATGTAGTCGCGATCGTCGCAGGCCGAGGCGTCCGGAATGTAGCCGTAGGAGCCGTCGGTGTAGCCGCTGGCCAGCACCACCGGCAGCGGGGCGTCGCGCTTGATGCGCAGACCGATCTTCACGAAGGGCTCGAAGGGCATGCCGACGTAGCCCACGTCGCCGATCCGCGCCACCACCACCTCGATCGGGAGCGCCTTGGGCAGCTTCTCGGCCTCCCCGGTCTTCCGCTGGTCGATCGCCCAGATGTACCAGGGGCGGACCATCTCGACCAACCTGGCCCGGTAGGGCGGGCTCAGGTTGACGGGAAAGTTCATGCCCACGCAGTAGAGCGTGTTCTGGTCGCCGGCCCGGCCGCGGCGGATGAAGTCGTCGATGGCGCCGAGGTCCTGCTCGAGGCTTGCGAGCGGCGGCAGGGGGCCGTGGGGGATCTCCACCTTGGCGCGGGTCCATTCCAGGTCGGTGCGCCGGGAGGCGCGGAGCTGCTTCGTCGCGGCGATGTAGGACTCGCCCAGGTACTCGCCGAGCTGGAGCGCCTGCTCGACGGTGCCGGTGAGCATGTACTTCGAGTTGATGTCGCCGCAGCAGCCCTGGAGGAAGGCGACCGGCACGCCGCCCAGGTGCGCCGAGAGCTTCTCGCAGGCCACCTGCGACCATTGGCCGAAGGAGATCATCGCCTCCGGGTTGTAGGCGCTCACCGGGTGGCCGGTGAAGTGGGCCAGCGCGGCCACGGGCTTGCCGTCGGCTCCGCGGAGCAGGACGACGGTCGCATCGGGGTCGATCGTGCCGACGTAGTCCTTGTCGAGCAGGAGGCGGTCCTCCTCGCGAATGAAGTAGGCCGAGCCGTCGGGCCGCTTCCCCCGGCGGTTGTAGGTCACGCGCTCCTCCCGGGCCACGCCGTACTCCAGGGTCACGGGCTGGAGCTGGTCGCGGAGTTCGCGCGCCGCCCGGCCCAGCGACGCCATGAACTCGCGGCCCAGCCGGCGCGGCTCGCTTTCGGGCGCCCCGTCGGCCTTGCGGTCGTCCTTCCCGTCGGGACCGATGTCGATCATCGGGAGCGTGTGGTTGTGGGACGAGGCGGCCACCACCTGCTCGGGCGTCAGGCCGAGTTCCTTCGCCACGAGCGCGCGGCAGGCGGCGTTCATGCTCCGGTCGTTCAGGACGAAGGAGGAAGTCACGAAGCAGAGGCGGACCTCGCCGTGCTCGAACAGCACCAGCGTCGTCTTGAGGTCGCCGACCACCTCAAGGAGGACCTGCGGCGTGCGGCTGAGCGCGGGCGCCCCGACCTTGGGCGTGACCGCGAAGGTGGTGGCGGCCGCCCGGAGCGTCGGGGCGGCCGGCAGCGCGAGCGGCATGGCCAGGCCGAGGATCAGGAAAGGGACCGCGCGCCAGGCGCGAAGACCGATGGGACTAGAAGGCAGCATGGGAGGAGGGGTGGGAGGAGACGGGCGGGCGGCCCGGGGGACACGGGCGGGGAGTGTCGGCCCGGGCAGGAAGCGCTTCCTGGACCAGCACGATCCGGCCGATTCCGGCGACCGGGGAGCCGCGCAATCTCCGTCGGAGCGGAGCGGTGTTCATTCGAGGGGATGACGCAGGATTGGCACGGGTGGGACGAAGAGGGGTAGCCCGCCGCCAATCTGTATACACGAATATCCGCCCGCATTCAGGTCAAGGTTGTTTCCCAAGGCGGCCGCGGCCGACCCGCAACCGGCGTGAACGGCCGGGTGGATTCGCTAGACCGCCCCGCCGCCGGGCAGGTTGCGCGGCTCGTAGAAGAGGCGGACGTCGGCCTTGGCGCCGATGAGCTCCTGGGCGCGTTGGAGGGCGCGCTTGGTGGCGAGGGTGGGGTTGTCCTCGGCGGGGAAGAGGTTCTCGGGCCCGAGGCGGCGGGCGAGGCCGGAGCGTTCGAGGACGCGGCTGGCGTCCTCCTGGAGGCCCGAGATGAGCAGGTGGCGGCCCTGGCGGCGCAGGTGGTCGGCCAGCTGGTCGAGGGCGAGCACGGTCGAGCCGTCGAGGTGGCGGGCGTTCTTCATGCGGAGGATGAAGACGCGGATGGACGGGTCGTCGGACAACCGGCGGATCTCGTCCTGGAAGAGGTCGGCCGCGCCGAAGAAGAGGTCGCCCTCGACGTGGATGATCGACACCTGCGGGTTGGTCCGGGCCGCCCCGCCGCCGAGGGCGGAGAGCTGGCCGGCGTCGTTGAAGGTGTACTCGACCAGCGTGGGGCTGGCGGCCTTCTGGAGGAAGAGGGCGAGGGAGACGCCGACGCCGACGTAGATGGCGGTGTCGAGGTTGAGGAGCAGCGTGCTCGTCAGCGTGGTGAGGAAGACGATCGAGTCCGACCGCGTCGCCCGCACCACCGTGCGGAGCGTGCGGAGGTCCACCATCTGCACGGCGACGAGGAGCAGCGTGGCCGCCACGGCCGGCACCGGGATGTAGCCGGCGAGGGGGGCGAAGACGAGGAGTCCGAGTCCGAGGCCGACGGAGGCGAAGGCCGCAGCCAGCTGGGTGCGGCCGCCGCTCTCGTAGTTGACCGCGCTGCGGAGGAACGACCCGCTGACGGGCATGGCGCCGAAGAGGGCGGAGGTCGCGTTGCCCGCGCCGAGGGCGAGCAGCTCCTGGTTGGGGTCGATGCGCTGGCCGGTGCGGACGGCGATGTTCTTGGCGATGGAGACGGCCTCGAGCATGCCCATGACCGCGAAGGCGAAGGCGGAGTTGAGGAGCGTGGGCAGGGCGGCGAGCCAGTTCTCCGGCAGGCCGGCGAAGACGGGAAGCACGGCGAGCACGCCGCCGATGTCGGCGACCGTCCGCACCCCGTGCGCGTGGAGGTCGAGCGCGATGGTCACCGCCGTGGCGACGCCGAGCACGACGAGCGCCGCCGGCCAGCGCGGGCGGAGGCGGCGCACGAGGAAGAGCAGCGCGAGGCTGCCGCCCGCCAGCAGCGCGCTGGGGATGTGCGCGTCGGCCTGCGCCAGGTGGAGGGCGACGCCCCGCACGGTGTTCAGCAGGGTGTTGCCCTGCAGCTCGGCGAGTCCGAGCAGGTGGGGGAGCTGGCCGAAGCCGATGAGCACGGCCGCGCCGGTCGTGTACCCGAGGATGACCGAGCGCGAGATGAACTGCGTGAGGTTGCCGATCTGCGCGAGGCCGGCCGCCAGCTGGACGAGGCCCACGGTGAAGGCGAGGAAGATGGCCACCTGCACGGGCGTGAAGCCGAGCGCGGCCGCGCTGGCGGCGGTCGTGGCGATGAAGATCGACGTCGTGTTGGTCGGCCCGATCGCGGCGTGGCGGGACGAGGTGAACCAGGCGCCCGCGAGCCCGGCGACGACGACGGCCGCCAGCACCATCTGCGGGGGCAGTCCGGCGATGAGGGCGAAGCCGACGGATTGGGGCAGCGACAGGGCGGCGACCGTCAGGCCGGCGGTCAGGTCCGCGCGCAGCGTCGCGCGGTCGTACTGGCTGCGGTCCCGCCAGGCCGCGGGCACCAGCCGCCGCGGCGCGTCGGAGAGGCGGTCCGTCGCCGTCTCGATCAGTTCGCCCGCGGTCTCCTTGAAGTCGTTCATCGCCTCCCGCCTTGGACGGGCCGGGAGACTCTCCGCAGGCCCCGCAGGGGGTGCAACGGGATTGTTCGGGCCGGGATTTGGCGCCGGAAACGCGGGGAACCGCGTCCGTCGTCGGGACCTTCGGCCCTAGGGGTACTAGGGATTCGCTTGGCTTGAGAGGCCTTCTTCCCGCGCTGAGCTTCTCGGCTCCCTTTTTTCCGGTGACCTCCCCTTCGCCCATGCCGCCGACCTTCCGTGAGCGCTACTGCCGCCGGTGGGCCCTGCGCCCCGAGGAGTTCGACGACCATGCCTTTCGGCGCGGTCTCTACTGGCACGCGCGGCTGCTGCGTCCCCTGCTCGAGATGCTGGACGGGCATTTCGCCCCGGACCGCGAATTCCTGCGGGTCGTGGCCGACCTGCGCAGCCGGCGGCTCTTCCAGGCCGAGGCGGCCGAGTTCCACTCGGGCGTGGCGGGCCGGCGGTTCCTCCGCCGGTGGCTGCGGCTGCGCGTCTCCGCCGAACGCACGCGCCTCCTGATGGAGGAGTGCTGGGGTCAGGCGGACAGCCGCCCGCCGGTCGGCGGCTGAGCCGGCGCGCGCGGCCAAGAAAAAGGGCCGGCGCGCGGCCGGCCCTCGAGGCAGGAGGTCGATCCGGCGCTCAGCGCACCGGGTACGGCGGGATGGCGGGCAGCGTGACGCCCTTCGTCTTCAGCTCCTCGAGGATGACCTCGATCGCCTTGTCGAGCTGCTGGTCCTCGCCGCGGAATTCCCGCGCCGGGTCGTTGTCCACGACGATGTCGGGATCCACGCCGTGGCCCTCGATCACCCAGTTCTTGCCGTCCTTGGAGTACGGCGCGAACTCCGGCTTGCGCAGGTCGCCGCCGTCGGTGAACGGCAGGGAGGCCGTGATGCCGACGACGCCGCCCCAGGAGCGCTTGCCGATCAGCTGGCCGAGGCCGTGGGCGCGGAAGCGGTAGGGGAAGAGGTCGCCGTCGGAGGCCGAGTACTCGTTGAGCAGCGTGACCTTGGGCCCGAGCAGCTGGTGGGACGGGTTGGGCGAGGGCGCCCCGTTGCGGCGCATCGAGACCATGGCCAGCTCGCGGCGCAGCCGCTCGATGATCATGGGCGAGACGTTGCCGCCGCCGTTGCCGCGGACGTCGATGATGAGCGCCTGCTTCGTCAGCTGCGGGTAGAAGCGGCGGACGAACTCGTTCAGGCCCTCCGGGCCCATGTCGGGGATGTGGAGGTAGCCGACCTTGCCGCCGGTGCGGGCGGCGACGTGGTCGATGTTCCGCTGCACGAACTCCTCGTAGTAGAGCGACGACTCGTCGGCGATCGGCACGATCGTGACGTCGCGCGCGCCGGCCTCCTCGGGCTTCGCGTTGACGCGGAGCACCACCTGCTTGCCGGCCTTGCCGACGAGCGCGGTGTAGAGGTTGTCGAGCTCGCGCACCGGCCGGCCGTCCACGGCGAGGATGAAGTCGCCGACGGACACGTTGACGCCCAGCTCGGTGAGCGGCGAGCGGGTGCGGGTCTGCCAGTTCTCGCCGCGGAGGATGCGGTCGATGCGGTAGGCGCGCGAGGCCGGGTCGCGCGAGACCTGGGCGCCGAGCAGGCCGGTCCTGATCCGCGGGGCCTCGACGCGGTCGCCGCCGCCGACGTAGGCGTGGCCGACGTGCAGCTCGGCGATCATCTCGCCGATCACGTAGGTGAGGTCGTTGCGGGTCTGCACGTGGGGCAGGAGGGCGGCGTACTTCTCGCGCTGCGCCGGCCAATCCACGCCGTGCATGTTCGGCGCGTAGAGGAAGTCGCGCATCTGGCGCCAGCTCTCGTGGAAGATCTGCGTCCACTCGGCGCGCCGGTCGAGGTTCACCTCGAGCCCGGAGAGGTCGAGGCGCTGCTCGGGCTTGAGCTCGATGCGGCCCATCGGCAGGTCGATGAGCGAGTAGTCGCGGCCGCTGCGGACGAGCATCTTCTTCCCGTTGTTGCTGATCTCGAAGCCGTCGAAGTTGCCCAGCTCGGTCTCGCGCTGGTCCTTGAGGTTGTAGACTGCGAGGACGGAGCGGGTCATGCGGCCGGCGCCGAAGCCCTCGCCGCCGCCGCCGCCCGTGACCGGTCCGCCCGGCAGGCGCCGGTAGAAGAGGCGGTCGCCCACGAGGCGCAGGCTGGAGTAGTTGGACGGCTGGACGGGCAGGCCGACGACGCGGCCCTGCAGGCCGTCGGCGTCCACCTTGACCACGACCTTCGCCTTGGCCTTGTCGGCGCCGGGCGCGCCCTTGGGCGCCGCGGGCTTGTCGGCGGCCGGGGCGTCGGGCTTCTCGGCCGGCTTGGCCTCGGCGACGGCCTTCTCGTCGGCCTTGGTCGGCTCGGCGTCCTTCGCGGCATCCGGCTTCTTCGCCTCGTCCTTCTTCGGCTCGTCCTTGGCGACCTCGACCTCGTCGCTCTTGGGCGCGAAGGGCGAGGGCGTGTCCTTGGCCAGCGCGAGGAGGTAGACGCGCTCCATGTTCTGGTAGGCGTGGTTCCACTCCGTGTCCGAATAGATCGGGTTGAAGTCGCGGGCCGAGGTGAAGAGCAGCCACTTGCCGTCGTCGCTGAACGTCGGGTTGCCCACGTCGTACCAGCCGTCGGTCGCGTCGAGGCTCTTGCCGTCGGCGAGGCTGTGGAGGACGATGCGGCTGTGGCCGACGACGCCGTCGCGGACGTAGGCGATCCACTGCGAGTCGGGCGACCAGGCGAACTGGAAGATGAGCGACTCGGGGTTCTCGGCCACGACGGTCACGGCCTTGGTCTCGATGTCCACCACGCGCAGCCGCTGCTTGCGGTCGGCCCAGGCGAGCTTGCGGGAGTCGGGCGACCAGACCGGGTTGAAGGGATAGGTGTCCGCGCCGCTCGTGAGGGCGACGGCCTCGCCCTTGCCGTCCTGCGGGCGGAGGTGGATCTCGAACTCGCCCGAGGCGTCGGAGAGGTAGGCGATCCACTTGCCGTTGGGCGACCAGGCCGCGCCGCGCTCGTGCACGCCGGAGGTCTGGGTGAGGTTGCGCACCGGGCCGTTCTTCGCCGGGGCGGTGAAGACGTCGCCGCGGGCGACGACGGCCACGCGGGCGGCGTCGGGGGCGAGGTCGAGGCCCTGCACGAAGCGGGCGGCGTTGACCACGGCCGGCCGGGCGCCGGCGCCGTCCTCCTGCACCACGATGCGGACCGGCGCGGCCTTCTCGGTCGCGAGGTCGAGGCGCCAGATGCGGCCGCCCTGCTCGAAGACGATGGCGCCCTTGCCGAGCGAGGGGAACTTGACGTCGAAGTCCGTGAACTGCGTGACCTGCCGGGTCTTCTTCGTCGCGAGGTCGTAGGCGAAGAGGTTGCCGCGGCCGGTGCGCTCCGAGACGAAGTAGATGCGGCCGTTCGGCGCCCACATCGGGAAGATGTCCTGCGCCGGGTCGTTGGTGATGTTCTCCAGCGCGCCGCTCTTCAGGTCGAAGATCCACACGTCGTCGGCCATGCCGCCGCGGTAGTTCTTCCAGGTGCGGAACTCGCGGAAGATGCGGTTGTAGGCGATCTTCGTGTCGTCGGGCGAATAGGACAGGAACCCGCCGCGCGGCACGGGCAGCTGCGTCGGCACGTCGCCGTCCATCCCGACCGTGTAGAGCTCGCCGATGAAGGGATTGAAGGAGCGCCAGCGGGAGCGGAAGACGACCTCCGGGGCGGTGTTGCGCCAGCCCATGACGATGTTGTTCGGGCCCATGCGGTCGGCGAGGTCGTCGCGGTCCAGCGTGGCCGAGACGGTCAGGCGCTTCGGCACGCCGCCGGCGGCGGGCATGACGTAGACCTCGGTGTTGCCGTCGTATTGGGCGGTGAAGGCGAGCTGCTTCCCGTCGGCGGAGAAGCGCGGGAAGATGGCGTAGCCGGGTCCGTCGGTGAGGCGGCGGGCGACGCCGCCGGCGGCCGGCACGGCGTGGAGCTGGCCGGCGTAGGAGAAGACGATGGTCTCGCCGTTGGTGGCGGGGAAGCGCAGCAGGCGCGTCTCGTCGTCGGATTTCTGGGCGAACAGGCCGCCGGCGCCGAGCGCCAGCACGAGCAGCAGTCGATGGGGCTTCATGGGGAAGGGGCGAAGACTAGGCGCCGGCCCGGCCGTTTCGCAAACGGATACACAGCCGGGCGCGTAGTGCTTTCGGGGTAATCCGCGGGTCCGGGCCGCGGGAGCGCGACGCGGGACGGGGCCGCAACCGGGCGGTCAGGTGGTCAGCGCGTAGGCGCGGACCGGCCGGTAGCGCGGCACCCCGCCGGGGCCGGGTTCGCTGGCGAGCAGGTGGAACGCGTCCACCCGGAACGGCGGCGCCTCGAACGCGTCGCGCCGCTCGAGCAGGCGCGCGAGGGCCTTGGCGTCGTAGTCGGGATCCAGCCGGGCGAGGGTGAAGTGCGGCTGGAAGTGGTGCACGTCCAGCGTCAGGTCCACGCCGAGCAGCGCCTCGTCCACCTGCTTGCGCAGCTGGAACAGCCGCGTGTGGGCGCGTCCGACGCCGGCCCACAGCACCCGCGCCGGCCCGCGCGAGGGGAACACGCCCAGCCCGCCCACCGGCAGCACGAAGGGCTCGACGCGCACCGCCGCCAGCGCCGCGGCCAGGGCCTCCGCGCGGGCCGGTTCGCAGTCGCCGATGAAGCGCAGGGTGAGGTGCAGGTTGGGCTCCGGCACCCACCGCGCCCCGGCGAGCGGAATCGCGGCGGCCGCGAGCTCGGACCGGACCACGGGCGGGGGCACGAGGGCGACGAAGAGCCGTTGGACGTCCATGCGCGCACTCAAGCCGTCCCGGCGCCCGGCGCCACCGCAATCCCGCCGCGCCGCGGCCGGCGATTCGGGGTGGCGGCCGCGCGCGGGAACGTTTTCCTGCGGGCATGCGCTCCCTGCTGTTCCTCCTGGTCCTCCCGCTCGCCGCCGCCGCCTCGGGGCCGGGCAACTTCTACGGCCACCTCACGCCCGGGGAGCGCCGCGCCGCGGGCATCGCCGACCTGACGCCCGAGCAGCGGACGCTGCTCGACGCCCTCGCCGCCCGTTGGGCGGCCGAGAGGGCGGCGTCGGAGGTCGCCGCCGCCAGCGCCCGCGCCGCCGCCGAGGTCCGGGCCAAGGTGGCGGAGGAGGAGAAGCGCCAGCTCGGGTTCGAGCGCACGCCGCCGGCCGACACCGTCATCCGCTCCCGGCTCGTCGGCGCGTTCCGCGGCTGGGGCAAGGGCACGGTCTTCCGGCTGGAGAACGGCCAGTCGTGGGCGGTCGCGGACAACGACCTGCGGGCGTTCCCGCGGCGCGACAACCCGGAGGTCGAGATCCGGCCCGGCGGCTTCGGCACCTGGAAGCTCGCCGTGCTCCCCGAGGGACTCTGGGTGCGCGTGAAGCGCGTCCAGTAGCCGGCCGGCTCAGGAGGCCGGGGCCGTCACCGCGACGTCGCGGAGGAACCACTTGCCGTCCGCGTCGCGGCCGAGCTTCGCCGTGATGGCGTCGCCCTTCTTCACCCGGGTCAGGACCTCGGGCTCGACGCGGAGCAGCATGGTCATGGCCTTCATGAAGCCCGGGATCTCCTCGTGCTTCACGAGCAGCGCCTGCCGGTCCGGCATGACCTCGCGCACGACGCCGACGAGCGGGTGGAGCGGCGCGTCGGGCTTCTCGGCCTTGGCGGCGCAGGCGCAGTCGGCACCGCACTTGCAGTCGGCGCAGGCGCAGTCCTTGGCCGAGGCGGCCAGCGGGGCGAGCAGCGCGAGGAACAGGGTGGACAGGGCGGGACGCAGTTTCATCGGGGGAAAAAACTAGTCAGTCCCAGTCGACCAGCAAGGCCGCGATGCCCTCCGGGGCGGTGTGCACGACGAGCGCACGACCGGGGCCCAGCGGGGCGAGGCGGGGGTAGCCCGACGAGCGCGCGGCCGTGACGGAGGCGAGGGAGCGGACCGGCCCGGGCGTGCCGTCCGCCGCCACGCGACGGAGCAGGAGGCGCCCGACCTGTCCTTCGCCCGCCGCGGGCGCCTCGAGCCAGAGGACGAAGGCCGAGCCGTCGGGTCGGATGACTGCGTCGACCCGGCCGACCGGCTTGCCTTCGTCGAGCCGCACGACGTCCCCGAAAGTCCTGCCCCCGTCCCGCGAGCGGCGGGCGAGCACGCGGGGAGCGTCCCCGGCGGCCGTGTACCAGACCGCCAGCACGTCGTCGCCGTGGGCCGCGAGGCGCGGGCCGTTGACCGGGCAGCCGGCGATGGTCCAGCCGTCCTCGTGCAGCGGTTCCGGAGGGCTCCAGCGCCCGTCCTGCCAGCGGGCGAGGCGGATGTCCCGGACCTCGCGCTCGGTCCGTCCGCGGTAGGCGAGCAGCACGGCGTCCTTCGTCCGCGCGAGCGCGAGGGGACAGCAGTCGCAGACTGAGGCGTCGACGAGTCGGTCGGGTCCGTCCGCGAGGAACGTCTGCGCGTAGAGCCTTTGGGGTCCGTGGGGGCGGCCGCGGCCGTCGAGCCACGCGACCAGCGCCCGTTCGTTTTCTCCGAGACCGATGGCCGCGACGAATTCGGTCACGCCACTCTCCCCGGTGATCCGCTGCGCCGGGGTCCACGTCGCGCCCCGGTCGGAGGACAGGCTGTAGCGCGCGTGGTAGCCCGGGCCGTGGTCGTTTTCGTGCGCGGCCGCGGCGGCGGCCGGATTCTCCACGAACCAGAAGGCCATGAGGGCATCGCCGCCGAGCGGCGTGACGGTCGGGGTGTCGGCCCAGTTGGCGAACCAGTCCTCGCCGCGCGCGATCTCCCGACTCGCCGACCAACGGAGACCGACGGGATCGAACTCGCGGCAGCGCAGGGTCCAGCCGCCGGACGCCAGCGGCTCCAGCCACGAGAGCAGCACGGCGCCGTCCGGCAGCGGGGCCAGCGCCGGGGCCATCGCGCCGCGACCGGCCGGGCTCGCGATCCTCTCGGCGGCGGGCGGCGCGGCCGACGCGAGCACGGCGGCGGACAGGAGGAGCAGCGGAAGGATCGCGCGCATGCGGTGACCGTGTCCCGGGAGCCGGCGCCGAATCAAGACAGGAGCGGGCCCGCGCCGGCGCAGGCGAGCACGACGGCCCAGGCGGGGACGCGGGGCGCGTGGAGCGCGCCGAACGCGGCGAGGGCGACGAGGGCGCTCGGCAGGTCGGTGAGCGCGGAGGTTCCCACCGGGGACACGAGGGCGGCGAGGAGCAGGCCGACCACGGCGGCGTTGGCTCCGCGCAGCGCGGCCGCGGCGGCGGGCCGGCGGCGCAGGGTCGCCCAGACCGGCAGCGTCGCCGGCACCAGCAGAAGGCCCGGCAGGAAGAGGCAGGCCAGGGCGACGAGTCCGCCGGGCACGCCTGCGACGAGCGTGCCGACGTAGCCGGCGAACGTGAAGAGCGGCCCGGGCACGGCCTGCGCGGCCGCGTAGCCGGCGAGGAACTGCTCCGGTGTCAGGAGCCCGGGCGCGACCAGCTCGCGTTCGAGCAGCGGCAGCACGACGTGCCCGCCGCCGAAGACGAGGACGCCCGCGCGCGCGCACGCGTCCGCGAGCCCGAGCAGCCGCGAGCCGCCGAGCCCCGCCGCCACCGGCAGCGCCGCGAGGAGTCCGACCAGGAGGAGCAGGGGAACGACGGTGGAGCTCCGCCCGCCGCCCGCAGGCGCCGGAGCCACGGCGGGCGGCACCTGTGCGTGTCCGAGGGCGAGGCCGACGCCCGCGCCGGCCGCGATCACGACGAGCGGCAGCGCCGGCGCGTCGACGAGGAGCAAGGTTCCGGCCGCGGCGAGCACGAGGGCGGAGCGCGGGGCGTCCGGAGCGAGCGAGCGCCACATCGCGAGCACCGCGTGGGCCACGACGGCCGCGGCGGCGACCTTGAGTCCGCGCAGCCAGCCGGAACCCGCGAAGCCGCCGACCGCGTCGAGTCCCAGCGCGAAACCGACCATCAGCACCGCGCTCGGCAGCGTGAACCCCAGCCACGCGGCCCAGCCGCCCGCCCAGCCGCGCAGGCGGTAGCCGATGCCGAAGCCCGTCTGGCTGCTCGCCGGTCCCGGCAGGAACTGGCAGAGCGCGACGAGCTCGGCGTAGTCCGCCTCGGAGATCCACCGCCGGCGCTCGACGTAGTCGCGCCGGAAGTACGCGAGGTGCGCCACCGGCCCGCCGAACGACGTGCAGCCCAGCCGCAGGGCCGCGAGGAAGATCGCGGGGACCGAGGGGGTGGGCGGGGACATCGGGCTTGAGGAAGGCAGGTGGCGCCGTTCACCTCAAGGCCGCCGGCGCCATGTTGCTCGCTCTTCACAAGCCCTACGGCGTCCTCTCCCAGTTCACCCCCGAGCCCGGCTCGCGCTGGCGGACGCTGGCGGAGTTCGGGCTGCCGCGCGCCGTGTACCCGCTGGGGCGGCTCGACGCGGACAGCGAGGGCCTGCTGCTGCTGGCCGACGAGCCCGGCCTCGCGTCGCGCCTGCTCGACCCGGAGCGAGGCCATCCGCGCGAGTACTGGGTGCAGGTGGAGCGCGTGCCCGACGCGGCCGCGCTCGCCCGCCTCGCGGCCGGCGTGGTCCTCGACGGCCGGCCCACGCGTCCCTGCCGCGCGCGCCGGCTCGATCCCGCGCCCGCGCTCCCGCCGCGCGACCCGCCGGTGCGGTTCCGCCGGAACGTGCCCGACTGCTGGCTCGCGCTGGAGCTGACCGAGGGCCGCAACCGCCAGGTCCGCCGCATGACCGCCGCCGTCGGCCACCCCACGCTCCGCCTCGTGCGCGCCCGCATCGGCGCCCTCACCCTCGGCGCCCTCGGGCTCGCGCCCGGTGCCTGGCGCGAATTGACCCGCGCCGAGCGCGAGGCGGTTTTCGGAGACTGAGCGTTGGAGCGCTTGCCCGTGATTCCGGCGGACGAAGTCGAACCACAGAGGCACGGACGACACGGAGCGGCGGCCGCTGGCCCGTAGGCGCGTTGGCTTGAGCGTGGCTCCCTTCCTCGCTGGCCTCCGGTTTGCCTCCGTGTCCCCGGTATCCCACTTCTGATGCTCGCATGAACTCCCGCCGTCTCCCCGCTCCCTTCTGGCTCGCCGCCGGTTTCGTCCTCGGCGTCGGCTTCGGCCACCTCGCGTTCTGGAAGCCCGAGCCACCGCCGTACGTCGCGCCGCCGTTCGCGGTCACGGCCGCGCCGCCCCGCGCGGCGGGTCCGACGCTCGCGGAGGTCGAGGCGGAGTTCGCGCGCGTGCGCGCCGGGCTCGCGTGGGAGGGCGACGTGGCGGTCTTCCCGCTGCCCGCGGCCGCGGGGGAGGCGGCGCCGGGGCGGATCGAGGCGCGGCGGACGGGCGACACCGTGCATTTCCGCTCCCTTCCGGCCGCCGGCGCCGGGGGAGGTTGAGCTTGGCCGCACCGGCTCGGCGGAGGTAGCCTCGGCCCATGCCGCTCCTCCCGTCGCATCCGGTCCTCACCTGCGCCGAGGCGCGGGCGCTGGAGGCGCGCCTGCTGCCGGACGACGGGTCCGCATGGGACGCGATGGTGCGCGCCGGCGCGGCGGTGGGTCGCGCCGTGCTCGAGGATTGCCGCGAGATCGGCGGCCTGCCCGCGTCGGCGCGGCTGCTCGTGCTGGCCGGCCGGGGGCACAACGGCGGCGACGCCCTGCTCGCGGCCGCCGCGCTGCTCGCCGCCCGGCCGGAGGCGCGGGCCGACGTCGTCCTCGCCGCGGGCGAGGAGTCGCTGCGTCCGCTCGCCCGGCGCGCGTGGGGCGAGCTGCGCGCCGCCGCCGGCGCGCGCGTGCGCCCGATCGGGGCCGCGGAGCTCAAGCGCGCGTTCGAGTCGTACGACGCCTGCCTCGACGGCCTCTTCGGCTTCTCCTTCCGTCCGCCCCTCGCCGAAGCCGACGGCGAACTCCTCGCCTGGGTGAACACGCACCCGCGGATCCGGCTGCGCGCCGCGGTGGACCTGCCGAGCGGGCTGGGGGAGGAGGGGGCGGCGAAGACGGTGTTCCGCGCCGACTTCACGTACGCGACCGGCAGCGTGAAGCGTCCCGCCGCCGCCCCCGCGCACGCCGCGTGGGTGGGGCGGCTGCGGTACCTCGACCTCGGGTTCTTCGCGGACCCGGCCGACGCGGCGGCCGGGTCCGGCGAGCGCGTGCTGGTCCCGGACCTGCTCGCGCCCCTCGCGCGGCTGCGTGCCGCGCGCTCCGACAAGCGCGCGCACGGCCACGTGCTCGTCGTCGGCGGCTCGCGCGCCTACCCGGGCGCGGCGCTCATGGCGGTGCAGGCGGCGCTGCACGGCGGGGCCGGGCTCGTGACCGCGGCCGTGCCGGAGTTCCTCGTGCCCGAGTTCGCCGCCCGCGTGCCCGAGGCGATGTGGACGGGCCTGCCGCTCGGGGAATCGGGCGGGATCGGGGCGGCGGCGGTGCCGCTCCTCCAGCGCGCCGCGGCGCGGGCGCAGGTCGCGGTGGTCGGACCGGGGCTCGGCGCGGACGCGGCGACCGTGGCGGCGGTGGCGGCGTTCGTCCGGTCGGCGGAGGTTCCCCTCGTGCTCGACGCCGACGCGCTGCGTCCCGAAGTCGTGGCGGCGGCGCGCGCGGACCGAATCGTCGCGACGCCCCACGACGGGGAGTGGGCGCGGATCGCCGCGGCGTGGCCGGGCGCGCCCGCGGTGCTCGTGCGCAAGGGCGCGCCGACGCGGGTCGAAGCGGGCGGACGCGCCTACCTCGCGCTCGCGGGCGGTCCCGTGCTCGCGCGCGGCGGCAGCGGCGACCTGCTGGCGGGGCTGCTCGGCGCGGTGGCCGCCGGAAATCCGGGAGACTTGGCCCTCGCGGCCGCGCAGGCGGTGTTCTGGCATGGCCGCGCCGCGGACCTCCTCGCGCGCGACCGGGGCCAGGTCGCCGTGCGGACGACGCAGCTCCTCGACCACCTGCACCCGGCGCTGACCGCGGACCGTTGAACCGGGCGCGGCGGACCGGGGAGCGCCCCCGATGGATTCCCCGCCGCTCACCGCCCGCCAGGCCCTGCTCATCCTCAACGACCTGCCGAACATCGGCCCGGTGGTGCTCAACCGCCTGCTGGCGGAGTTCGGCGGGGACCCCGTGGCGGTGCTGCGCGCGGACCGCGAGCGGCTGGAGCGGGTGCGGGGCGTCGGGCCCGGGACGAGCGCAGCCGTCGCGGGCTGGAGCGCGCATTTCGACCTCGTGAAGGAGGAGGACTGGCTGGCGCGGGCCGGGGCGGACTACCTCGTCGCCGGCGATGCGGGTTATCCGGCGCTGCTTCGGGAGACCGCGGATCCGCCCATCGCGCTCTACCGGCTCGGGGCCTACGCCTGCGGTCATCCGTGCGTCGCGATTGTGGGCAGCCGGCGCACGACGCTCTACGGGCAGGGCGTGGCGCGGCGGCTGGCGTCGGACCTGGCGCGGCTCGGCTACTGCGTCGTGAGCGGCCTGGCGCGCGGCATCGACACCGCCGCGCACGAGGGCGCGCTGCAGGGCGGCGGACCGACGGTGGCCGTGCTCGGGACCGGGCTCGACCTCGTGTACCCGCCGGAGAACGTCGGCCTCTACCGGCGCATCGCGGAGACCGGGGCGGTGCTGACGGAGTTTCCCTTCGGCCGGCGCGCGGACCGTCAGTCCTTCGCCATGCGCAACCGCATCGTGTCGGGCATGAGCCGGGCGGTGGTCGTCGTGGAGAGCGACGTCGACGGCGGCGCGATGATCACCGCGCGCTTCGCCGGCGAGCAGGGGCGGCTGCTGTTCGCCGTGCCGGGGCGGATCGACCAGCCCACGAGCGCCGGCTGCCACCAGCTGCTGCGCGACGGGGCGACGCTGTTCACGAAGCTCGACGACCTCCTGGAGGAGCTCGCGCACTTCGACGGCTTCGAGCCCGGGCGCATCCCGCCGCGGGAGGGCGAGCCGAGCGTGCTCGAGACCGTCGGGGGCGGACTCGGCGAGGACGAGCGGCGCGTCCTGGCGGGTCTCGCGGACGGCTCGCTGCTCGGCACGGACTCCCTCGCGGAGCGCACCGGTCTCGCCGCGCCCGCGGTGGCGTCGGCCCTGCTGCTGCTCGAGCTCAAGCGCCTCGTCGCCCGCCGCGCGGACGGGACGTACGAGGCGCGGGGTCGGTAGCGGGGCGCTCCTCGAGTTCTAGGGTGGGGCGCTTATCTCGGCTGATCCACGCCGATTCCAGGTGGCTGAGGACACGGCCCGGGATCTTTCTCTTTCGTCTTTCTCCCCAGCTTGCCTCGCCTGTCGACCGTCGCCCGGAGGGGGCCGCTACCCTCATCGTAGCCGAAATCGTGAGACTTTGGCCGCGCGGCGGCATTCGGCGGAACTGAACTGGAGGCTGCCGAGGGCGCAGAGGGCTGGAGCGAACCTCCGTTACCTCTGCGGTCTCCTGTTTCCGGGTCCGATGGCGGAGAGTTCGTGAGATTCGTGCGGCGGCGAGCCGCGAAAGCCTCACGGCTTCCGCTACGACCGGATCCCTGCGCTCGGGGGCGAGGCGGGAGGTAAGAACGAGAAGGAGAACGAGGAACGAGAACGACTGGAGGCAGCCGCACGGACTGCTCCCACGCGGTCTCACCGGCGCGGCGCGACGGTGAGAAAGTCAAAGAGAACGGGGAAAGCGAAAGCGGAGGATTTTCGACCCTCGACCTCTCGACCCTCGACCCTCGACCTTTTGACCCTCGACCGGGGGCCGGGCGCTGCGCGCCCGGCCGACGCGGCTCAGTTCCGCGGCGGCGTGGTGCCGCGCATGCGGTCGATCTCGGCCTTGGCGGCGGCTTCGCGCTCGCGGAAGGCGGCCATTTCCTGGGCCTTGCGGAGGGCGTCGGCCTCCTCCTTGCGGAGGCGGTTGAGCTCGGCCTCGGCGGCCTCGGCGCGCTGGCGCGCGGCGAGCAGCTCGGGGTCCTCGATGCTCTTGCCCTGGGCGATCTGGCGCTGGCGCATGACCTCGGCCTCGGCGCGCTCGCGGCCGGCGCGCTCCTCGGCGACCTGGCGGCGCTGGCGGGCCTCCGCGAGGCGCTGGTCCTCGGCGGACCCGGAGATGCCGCCGATGATGGCGCCGGCGGCGGCGCCGACGGCGGCTCCGGCTCCGGCTTCGCCGGACTGGTGGCCGACGATGGCGCCGAGGATGGCGCCGGCGAGCGCGGCGCCGGCGGCGCGACGCTCGCCCATCGTGGGCTCGTCGGTGGTGGAGCAGCCCGCCGAGAGGAGGGCGGCGCCCAGCAGGAGCGCGGTGGTTCCGCGGGAGAGGGAGGAGGTGAGGCGGTTCATGGCTTGGTAAGGGTTAGATACAGGGATTTCGGCCGTTTGTTTCCTGACCGAAGGTAGGTGGTAGGACGTGGACCGCCGGCGAAATATTTCAAGCGGCCGTTTTTTGGTGGGCGGCGCCCGGGAAAAAGCCTTGGGATACCCGCATGCGTAAACCCCTCGCCCCCGCCCTGTTCGCCCTTTTCCTGGCCCTGCCGGCGCTCGTCCTGGCCGCGGTGCGCCCGATCGCCCACGAGGATGTCTGGCTGATGAAGCGCGTCGGCGCCCCGGTGCCGAGCCCCGACGGCCGGTGGATCGTATTCTCCGTGACCGAGCCGGCCTACGACCCGAAGGACGTGTCCTCCGACCTCTGGGTCCAGTCGCTGACGGACGGCTCGGCGCCCCGCCGGCTGACGTTCTCCAAGGCCGGCGAGGGCGGCGTGAGCTGGTCGCCGGATTCCCGGCGGATCGTCTTCACCGCGCGCCGCGAGGGCGACGAGGCGGCGCAGGCCTACGTGCTCGACCTCGCGGCCGGCGGCGAGGCGGAGCGCGTCACCGCCCAGTCCCTTGGCGTGCGCAGCCCGAAGTTCAGCCCCGACGGGAAGCAGCTCCTGTTCGTCAGCGACTTCTATCCCGGCGCGCAGGACGAGGATGCGATCAAGCAGGCCGCGAAGGAGCGCAGGGAGCGCAAGTACACGGCCCGCGCCTACGAGACCTTCCCGCCGCGGTTCTGGGACCGCTGGCTGGACGACCGGCGCGGCACGCTCTGGGTGCAGGAGGCGAAGGCCGGGGCCAAGGCGCGCAATCTCCTCGCCGGCACGAAGCTGCTCGAACTGCCGGGCTACGGCGGTTCCCAGGGCGACGACGGCCAGAACCTCGAGGCCGAGTGGGCGCCGGACGGCGCCAGCGTCGTCTTCGTCGCCGCGACCAACCGCCACGAGGCGGCGCGCGCCGACGTGCCCACCCACCTGTTCGAAGTCGCGCTGGCCGGCGGCGAGCCGCGGCAGCTGACGAGCGACGCGGGCAACTACGGCCAGCTGGAGTTCGCGGCGGACGGCCGCGTGCTGCTCGCCACGTTCACCGCCAACAACGACGAGGTGTACAACAACAGCCGGCTCGTCCGCTTCGACTGGCCCGCGCGCGGCGGGCGGCAGGTGCTGACGGCCGCGCTCGACCGCTCCGTCTCGCGGTACGCCGTGCCGGACGGCTCCGACCGCGTGTACTTCACCTTCGAGCACGCCGGCCTCGAGCGGCTGCATTCCGTGCCCCTCGCCGGCGGCGCGGTGCGGGAGGAGCCCTCGCCCGCGACGGGCTGCATCGGCGCGCTGGCCGCGGGCGGCGCGGCGCTGGTGGGCACGTGGGATTCCGTCATGAGCCCGCCGGAGGTCTGGCGCTTCGACGGCGGCCCGCGCGCGCTGACGCGCTTCAACGCGGAGCGCGCGGCCCAGATCGACTGGGCCGGCGGCGTCGAGCACTTCTGGTTCAAGAGCAACCGCGGGCGCGACATCCACAACATGCTCATCAGGCCCCCGGGCTTCGACCCGGCGAAGAAGTACCCCGTGTTCACCGTGATCCACGGCGGCTTCGCCAACATGTGGCGCGACACCTTCGTCATCCGCTGGAACTACCACCTCCTCGCGCGCCCCGGCTACCTGGTCGTGCTGACGAACTACACCGGCTCGACCGGCTTCGGCGAGGAGTTCTCCCGCCGCATCAAGCACGACCCGCTCAAGACCCCGTGCGACGAGGTCAACGAGGCCGTGGACGAGGTCGTGAAGCGCTACCCCTTCGCCGACGGCTCGCGCCTCGCCGCGGGCGGCGCCAGCTACGGCGGCCACATGGCGAACTGGATCCAGGCCACGACCACGCGCTACAAGGCCGTCGTCTCGCACGCCGGCCTGATGGACCTCGGCGCGCAGTGGAGCACGAGCGACACGATGTGGAACCGCGAGACGCAGAACGGCGGCCTGCCTTGGGCGGGCACCGCGGTGTGGCGCGAGCAGAGCCCGTTCTACCAGGGCGGCAACCACGCCGCCGGCACGGGCTTCCGGTCGCCCATCCTTATCACCATCGGCGAGCTCGACTTCCGCGTGCCGCTCAACGGGTCGCTCCAGAACTTCGCCGTCCAGCAGCGCCTGAACGTGCCCAGCCGCCTGGTCGTCTTCCCCGACGAGAACCACTGGATCCTCAAGGGCGAGAACAGTCGCCACTTCTACCGCGAGGTGCACGACTGGCTGGCGAAGCACCTCCAGTGATCCGATTGCGGAGTGCGGAATGCGGAGTGCGGATTATCCGGGACCGCCTCCGCGTCCGGTGTTGCTGATGCGTGGAAACGAGATGTGCCGGACATCCGGTCCGCCAAGGTGTGGCCTCGGCCAGGCTACGTCCGTACGCGCGTCAACGAGGCCTCTCCCACCGCCAGCCCGTCCGGAAACGAAGACGGACCAATAATCCGCACTCCGCATTCCGCACTCCGCAATCGAATCATCCCGGCGGCCAGCCGAGCGGTCGGCCGCCGAGCAGGTGCACGTGGAGGTGCGGGACGGTCTCGCCGCCGTCGCGGCCGTTGTTGACGACGAGGCGGTAGCCGGACGCGTCGAGGCCGAGCTTCCGCGCGACGGCCGCGGCCGAGAGGAGGAGGTGGCCGAGCACGGCCTGGTCGTCGGTCGTCGCCGCGCCGACGCGCGCGATGGGCCGCTTCGGGATGACGAGCACGTGCACCGGGGCCTGCGGGTGGATGTCGTGGATCGCCACGCAATGCTCGTCCTCGTGGGCGAGCTGGGCGGGGATTTCGCGGTCGATGATGCGCTGGAAGAGGGTCTTCGTCATGGGAGAGTTCTACAGGAGGACGCAGAGAGCGCAGAGTTCAGGAGTCGGCTTTCGCCAGGATCAAGCGAGAGACGCCGTCTGTGAGCCGGTGTTCGTTGAAGTTGATGAGAAGTCCAAGGGGGACGTCGAGCAGCTTCATGTAGCTGAGCAGTTGGGCCTTGTGGATCGGGAGGATCTTCTCGACCGCCTTGGCTTCAACAAGAACGCAGTCCTCCACGAGAAGGTCGAAGCGGAGTGGCTCCTCGCGCACGAACCCCTTGTAGCGGACCCGCACCAACTTCTGATTCGAGGCGGACAAGTGTCGGAGTTCCAACTCGCGCAGGAGGCACCACTCATAGATCGACTCGACCAGCCCAGGCCCCTTGTCCTCGTGTACCTCCACCGCGGCACCGATGATCCTTTGGGTGAGTCGGGCGGCGCGCGGAAAGAGCGGATGCATGGCTGTCTCTGCGCTCCCTGCGGCCTCCTGTGCAACCGTTTCGATTGCGGGAGAATCAGGCGAAGCGCGCCTTGACGGGCCAGATTCGAGGTTCCCCTAGAGGAAAAGCAGGTTCACGTTCGCGCCGCGGCGGGTGCGGGCGGCGGTGAGGTGGCGGAGGAGGTCGAGGGTCTCGTCGTAGTCGCGCCGGCGGCGCGGGCTCCAGCGGCCGGCGGCGGGGACGTGGGAGGAGCGGAGGTTGGTCACGAGCACGGTCGCCTCGTCGCAGGTGGCGAGCTGCTTCAGGCCCTGCATCAGCTGGGCGCGGGCGAAGAGGGGCGTGGCCTCGGCCGCGTCCGACGCGTCCCAGTGGAAGAACCCGCGTCCGGCGCCGTCGCCGCAGAGGCGCGCGAAGAGCGCGGCCGCGGCCTGCACGAAGTCGGGGTCGGTCGCGGGCCGCTCGGCCGCGTCGGGCAGGGTCGTCGCGATCGCCTCGTCGATCTGCTGCGCCAGGTAGAGGTCGTGCCCGGTGAGGGGCGCGAAGAGCGCGTTGAGGAAGTGCAGCCGGCGCAGGCGGGCGGGGCGCGTCATGGCTTCGGGCCCCGCGGCGGGGCCGGGCGGCCGGGCTCGAGGCTGGTGATCTCGTCCACGAACTCGTTCACGTCGCGGAACTCCTTGTACACGCTGGCGAACCGGACGTACGCGACCTGGTCGAGCTGGCGCAGGCGGAGCATGACCTGCTCGCCGATGGCGCGGGTCGGCGCCTGGCTCTCGTGCGCGGCCTCGACGGCGTCGATCACGTCCTCGACCAGCATGTAGATCTGCTCCCCGTCCACCGGCCGCTTGTGGCAGGCGGCGCGGACCGCGGCGACGAGCTTGTCGCGCATGAACGGCTCGGTGCGGCCGTCGCGCTTGATCACCACGAGGCTGTCGCGGACGAGCGACTCGTTGGTGGTGAAGCGGTGGCCGCACTCCAGGCACTCGCGGCGCCGGCGGATGGTGTTGCCGTCGCGGGCGATGCGGGAGTCGATCACCTTGTCCTCGATGGAGGTGCACTTCGGGCAGCGCATGGGTCGGGGGAAGTGTTGCCGGCGATTGCGGCGGAACACACGAAAGAAATTCGGTCGTTCCGCGGCGGGGCGGAGCGCCGGTGCGCTAGCCCAGCGCGAGGAAGTTCCGCAGGATCCGCAGCCCGTGCTCGGTCGCGACGGATTCCGGGTGGAACTGCACGCCCCAGACCGGCAGCTCGCGGTGGCGCAGGCCCATGATCTCGCCCTCGGCGGTCTCGGCCGTGACCTCGAGGCAGGCGGGCACGGAGTCCCGCTCGACCAGCAGCGAGTGGTAGCGCGCGGCGGTGAAGGGGGAGGGGAGGCCGGCGAAGAGGTCGGTGCCGCGGTGGAGGATGGGCGAGCGCTTGCCGTGCATCAGGCGGCCGGCGCGGACGACCTTCCCGCCGTAGTACTGGCCCATCGCCTGGTGGCCGAGGCAGACGCCGAGGATCGGCACGCGGCCGCCGAAGACGCGCAAGGCGTCGAGCGTGATGCCGGCCTCGTTGGGCGTGCACGGGCCGGGCGAGAGGAGCACGCGCTCGGGCGCGAGGGCCGCGGCCTCGTCCGCCGTCAGCTCGTCGTTGCGCACGACCCGCATCGCCACGCCCAGCTGGCCGAAGTACTGGACCAGGTTGAAGGTGAAGGAGTCGTAGTTGTCGATGACGAGCAGCAAGGCGCGGGCAATCACTCGGGATTTGACAGGTGGGTCAAGCGCGCGGGTACCTTCGCCCTGTCATCGCGCCCGCGCCGGGGCGGTGGATTCCCCCGATGTCCGACACCTTCACCCTGCTCCGGACCGACGCCGCCACCGCCGCGCGGCGCGGCCGGCTGCGCACGCGGCACGGGGTCGTCGAGACCCCCATCTTCATGCCCGTCGGCACGCAGGGCACGGTCAAGGCCCTGACGCCGGCGCAGCTCCGCGAGTGCGGCGCGCAGATCATCCTCGGCAACACCTACCACCTGTCCCTGCGGCCCGGCTCGGCGCTGGTGCGCGAGCTCGGCGGGCTGCACCGGTTCATGGGCTGGGACGGCCCGATCCTGACCGACAGCGGCGGCTTCCAGGCCTTCTCGCTGGCGAAGCTGCGCGAGATCCGGGAGGACGGCATCGCCTTCGCCTCGCACCTCGACGGTTCGCCCGTGTTCCTCGGCCCGCGCGAGGTGATGGGCATCCAGGCCGACCTCGGTTCCGACATCGCGATGGTGATCGACGAGTGCCCGCCCTGGCCCTGCACGCGCGACGCCTGCGCGCGGGCCGTGGAGCGGAGCCACCGCTGGGCGAAGGCCTGCAAGGAGGCGGCGACCGAAAACGGCTTCCTCGCCGCCGGCCACCACGTGTTCGCCATCGCGCAGGGCTCGACCTTCGACGACCTCCGGCGCGAGGCGGCCGAGGGCCTGGCCGCGCTCGACTTCCCCGGCTACGCCGTCGGCGGCGTCAGCGTGGGCGAGCCCGAGCCGGAGATGGTCAAGCAGGTGGCGGCGACGACGCCCTTCCTCCCGGCGCACAAGCCCCGCTACACGATGGGCCTCGGGACGCCCCCGCAGATCCTGAAGATGATCGCGCTGGGCGTGGACATGTTCGACTGCGTGCACCCGACGCGCGTGGCGCGCAACGGCGCGGCCTTCACCCCCGACGGGCTGATCAACGTGCGCAACGAGCGCTACCGCCGCGACGCCGCGCCGCTGGTGGAGGGCATGGACAACTACACCTGCCGCCACTTCTCGCGCGCCTACCTGCGGCACCTCGTCATGGCCAACGAGATCCTCGCGAGCACGCTGCTCTCGATCCACAACGTCCATTTCTACCTCGACCTCGTCGCCCAGGCCCGGGCCCGCCTCGAGGCCGGCGACTTCGCCGCCTGGAGCCGCGCTTGGATCGCGCGCTACGAGGCGGGCGAGGCGGCGGCGGGCTGATTCCCGCTTTTCGCTTCTCGATTTTCGATTTCCGTTCGGCCACGTTCGCCCGGCTGGGCCCGGCTCACGGCTCGACCCAGCGAGACGCGAAAAACACACTCGGCAATTTCATGCGCATCCTCGTCACCGGCGGCGCCGGCTTCCTCGGGTCCCACCTCTGCGACCGTCTGCTCAAGGACGGGCACGAGGTCATCTGCCTCGACAACTTCTTCACCGGCTCGAAGGCCAACATCGCCCACCTGCTCGGGCGTCCCGACTTCGAGCTCGTGCGGCACGACGTGATCGACCCCTTCAAGTTCGAGGTCGACCAGATCTACAACCTGGCCTGCCCCGCCTCGCCGCCGCACTACCAGTACAACCCGATCAAGACGACGAAGACGTCCGTGATGGGCGCGATCAACTGCCTCGGCCTCGCCAAGCGCGTGAAGGCCCGCGTCTTCCAGGCCAGCACGTCCGAGGTCTACGGCGACCCGACGGTGCACCCGCAGCCGGAGTCGTACTGGGGCAACGTCAACCCGATCGGCCGGCGCTCGTGCTACGACGAGGGGAAGCGCGTCGCGGAGACGCTGTTCTTCGACTACCACCGCGAGAACAAGGTCGATATCCGCATCGTCCGCATCTTCAACACCTACGGCCCGCGGATGCACCCGAACGACGGCCGCGTGGTCTCGAACTTCATCGTCCAGGCGCTCAAGGGCGAGGACCTCACCGTCTACGGCGACGGCACGCAGACGCGGTCGTTCTGCTACGTGGACGACCTGATCGAGGGCTTCGTGCGCCTGATGAACCAGACGGAGACCGTCGGCCCGATCAACATCGGCAACCCCGGCGAGTTCACCATGCTGGAGCTGGCGCAGGAGGTCCTCCGGCTGACCGGCGGCAAGTCGCGCATCGTGCACAAGCCGCTCCCGGCCGACGACCCGAAGCAGCGCCAGCCCGACATCACGCTCGCGCGCCGGCACCTGAAGTGGGAGCCGACCGTCCCGCTGGCCGAGGGCCTCGCGCGGACCATCGCGTATTTCCGGACCAAGGTCTGACCGGGCGGACCGCCCCGGGGCGGAGTGCGCGCGGACCGAATCCCGACGGGTCCGGCGGCCGGCGATTCCGGCGGATCGAGCCCCGGGCGCGCCCCATCCCCGAAAATCGGCGTGCCTGCCGCGCCGGGCCGGCTAGGGTGCGCGCATGCTGTCCCCCCGCCACCTGCTCGTCCCCGTGCTGGCCTGCGCGCTCGCGCTGCGCGCCGCCGACACGATCACCCCGACCTCGAACCTCGTCGTCGAGGGCATCCCGCCGATCCCCGCCGCCATCGCCGAGGAAGTGAAGCGCTACACGGAGTCCCGCTCCGCGGGCTTCGCCGGCTGGCACCCGACCAGGCTCGAGATGCTGGTCTCGACCCGCTTCGGCAACACGCCCCAGCTGCACCTCGTCTCCGCGCCGATGGGCGCGCGCCGGCAGATGACGTTCTTCGACGAGCCGGTCGGCACCGGCGGCTTCGACCCGCTCGGGGGCGAGTTCTTCCTCTTCTCGCGCGACCGCGGCGGCAACGAGTTCTCCCAGCTCTACCGCTACGACCTCGCGGACGGACGCGTGACGCTGCTCACCGACGGCGGCCGGTCGCAGAACGGCTTCAGCGCCTGGAGTCCGGACTTCCGCCTCCGCGCCTACGGCTCCACCCGCCGCAACGGCGCCGACCGCGACATCTACGTGATGGACCCGCGCGATCCGCAGGCCACGGACCGGCTCGTGCTGGCGGTGAGCGGCGGCGGCTGGGGCGTGCAGGACTGGTCGCCCGACGGGAAGACGCTGCTGGTCGGCGAGATGATCTCCGTCAACGAGAGCCACCTCTGGCTGGTCGACGTGGCCACCGGGGCGAAGCGGGAGTTCACGCCGCGCGCGGAACGGGGCGTCGTCAACGGCTCCGCCGACTTCACCAAGGACGGCAAGGGCGTCCTCTACGGCACCGACCGCGGCAGCGAGTTCCAGCGGCTCGTGTACCGCGACCTCGCCACGGGCGCGGAGCGGGTCGTGACCGAGGGCTTCCGGGGCGACGTCTCCGGCGCCTCCCTGTCGCACGACGGCAAGCGCGCCGTCTTCACGGTCAGCGAGGACGGCGTCGACCGCGCCTTCCTGCTCGACGTCGCCACGCTGACGCACCGGCCGATCGCCGGGCTGCCCGTCGGACAGCTCAGCGGCGGCGGCTGGCACCGCGACAACCGCCATGTCGCGTTCACCGCCAGTTCCGCGCGTTCGGTCGGCGACGTCCACGTGCTCGACGTCGACACCGGCGCGGTGACCCGCTGGACCGAGAGCGAGCTCGGCGGCCTGGTCGCGGCCAACCTCAGCGAGCCCGCGCTGGTCAAGTGGACGAGCTTCGACGGGCTCGAGATCTCCGGCTTCCTCTACCGCCCGCCCGCGCGCTTCGCGGGGAAGCGGCCCGTGATCATCAACATCCACGGCGGCCCCGAGGGGCAGTCGCTGCCGGTCTTCATCGGCCGCAACAACTACCTCCTCAACGAGCTGGGCGTCGCGATCCTGTTCCCGAACGTCCGCGGCTCGACCGGCTTCGGCAAGACCTTCGTCGCCCTCGACAACGGCCCGAAGCGCGAGGATTCGGTGAAGGACATCGGCGCGCTGCTCGACTGGATCGCGCGGCAGCCGGACCTCGACGCCTCGCGCGTCATGGTCACGGGCGGCAGCTACGGCGGCTACATGACGCTGGCCTGCGCCGTGCACTACAGCGACCGCCTGCGCTGCGCCCTGAGCGTCGTCGGCATCAGCAACTTCATCACGTTCCTGACCAACACCGAGAGCTACCGCCGCGACCTGCGCCGCGTGGAGTACGGCGACGAGCGCGACCCGGAGATGCGCGCGGTCTTCGAGCGCATCTCGCCGCTGAACAACGCGGAGCGCATCCGCATCCCGATGTTCATCGTGCAGGGCGCCAACGACCCCCGGGTGCCGCGCGGCGAGTCCATCCAGATGGTCGAGCGCATCCGCGCCAACGGCGGTCCGGTCTGGTACCTCGAGGCCAAGGACGAGGGCCACGGCTTCCGCAAGAAGTCGAACGCCGACTTCCAGTTCCACGCCACGGTGATGTTCATCCGCGAGCACCTGCTGAAGTAGTCCGCCCGCCGCGACCGTCCGGCCCGGCCCCCGGGGTCGGCCCCGCCTCCTCCCCCGGTCCCCGGGGACGCCCACCCGCCGGGTCGGGGGCGGCGGCCGCGGCGCGCCCGGGCGGGGACCATTTGCCAGTTGCCTAGGGGCGGGCCGGGGCTATTCGTTCCGCTCTTTCATGCTCAGCTTCCTCCTCCAGAAGTTCGCCGGCCGCCACCACCGCAAGTACGTGGAGAAGTGCCGCCCCGTCGTCGCCCGGATCAACGAGATCGAGCGCGGCTACCAGGCGCTGACCGACGACCAGCTGCGGGCCAAGACGGAGGAGTTCCGCGCGCGCCTGAAGGGCGGCGAGAAGCTCGACCAGGTGCTGCCCGAGGCCTTCGCGGCGGTGAAGAACGGCGCCCGCCGGCTGTGCGGCCGCAAGGTCGTGGTGTGCGAGCACGAGCTGACCTGGGACATGGTGCATTTCGACGTGCAGCTGATCGGCGGCATGGCCCTCCACGAGGGCCGCATCGCCGAGATGGCGACGGGCGAGGGCAAGACCCTCGTCGCGACCCTGCCGCTCTACCTCAACGCCCTCGTCGGCAAGAACGCCCAGCTGGTCACGGTCAACGACTACCTCGCCCGCCGCGACAGCGAGTGGATGGGCCACCTCTACCAGTTCCTCGGCCTCACCGTCGGCTGCATCCAGCAGCAGATGCCCTCCGACCTGCGCCGGGAGATGTACACCCGCGACATCACCTACGGCACGGCCTCGGAGTTCGGCTTCGACTACCTGCGCGACAACGGCATGGCCACGCGCAAGGAGGACCAGGTCCAGCGCGACCACTGGTTCTGCATCGTCGACGAGATCGACTCCATCCTCATCGACGAGGCGCGCACCCCGCTCATCATCTCCGGCCCCGCCCCGATCGAGCGCGAGCAGCCGTTCACGCGCCTCCGGCCCGGCGTGGCCTCGCTCGTCGACGCCCAGCTCCGCCTCGTCAACAAGCTGATCAAGGAGGCCACCGAGCTCCTCGAGAAGCCCGGCGCCGGCGCCGACGAGCAGCAGTCGGCCGCGATGAAGATGCTCCAGGTCAAGCTGGGCATGCCGAAGAACAAGCAGCTGCTGCGGCTCATGGAGAACCCGCAGTGGCGCAAGCTCCTCGACAAGGCCGACGTCGAGATGCACTCCGACTTCAACAAGAAGGAGCTGTACCGGCTGAAGGAGGACCTGTTCTACGTCATCGACGAGAAGAACCACCAGGCCGACCTGACCGAGATCGGCCGCAAGCGCCTCCGGCCCGACGACGCCGACGCCTTCGTCCTCCCCGACCTCGCCACCCACTTCTCGGAGATCGAGAAGGAGTCCGGCCGGACCCCCGAGGAGAAGGAGCACGCCAAGCGCGAGCTGCAGCAGCGCTTCGAGGTCGTCTCCGAGGACATCCACGCCATCTCCCAGCTGCTCCGCGCCTACTCGCTCTACGAGCGCGACGTGGAGTACGTCCTGCAGGACGGCAAGGTCGTCATCGTCGACGAGAACACCGGCCGCGTCATGCCCGGCCGCCGCTGGTCCGACGG